>NZ_CP102798.1:3390040-3720054 GCF_028356935.1 Lysinibacillus sp. OF-1
TATCCCCAGCTGTTATTGTAGCAATCCCTCTACTGAGCGTAATACGTCCTGTCGGCCAATTATCCTGCTTAACAGTTTGTCTTAATTGTTCTCCAATTGCTTTTGCCACAGCTATTTCGTTCACTGGTAAGATGCTGATAAATTCCTCATCGCCGTAACGAGCAACATTGTCTTTTACACGCACTCGATGCTGCAGTAGCTGTGCTAATTGAACAGGACATCATCTCCCACTTAATGACCCTCTATATCATGAACATTTTTAAAATGATCGATATTTAAAATACATAAGGAGAAGGGCTCTGCCGTCCCCGTGAGCCTCACCTTTTTCAACAACAAGCGCCTTTCTCCCCATGAAACTTATCAAAGAATTTGAAGTTTCAACTATTTTACTGGACTCACATGAAAATACTCATTTTCACCTTTGAAACATATGATGCACTAATAACATCGTGTAGGAGGTGTTCTATGCTTATTCATGTAGTGAGTGCTGGCGAAACATTATGGCAAATAGCCAATCATTATGCTGTACCTGTTCAATCGATCAGTCTATTAAATACATTAGCTACACCCGATCAATTAGCTATCGGGCAATCACTAGTTATTCCTTCTCCTTATACCATTTATACTGTTCAAAGTGGGGACACGTTATGGTCAATTGCTCAACGTTTTAGTGTTCCTTTACAGTCCATCATTTCAGAAAATCATCTAACAAATCCTGATATGTTAACACCAGGAACGAAATTAATAATTCCCCCCATCATCCATATCGTGCAGCCAGGAGAAACATTATGGCAAATAGCTCAGCGCTACGGTACGACCGTTCAAGTCATTGTGGTGGAAAATCAAATAAACAATCCTAATATGCTATATGTAGGAACTAATTTAATCATCCCAAGAGAATTACCGATGATTGAAGTCAATGCTTATTCCTATCAGCCATCTGAAGAAGCGATTGATTCAATTAATGCCGTTGGTCACCTTTTAACGTACTTTAGTCCCTTTGCTTATAAAATGAAGGAAGACGGTACATTACAGCCCATCAGCGACGAAAGTATGATAGCAGCTGCAAAGGCTAAAAACATCATCCCTATGTTAACGCTCGCTAATTTTACTGCTACAGAGGAAGGCTCTAATTTAGCACATGTCGTCTTGTCCGATGCTGACCTACGAAAAAAAGTCATGAATAATGTTTTACAAGTGATGCAAGATAAAGGCTACCAAGTATTGAATATCGATTTTGAAAATGTTTTGCCAGCAGATCGTGAAAATTTCAATGCTTTTATACAATTAGCCGCTGATATGCTTCATCCAAAGGGCTATTTAGTGTCAACTGCCCTTGCACCAAAAACAAGTGCTACGCAAACTGGCACATTGTATGAAGCACATGATTACGAAGCACATGGGAGAATTGCAGATTTTGTAGTATTAATGACGTATGAATGGGGATATCGACTTGGCCCTCCACAAGCCATTTCCCCTATTAATGAAATGCGAAGAGTTGTGGAATATGCCTTAACTGAAATTCCAGCCGATAAGATTCTATTGGGCTTTGAGCTGTATGCGCGTGATTGGCTCTTACCTCATGTCAAAGGACAGGAAGCAGAAACGTTTAGTCCGCAGGAGGCGCTTAATAGAGCCATCAAGTACGGAGCAACAATACAATTTGACCCGACTGCACAATCTCCTTTTTATCAGTATGTCGATGAGCAAGGAAGGCATCACGAGGTATGGTTTGAAGATGCAAGAAGTGCACAGGCGAAATTTGATATGGTCAAACACTATAACCTTCGAGGTATTAGTTATTGGGCATTAGGTTTCCCGTTCCCTCAAAATTGGGTTTTATTAAGCAATCATTTTTCCATTAAAAAACCGTAGTGCTCGTTATTGTTCTCAAAAAATAAAGAGCTATGCAACTTTTTCCCATGTGAAGTAACGACTTACTACCTGTGATGTCGGGATAAAAAATGCTGTTTGAAGCCATATTAACCTATATCAACAGGAAAGGAGCAACTCACATGGGAAGAGACAATAAACAAGGTCAAAGCAATAATAAAGCTTCATTACCTCAAACACCAAAAAACCAAAAAATCGCACCAAATAAGGTGAGTGAAGAATTTTCTCAAGAGTTTATGGAGCTCATTAATTCAGTCACACAAAACAAAAATAAACAAAAAAAATAAGGGGGGCTTCCGTTGAATTTTCAACGTGCACAAGAAATTGTCGCCTCACCGTCAGAATATGAAGTGAGCTATAATGGCGTTTCCGTCTGGATCGACCAACTCCACAATGATGAGAAAACAGCGACTGTTCACCTTCGCCGCTCTTTAGAAGAGCGATCTGAAGTAGCTATTTCCGAATTAAAGGAAGAATATCTCGTTCATTAAACAGATAGAACCTGCTTATTTGCATAGTCAATAAGCAGGTTCTTTTTTTATTTAAATAATATAATCCTCAATATATTGAAGCTGTGTTAACACTTCATCTATATGGTGGTGTAACTCCGTATAGGTTTCTGAAATTTGCTGAGGTGAGATTGGCTTACTAAATAGATAGCCTTGAATATAATCACAACCGCCATCCATCAGAAATGATAGTTGTTCCACTTCTTCAATACCTTCTGCAACAACCTTTAAACGCAAATGTTTAGCCATCGAAATAATCATGGAAACAAGTGCTTCATCGTTTGGATTATGCGGCACATTTCTTACAAAAGTACGGTCGATTTTTAAACAATCAATGGGAAAATCCTTTAAATAGGATAAAGATGAATAGCCTGTTCCAAAATCATCTACAGCAATTTGAATGCCTAATGCCTTTAATTCATGTAATAGCTGTGTCATTTGATCAATATTCATCGTCATACTTTCCGTAATTTCTAATTGTAGATATTTAGGCGTCAATTTTGTGCGTTGTAAAATTTCTTCCACCATTTCTACTAAATCCTGCTGAAATAATTGCCCAAGTGACAAATTCACTGCCACCTTCATCGGGGGTAACCCTTGTTTTTCCCATGTTTTCGCTTGCATACAAGCTGTTTCTAATATCCATTTACCTAATGGGATAATAAGCCCACACTCTTCGGCAATGGGAATAAATACATCTGGTGGTACAAAGCCACGCGTCGGATGCCGCCAGCGGGCCAATGCTTCGACGGATTCAATTGTGCCCGTCTTTAAATTTACCTGTGGCTGATAATCTAAATAAAACTCATTATTGGCTAATGCATTATGTAAGTCTTGCTCTAACAAAATTCGATCTGCAATGTCTTTTGACATATAAGGCTTATAAAAAAGAAATCTTTGGGGTATTTGTCTAGCCTCTCTCATTGCTAATTGGGCATGCATCAATAGCTCTTCGCCCGTCCATTTATCCTCATAGAGGGCAATGCCCATATTCAAGTTGCCATTTAATGAAAATAATTGTACCTGCAAAGGGTCTTTCATGGCACTTTTGAGATTTAAGCAAAATTGTAATAATTCTTCAACCGTCTTTACATGATTAATATAAATAACAAATTGACCCTCTCGCAGCTTCGTTGCAAAATAATGAGGAGGTACAATCGCTTGAATGCGCTCTGCGACAAGCTTCATCATTTTATTAGAATTACTTATCCCGATAGAGGAGCGAATGGCTGCAAAACGGTCAATTTCTATGGCAATGATGGCCTTCTGCACTTGATTATCATGTAAATTTTCCTTTAACGTCTTTAGTAATAAATGCTCATTTGGCAGTAGTGTTATATCATCGTGATAGGCCTGAAATCGCAGCTCTTCTTGAGATTGTTCAAGATCCTTTTTAATTTTTAATAATTGTTGAAACGGCTTTTCCACAGATGTATAATAAATCGCCTTTAAGAAAAAGTAAAAGGCTAAAAATTGATAAATTAATGCCGAGAAATCCCATATCGCATTTTGATCTTGACTAAAAATAAAAAAGACATCACTTACAATAAGCGAGATGGCTGCACTGATTAACCACATCGATCGCTTCGGCATTTTTTTTAGATACCTACTTACTATCACAATGGTTATAATTTGAAGAATTATAGCAAAAAGGTGTACCATATTATCAATATACACTAGCAATTGTTCTGACAATATGTTGGATACCATATACACTAGAGAAATACTGACTATAACGAATAGCAAAGAACTACCATATGTAAACAACCGATAGTTCATTGATAATTGTTGTCTTTTGAATAAAATAATCAGTAGAAATCCAATGGATAGATACACACGCATTAATATATGTATTGACTCGTCCATATAGCCCCATTCAGTAGATTGACTAAAGAACAAGCTAACTAATTCAAGTAATGCAATTATAAAAAAAATGTTCCCTATGTATAAAGTTTGATTGGATAATAAGTGTGAAAATACTAAATAAGATTGGATCGCAATAGCCATTGTAAAAACAATGATTAAAACTTGGATCACCAATTTTAAATTTTGATAAATGTCACCTTGGAATACACCATACATTTGATTGCTAAAGCTTAATAATGGTATGACAAGTAATAACGGCAATATTATGTACCAAACCTCTTTTTTCTCTATTTGATTAAACCATTTCTCCACTACAAACCCTCCATACAACTATCTAAACATTGACTAGGAAATTCTAACTAACTATATTAAATAATACACTTAGAATTGTATATTTCTTTGACTTCTTACAAATCATAACACTTTTATCTGAATTTGTATGCATTCATATCAAGTATGCTAATATTCATTTTATTTCAATATTAGCATACTTTTGATATTTTAGTACTTCATTCCACTTCAAAAACTTGGTTACTTAGCCTCTGGAAGATTCTAGCCCGTCTTTTTTTACTAGCAGCGACAGATAAACCTAGTACTTTGGCTATTTCTTGATCATTGTAGCCTTCTACATAATAAAGGAGTAGTATTTTTCTTTCTATCTGCTTTAACTGGGTCAAAATACTTTCAAGGTCAATAGAATTTTTTTGATTCTCCCCTCCTTTGAACTCACTACGAACATAATCGAGTGTTTCATCATCAACGACTGTTATTCGCTCTTTATAGCTTCTTTCCTTTGATAATTCATTTAAAATCTCTCCTTTGATCGATGAATATATATAAGCGGAAAATTGTCCTTTTGCTGGATCTGCTTTTAGCCATGCCCTCCATACAGCAATGGAAGCAATATGACGATAATAATCAAACTCCTTATAGATATGAAGTTGCTTAAGAATAACGGTAATCATTGGTTGCACACATTCTAATATTTCTTCAAAGGATTGTGTTGGTGAAAGCTTTTGCTCGTTCTGAATAGACATTTTACTCTTCCTGTCGACTATGCACAGTCCAATATTCCTAGGTGATACTATCTTAGTCCCTGGCGTTTATTGAAAGCGAGTACACATTTTCATCATTTCATCGTTGAGAATGACTAAAATCCCTGACCTATTTATACATAATCTCAGCAATTTATTGTAAAAATCATATATTTTTCTTTGGCATTTCATACATATTTAAACGATGATTGGACAAATTACTACTAAGGAGGCGAAATAGATGAATTTTCAAATAAGAGATGCCATTACTGCAAATGTTCATGGTCAATCTGCAGCAGAATTTAAAGATATTGTGGAAGATGCCATTAACCGTGGAGAAGAACATTTACTGCCAGGGCTTGGGGTGTTTTTCGAAAATTGGTGGAAGCAATCAAGTCCATCTGAACAAGATGAATTCGTTCAAAAACTAGAAAAAATATTTGCAAACTGATTTTTAATGCACAGTGCATTCCATTTCCAATAAATGCGTGATAAAGTTTTATTTATCAGAAAATTTGGAGGGATTGGAATGACTGTTGCAGTAGAATTACTTGTCAATCAACTCAAACAGGTATTATTAGAAGAACAAGTGTCAACAAACGAAACGGTACGACAGCTACATGGGAAGGATGAATCTCATCATGCCGTGAGCCTACCTGATATCGTTGTTTTTCCACGCTCCACAGCAGATGTCAGTGCCGTTTTAAAAATTGCACATGCACAACGTGTACCAGTTGTACCATTTGGTGTTGGCTCCAGCCTAGAAGGAAATGCAATTCCTATTGCACATGGTATTTCCATCGACTTCTCTGAAATGAATGCTATTTTAGAAGTTCGACCTGATGACCTTCTTGTAAAAGTACAGCCTGGGGTCACACGTTCTCAATTGAATAAGGAATTAAAAAAGCACGGTCTACAATTCACAGTAGATCCAGGTGCAGATGCAACATTAGGTGGCATGGCAGCAACGAATGCTAGTGGTACAACCGCAGTACGTTACGGTGTTATGCGGGATCAAGTTCGTGATTTAGAGGTTGTACTTGCAGACGGCTCCGTCATCCATACTGGTAATTTAGCCGCGAAGTCCTCTTCTGGTTATCATCTCAACGGTCTATTTGTAGGCTCAGAAGGGACACTTGGCTGCTTTACAGAGTTAATATTGAAAGTCTACGGTATACCTGAATTTGTAACAGCAGGACGCGCAGTTTTTGACACAGTAGGCGATGCTGTCTGTGCCGTCACTGCTTTATTACAGGTAGGCATTTCAATCGGCCGAGTGGAATTAGTTGATGAAGCCTCTATGAAACAAGCCAATATCTATAACGATACTTCCTATAGCGAAAAACCAACATTATTTTTAGAATTTCACGGAAATGAAGCAGGTATGCATGCAGATATAGCATTTGCTACAGAAATTTTTGAGGACTTCGGCTGTCTATCCGTTGAATTTGAACAAGATAATGCGGCACGTAACAAGCTTTGGGAAGCACGTCATTCCTTAGCCTATGCGTATATTCATGCTTACCCTGGGAAAAAGCTTATGTCAACAGATGTCTGTGTACCAATCTCCATGCTTGCAGAAACCATTTTGTATGCGCGTGAGCAGCTCGATCATATTGGTCTTGCAGGCGGGATTGTCGGACATGTGGGCGATGGAAATTTCCATGCACTACTAATGTTAAATCCTAATGACATAGAGGAGCAGGCAAAAGCAGATCGCTTCAATGAACAGATTGTTCAATATGCTTTACTTCGGGGTGGTACATGTACAGGTGAACATGGTGTTGGCATTGGCAAAATGAAATATCAAGCTACTGAGCACGGTACCTCTTTAGCTGTCATGAAAAGTATAAAAGCAGCACTCGATCCATATAACATTATGAATCCAGGAAAAATTTTCACCCTATAACTAACGATAAACCCGCTGAATGACTATGTCATCAGCGGGTTTATGTTTATAAATCATAGCGGAAGCTCTTGACTAAAATGTCGCCCTTATAAAATTCCTTTGACTCGTCTCGTACAAAGCCTAGAGATAAATAAAGATTAATAGCAGCCTGCATGATATCACCTGAATGTAAATAAAGAGCCTTATCCTGTCTCTTTCTGGCAAAGGCAAAACTTTCGTGTAATAATTTCTTAGCGACCCCTTGCCCTCTCCCTTTCGGATGTACGCCTAACAAGCGTACGATCGTAGATTGAATATTCAGCTCTGGCAAGCCATATGCTTTTTCCGCATCAGTAAATATTTGTAGCCCTCCTACTATCTCCTCACCACGCTTTGCTACAAGAATTGTTTCTGCGTTCGGATTGCCGACTGAAGCACGGATATCACTTAAATATGACTGCCAATGTTCAGGGTCCTGATAGTCTTTTTCGTATTGCTCATAGCTCTCGACTAAAACCTCAAGATAGCGTTCATAATCTTCCTCTTGTAAATGTTCAATCACAATGTCAGCTACTGTCATGCTAGTTTCCCCTTTCTATGATGAAAAGCCACCCTTACGATAGGCGGTTACTCTTTTTTCAATGCGATGTGAGATCCATTCTGCCACAATTGATATTCCCCAATAAATGATTCCCACAGCAATAAATGACTCTAAAAACTTTAAATTCACAGAAGCAACGATATTCGCAGCACCAGTCAACTCTTTAATAGATAGAAAAAATGCTAAGGATGTGGCATGTAAAAAGCCAATAAAGACGTTTGTCAAATTCGGAATAGACTGCCCAAATGCTTGCGGTAAGATATAACGTCGCATCGCTTGAGTAAATGTTAAACCAATCGCATAGGCTGCTTCTAATTGTCCTTTCGGTACACTTAATATTCCTGAGCGAATAATTTCAGAAGCATAAGCTCCCGCACTAAGTGTTAAGGCGAGTATGACAAAAAATAATATAGGAATGGTGCTTGATTGTATCTTTAACTGTAAAGTACTTGCCATCATATCCACTAGCATTGGCAAGCCAAAATAAACGAGCATGATATGCATAATAATGGGCGTGCCTCTAAAAAAAGAGACATAAAAATTAAGTATAGGCGCAATAAATTTTATTTGTTTAATGCGAACAAAAGCGACGATTATCCCTATAACAATACCTAATAAAACAGGTGTAATGGTCATGAATAAGGTTAAAGGTATTACTTTACTAATTTCTCGTAAGGCTTCTACTATAAAAGCCAGATCAATGGTCATACTATATTCCCCCTATTGTGAAGCCAATTCCTTTGGCATATAACGATTAAAATAGCGTTCATTGAACTTAAATAGTTTTTCCAGCACGATCACGATAATATAGTAAACAATAGACAATGCTACATAGATTTCAAACGCTCGTGTCGTTGAAGCAATCAAGGTTTCTCCACGTCCAACCATATCCATTACGCCAATAGAGAACGCTAGTGATGTATCTTTTAATGAACTAATCATCGTGTTTGCTATATTTGGAAAAGCAACACGAATTGCCTGTGGGAAAACAATGCGCATAAAAGCCTGTGTTCCATTTAAGCCTACTGAATAGGCAGCCTCCATTTGTCCTCGGTCAACGGTTAAAATAGCAGCACGAAATATTTCGGCAAAGGCTGCCGCATTGCTTAGTGTGTAGGTAATAATGACAAAATACATCGCATCCATGCGAGTAACGTCAATATGAATCAATTTTAGCAATGCAGGTATGCCGTAAAATACTAAGAACAACTGCACTAAAATAGGGGTTCCACGAATAAAGGATATATAGACCGTGATGATCTGCTTCAATACGGGTATGTGAAGTAGCTTCGGTATGGCTAGCACAATCCCTAGTACCATACCAAAAAGTATGGAGAATAGTAGTATTTCAAATGTTACTGGTAAATATTGAAGCAATGTTGGAATGATCTTCGCAATGAGCATGACATCAAAGTTATTTTCCATACTTCCGCCTTCCTTTCCTGTCATTAGAAGTCTACTGTGTAATCATCACCTAACCATTTTTTACTAAGTTCACTTACCACTCCCTCTTTCTTTAATTCAACGATAGCTTCATCTAAACGCTCCTGTAATGTCACTTCATCTTTATTGAGTAAAAAGTATACTTTTGAATTTAATAATGCGTCACCTACAACCTTTTGTTGTGCTTCATTGCTCTCGTTATAGTATCTGACTGCGAACGGTGTTGTAATAATGGCATCAATACGACCTGTAGCCAGTTGATTATTGACATCTACTGAACCAGAAGAATAGACGATATTCGCTCCTAAATTATGCTCTTTATTATATTTTTCAATAAAAACAGCGGAGTTACTCGTTGGTGAAACACTGACATTCTTCCCTTTCAAATCCTCAACGGATTGAATTTCTTTATTTTTCTCATTCACTGTCACCTTTAATGGGAAGACATTATACGGCTCTTTATTGAATAAAAACTTCTCCTGTCGTTCACTATTGACTTCCATTTGATGGGCAATAAAATCAATTTTCCCTGTCTCTAAACTTAGTAATAAATTGGAAAATTCCATTGTTTTAAACTCAAATTCATATTCTGGTAGCTTCTCATCAATTGCTCGAACAAGCTCCACGTCATAGCCCGTTAAATTGCCTTTATCATCTAAAAAGCAGATGTTTGGAAACTGTGTCCCCGTACCTACAATGATTTTTTGAACATCTTTCCCACCCTGTGCTGTATTTTGAGCACTCGCATCTCCATCTGATTTTTCTGAGCTTACGCAGGCTGTTAATAGTGCCGCTAGTACAAATAGTAGATAAAACGATATTTTTTTCATAAAATCCCTCATTCCTTCTGTTATGCATGTGAGGGTAAGCTCACAGCAAGTGCCTTCTGCAGGTGTTCTAAACCTATTTCTGTTACAGCTTGATAGATACCCGTTTCACTTGATCCAATTTCTACAACAGGTACATATCGAACACCATATTTTATTTCAAGGATGTCGCGGAACGTATCATTCGACGTGACATCCACCGTTTTGTATGCTATTCGTTGTTCCTGTAAATACGCTTTTATATCCTCGCAATAACTACAACCTTGTTTCGACCAAACAATTATCTCTACATTTTTTGTCATGATGATGACCTCCTTAGCTGACTGCCACTTTTTGCTGTAGCTGTAAATTAACTGGACTTAATAGTTCGAATGAGCGTTTACGTTCAAACTCCTTCAATACAGGAGTATGCAAAATGAATTCATCTACCTGATATTGAACATGAAAATCATCTAATATTGCTTTAATATCCTTAGGCGATCCATAGACAATATCTGCCTCATATTGTTTGACTGTATACGCCTCTCCAGACTCTTGACCAAATTTTTCAGCTAGCTCTATGGATTGTAATGTCAGTGTTCTACCACTCGCTAAATGCACCTTCGTAATTTTTTGATCCCCAATCAATTCCTTTGCTTCCTTTTTGGTTGGAGCTGCAATGGCTGCGATTGATATGGCGAAGTGGCCACTGGCATTATACTCACGATAGATACGTGCTGCTTGCGCTAATACATCATTGTCACTATTAATAAATCGAGCAAAGACAAATGCAATGCCGAGTTTTCCTGCAAGAGCAGCACTTTCTGGGCTAGCACCGAGTAAAAATAATGTTGGCTTTATCTTCGGAATCGGCGTTGCTTGTATACCATATAATTCGTGCTCTTTTGGTATTGATTGCTCCATTAATTGCTGTAAAAATGTTAGTCTATCTTCAAAATCGTCCCCCTGATTGAGCGTGCCATATTGTAATGCCTTTGTGGAAAGAGGTAAACCACCTGGTGCTTTTCCAATACCTAAATCCACTCGTCCTGGCTCCAACGCTGCCAGTACATGGAAGTTTTCTGCCACCTTGTATGGGCTGTAATGTTGTAGCATCACACCACCTGACCCGATATGAATGGATTTTGTCTTTGCCAATAAATAGGAAACTAATACTTCTGGCGAGGAACCTGCTAATGTTTCTGTATGATGGTGCTCCGACACCCAAAAACGTGAGTAACCCAACTGCTCCGCTTTTTGTGCAAGTGCCACTGTTTTTTGCAAAGTTTGTTCGTTTGTTGCATCCTCGATAATCGGACTTTGATCTAATATGCCTAATGTATAGCTCATATAATGCCTCCTAATTTCTTTTATTCGAATAAATTTACTAGGTTTTTAGACAGACTGTGTGACATAGCGACTTTCTTTGAATGGTAACCCCAAATTCCCACGCAGTGTTTCTGCCTCATAGTCTTTACGATAAAGTCCTCTTGCTTGTAAAATAGGCACGACCTTATCCACAAAATCTTCAAGAGCACCAGGCACTGTCACACCAATGATGAAGCCATCTGCCGCTTCCTTTTCAAACCATTTCTGTACTAGATCCGCTACCTGCTCAGCTGTCCCAAAAAAGGCTGTTTTAGGTGTAGCTTCACGTAAAGCAACCTGACGTAATGTAAGACCCTCTTGTTTAGCATATCGTTTAATATAATCAGTTGTACTTCTAAAGCTATTGGCTCCAATGTCACCTAGTTCAGGAAACGGAGCATTCACATCATACTGAGTAAAATCATGATGGTCGAAATAACGCCCAAGATAAGCAAGTGCACGGTCTATGGAAACTAGTTCAACGATTTCTTGATATTTTGCCTCTGCTTCCTCCACTGTATCGCCAATAATAGGTGAAATTCCTGGGAAGATTTTTACTTCATCTGGATTACGCCCAAATGCTGCCACCTCTGTTTTTACTCTTCTGTAAAATGTTTGCGCCTCTTCAATTGATGCACCATGTGTAAAAATAGCATCTGCATCCTTGGCGGCCAATCGAATGCCTGCATCTGATGACCCAGCTTGGAAAATAACAGGCTGACCTTGTTTTGACCGTCCAATATTGAGTGGACCTTGAACTGAAAAATAGGTCCCTTTATGATGTAAAATGTGTAATTTTTCTGGATCAAAAAATTGATCATTGTCAACGTCAGCAATAAATGCATCATCATCCCAAGAGTCCCATAAGCCTTTGACAACCTCTAAATATTCTTCCGCAATTTGATAACGCTCTGCATGGTTAGGATGTTGGTCGATTGTTTTATTGTAGTTCAAAGCAGTACTTTCTAATGGAGTAGTTACTACATTCCAGCCTGCACGCCCCGCACTAATATGATCTAATGAAGCAAATTGTCTTGCCACTGTAAATGGTTCGCTATAGGAAGTTGAAACGGTTCCAACTAAGCCAATATTCTTCGTCGCTACAGCCAATGCTGATAAAATTGTAATCGGCTCAAAGCGGTTTAAAAAATGAGGGATGGATTTTTCATTAATAAATAAACCATCTGCAATAAATGCTACATCAAATTTCCCTTGCTCTGCCTTCTGAGCCTGCTGAATATAAAAAGGCAAGCTTACACTTTGATTACTCGCTACCTTTGGATGACGCCAACTAGAAATATTGCCCCCCACTCCATGAATGATGGCCCCAAATCGAATTTTATCCTGTCTAGCCATGTCAATTCCTCCTCAATCCTTATTATTTACTAAACTTAGTGGTTAAGTATGTTTTTGTTTAAAAATTTTTTATTTATGCTAATTCATAAATAAATTTGGATTGAAAATGATATTACAGTTCCTTTAGACAATATGCAATAGGCTACGTAATAGAAAAAATTTTAAGTTCTGAAAAAATATTTAATCAATGCCTTTCTTGCATGCTTTCAAATTGCTTAGCGGTCTCACAGATTGTCTGCCAAAAGGCTGTCGTCAACACCTCTTTATCTTTATAGGTTAAAAATATGTGTTGATTCATATCCAATAAATGCTTGACGTCTATCTCCACAAATTCACCGCTTTCGAGCTCCTTTTTGACGCAAAGATGTGGTAAAAAGCTAATATAGTTCTTTGTCCGAATAAATTCCTTGGCAACTTCTAAATGATCCGTACGTACTTCAATATTGGCTGTCACACCCTCTATCTCAAACATTTTATGCACATAATTCCAATCAAACGCTCCACATTCAAAAAACACCATTTTCTGTTGGGCTAACTCCTTTGCTTGCATGCGTTCACGTTGTTGTAATAGATGATCACGATGTTTCACAAGTTTCACCGCATTGTTTAATAATAGCTCATTACTGATGCCATCTCGATGCACATATTGAATAAGACCTAGATGGATTTGATGGCTTTGTAACTTTTCTAAAATCATAGTAGTTGAACCTGTAATTAGTTGAAATCGCAAATAAGGAAATTGCTCTTTCCATTTTGGCAATGCATAGGCTAAGAAATACTGTGCTGTCACCCCATTTGCCCCAATACATACTTCATCTGTTTCCTGTGTTTCCTCTAATTGCTTCTTTCCTTGCTGAAACGTTTGGACAATTTGTGTAGCAAACGGTATAAAGTCTTTTCCTTTCTCCGATACGCTCACACTTCGTCCATCTCGGTAAAACAATTCAACACCAAGCTCCCTCTCTAACGATTTGATTCGTGCTGTCACAGTCGGCTGTGAGAGAAACAACGCATTGGCTGCCTTATGGGTACTTTTGTAATGGACAACATATAAAAATGCCTCGATATGGTCTATATTCACGAGAAGTTCACCCCTTCATACTTATTTATCCTATTATATAAATAATTCTTTATATTCTCTATAATTTATTGGAAAACTATGTTTTTAATTTTTATCAAAAGAAAAAGTAACCTAGCGTCTCCTAGGTTACTTTCATAGTGTTGAAAAACAAAACCATCCATAGAATTTATGTGAAAGGTGAAAAAGGATTTCCGTTGCAGGCTACTTGCTTTCCTGTGGGCGAGCGCCGAGCCGCTTCCTCCGTGCAGGGGCTCGCCCGTCTCGCTATTCCCACGGGAGTCAAGTAGCCTTCCACTCCAATCCATAAAATAAAATGTTAACTTTTTAGCAAAAAAGTGAAGGTATTCACTACTCTTTTATGGAGGGGTGTTGGCACACATCACTTCTCCACATTGAAAGTAAGAGGCTATCCTTTCTTAATAATATAAATAATGGGCTATTTTGTTCAGGAAAAGACACTTTTGCAGAATGGTTGATTGGAGTGGAGCCAGCGTCACTCCTAGGGGATTTAGCGTCACAGAGGAGACCCTGGAGCGAACGCAGTGAGTGAAGCGGCTCATCGGACGCCCCCTGGAAAGGACGCTGGCGGAACGGACATCAACCTCTCACCTTGCAAAGTTGGTTTTTCTGCTATTGATATCACCTTTTTTCAACAACATGAAAGTAACCTAGCGTCTCCTGGGTTACTTTACTATGTAGCGATGTCGCCATCCATCTTGACAACAAACATCGCGCGTGGTTTACAGCCCTCTGTCTGCGCTACCACTGTTATGTTATTCACTTGAACATCCTCTGCTGCGCAAGTAAACTCTTTTTATCGTACTTCTCAACTCGAGAAGCATATGTCCAAATTTAAGCAAGAATCGATGCCAGTACGGCTTTTTGTGCATGTAGTCTATTTTCGGCTTGTTCAAAGATATAAGAATTAGGTCCATCAATAACTGATGTTGCCACCTCTTCCTCACGATGTGCTGGTAAGCAATGCAAGAACATATAATTTGGTTTTGCGTAGGCAACTAGCTCATCATTAATTTGATAACCAGCAAAGTCTTGTAAACGTTTAGCCGCTTCTTCCTCTTGACCCATGGATGTCCAAACATCTGCATAAACCACATCTGCATTTAACACAGCTTCAACAGGATCATTTGTGATCGTAATCGTACTGCCATTTGCCGATGCAATCGCCTGTGCTTTGGCGATTACTTGCGCATCACACTCATACCCAGCTGGTGTTGCCACAGCGACATTCATGCCGACATGTGCAGAAGCTACGACTAGTGAGTGCGCTACATTATTGCCATCGCCTACATAGGCAATTTTAAGCCCTTTTAAAAAGCCTTTATTTTCTGCAATCGTTTCTAAATCCGCTAATGCCTGACAAGGATGATAAATATCCGTTAGTCCATTGATGACTGGAATAGCTGCATGCTCTGCAAGCTCCTTGACCATCGCGTGAGAATTTGCACGAATCATAATCCCATCTAAATAACCAGATAATACATGTGCTGTATCATAAATCGATTCACCACGACCAATTTGCAAATCGCGCGCATGCATAAACATACTTTTCCCACCTAATTGATTCATGCCAACTTCAAATGAAATACGTGTACGAGTTGAATGTTTTTCAAAAATCATGCCAAGTGTTTTACCTTCTAATAATCTTGGACATTTTCCCTCTTTTGTAATCATTTTTAGCTGTGTTGCTAGTTCAATCAGTTCTTGAACCTCTTGACTTGTATAGTCTAGCAATGTTAGAAGATCTTTTCCTTTTAAACTAGATACTAACTTCAACTGTACTTCTTCGAGTAATTTCATCGCCTTCGCTCCTTACATCGTTGCTGTTGAAATTAGTATATCATGCATAAATATAAAATCAACTGAATTTTTATAATTTATTTCAATTAGTAAGCACGAGACTTTAAATGTGACAAAAATTCGCCATATAGAATATTTATGCATACATTAAGATTCATCTATACTAATCTTTTAAAGCACAAAAAGGATACCTCCGTTTTAAGGTATCCTTTATATATTCTTTGCGTAACTAATAACTCATATGACAGGTGTTTTCCTGACAACTCTGTTCTAACTCCTTATAATAATCCTGTTTATTTTCATATGGGAAAAAGTGACTTCCGGAAAACTCTTTCAAATGAAAGGTATTAGTCGTGACAACTTGCCAATTTTTCACATTACATGCTGGTGCATCAGGATCATTCGTTCCACAATGTGCAAGAATCGGACCATGGAATAATTCATCTTGATAATCAAACGACTCATTCAAGCGATAATCATTTTTTACAATAGGTAAAATATATTGCAGCACTTCTTCATTTTCTAACAATTCATTCGGTGTACCACCTACTCTTTTTAACTCTTGAATGAGCTCACTATCGTCCATCGTTGTTTGATAGTCATCAGGAAAATCATCCTGTGGGGCATGGCGGCCAGCTACTATTAATAAATTCACCTTTTTCTTATATTTTTCTTCTAACAAACAGGCTGTCTTAAATGCAAGAATAGCTCCCATGCTATGACCATAAAAATAAATTCGTGTTTGGCTTGTCACTTGATGAATAGCCTCTGCAATTTGTGGTATGACATCATGATAATTTGTCATGTACTGTTCTTTTATTCTTGTTGACTTTCCAGGTAGCTCGATCGGAAAGACAGCTAAGTTCCTCTCCCATGTTTTCCAATTTTTAAAAATGGCTGCACTGCCACCAGCATGATGAAAGCAAAAAAGCTTACAAGGATGACCATAATCTAACGCTTTCACAAAAGGAAACCATTTTTTCACATTCATCATATCCATTCTTTTTCTCCCTTAATATCCCTCATTCTTAACGGCTCTCGTTCCTGTATACAGACTTTTTGGGACGGCCCCATTTTCTTCCCAATATTATTCCATAATTTACAAGCTGTTAAATAATATTGTGTTGTTTGATTGAAGTAAGAACGACTCCAAATTTCTTCTGAAAATGTTATAAGAGAGCGTTCAACACTTTTTGGCCATACCTTTATATATAAATCTTCAAAGCTCGTATTTTGTGCAGGAAAGACAATCTCCTCAACCGGATAGCTTAAGAATTTATTGTCTCTTTTCTTATTAAATATAGTTGACTCGTTTAATGATGAGCTCATACATGGCATCCAGTGTACTGATCCATGCGGGTCTGGTAGATACAATGTTCCTCTGTTCGTTCCTAAAATCACTCTATGCAACAAATAAATATTACTTTCTGGATTAGCTAAATCCATTTGATTGAAAATGCGTAACGTCACTGGAATATCCCGGATTTGTCCAGATAGCGTATAAAAGGGTTCATGCTCTGTATGATTATTAATTGGTTCAAGTGTACAAGTTTGTAAGCCCCCAAGTGCTTGTCCGATAATATCAAGCATTGGAAATAATACTTGGATACTACACGCCGCCTCTAAATAAATAATGTCGCTGGCTTCTCTTAATGTTTGCGCTGTTTGTAAAAAGGCATATACGGCATCAACATTTGGGTAAAAACTATTCAAGTGATACTTACAATTACCAGCTTTCGCACTTTTAATTAGCTTTAAATAATCATCTTCATGCACTGGATGCTCCTGAATAACATGTATACCTTTTTCTAAAAACGCTTGTGCAATGCTTGTCCCTGCTCCACCCACGATAGTCGATTTAACAACAACACAGGCAACATCCACCTGCTCATTTGTTATTTCATCCACATCGGTGTAAAGCGGTACATTAAATGTATTAGCAAGCTCTTCCGACTGTTTACTACCTTTAGATAAAATACCTACAAGCCTATAATGAGATGGTAAGTTTAAAATTGCCTGCACATAATACGCTCCAAATTTCGTACCACAAACCACTACCCTTAACGGTCTCATAATAGCCCTTCTTCCAACAAGCTTACATGATTTTCTGAATGTGAAGTGATGCTAAAATCTTCTATCGCACCCTGCACACGCAATTCTCGCATCACAATAGTAGGGTTTAATACGTCATATGCCCAATAAACACCATTTTCGTGCACCATTCCTTCTATAATTGCTTCTACAGATAATGCACAAATAATGCCACTAATCATAAAGCTATTTTGACTAAGTAATTGAGCTTTTCGTCGTATTGGCTGTTGCTGATACTTTCCAATCATTTCAATGATAACGGTGTACCATGTTTGCCGCACAGGGAATACAGTGAGTCTTTCCATCAATTCATCTATAATTTGATGTAAATGTTCTGATGTATTTTTCATCGCCAATCGTATACATGCTTGTTGTAATAATGAAAAAACAGCTTTATTTGGATACATATTATACCAATGTGCTTCAGTTATCTGTAGCTTTTTTGCGAGGCGGATTGTTTCATTTGTTATATACCTTTGAGTATAGATTTCTTTTTCCTCACCATAAATGGTGACATTTATTTTTTCTGGCTGTACAGTATCTCGTACTATTTCTTTATTCTTATAAAAGGCATTCGCTGTGCCAAATCCATAAATGGAGCTAAGCATTAAATCAGCAGCTGCTCCTTTACTATATGTTTCTTCACCACCTGCATAGCCGATTACTTTCTCTATTTGATCAAACCCTTCTTGAGCTAATAAACGAGGAAGAATCCCAGATAAACCGGGAAAACTTCCTGCTGAAAGAATCATGATATTCGTTAGCTCCTGCTGCATAAATTTTTTTTCCAACAAATCGGCACCAAATGCATCAACATAATGGGCTCCCACTTTTTTTGTAGCCTGTGCTACTCTATCAATAATGCTATACGATGGGCCTGCACAATTTAATACAATTGTACATCCTGTACAAAATGTCTCTAGCGCCTCTTGGTCATATATATCTACTTGCCTATAATCTATATATTCATGTGAGTGAGCATGTTCTTTATTGCCACTTCTACTACCACAGCGTAGTGGATATTTATCCTTTAAAAATCGTACAGCTGCTTGTCCAACGGATCCACTGTAGCCAATAATTCCTATTTTAAATTGATGGTTCATGACTAACTCCTTTAAGCAGTAAATGAGCAGTCTCTTTCACATATGGCTCTTGTAAACAGGTAATGTGATTGCCATTTATAGGTATAATATTCAAGTGACCAAATGTAATCTCTTTCCAAAATTCTTCATTTCTTGTACCCATGACTGGTAAAAAGGATGACGTTTTATCGATACAGCTAAATGCAGCTACATCTCCCATGAAAGGCTCTGTTCCATACGATACAACACCTTTAAAGCTTTGACAGAAAATTTGATATAGCGTTTCCATTCGCTGTTTTTGATAGGCAGAAATATCACCCTGCAAAGCTGGAACAGTCGTATATAAATCTACCAATCTTTGTTCAGGTGACTTACTAGCAAGCTTTTGATAACAGTGTGCAACTGGTGTGAACTCTCCCGTTAGTTCACATAAATCTTCAATCGTAATCATGTTCGTTTCTTTTTTGATTAAATCTTGTAATGCTTTTTTGAGTAATTCATCGTCAACAGCATGACCGCTTTTTTCAAGATCTGCACCTATTAATAAACCAAATGTTCTTTCCATTAATAAATCATTTCGAAGCTTGGCATCACACGGCGTAGTATCTATAGTTATGACCGGTTCAACTTGAACACCCTCTGCAAGTAACACCTTTGCTGTTTCAATAGCGATAAGTCCACCCATGCAGTATCCTATCAGTTCATAGCTTGCAGCATTTAGCTCTAACAATTGTTTGGCATATTTTTGCCCTAAACTTTGAATGAGTGATTCAGATGGATAGGCTAAATAATCTGCTTCATCGCCAAAAATAAACCCTGCTATCGTATCTTTGCGATTAGATTCTTCTATTAAATAAGGGAGCAATTGATTGTATGGTGTAAGTGTCCCTGTTCCATCATGAAATAGAACTTTCATGTTACCGCCCATTTCACCTTCAGCTAAAATAACGAAAGACGGTTTCTTATCTGAAGTAGTTTCATCCTGCACTGTTTGATGATTTTCCACTGAGTGACTTATCTTTTCTGCAATCTCTGCAATGGTTGGTGTTTGTAAAATCTCTACCATTAATTGATCCCACTCCCAATGCTTCACCTCTGGTAGTGTATCTCTCATGGCGGCCACAATTTGTGCCACTAGTAATGAATCACCACCTGCTTGATAGAAGTTTTCATTACGCCAAATACTTTCTCGATTTAATGCCTTTGCCCAGATAGCTGCAATTCTTTTCTCTAAATCGCTTTGTGGGGATTCTCCAGATTGTGCAATAAATGGATTAGATGCTTCTAAGCGACTTTGTAACGCACCACGATCCACTTTACCATTTTCAGATAACGGTAATTCACGGAGTACTTCAATATGCGCTGGGAGCATATATGCTGGTAATTGTTCTTCTAAATATTGTTGAATCTCACTCGCATAAATTCGCTTGCGTTCACCTCTAAACTGACCAACAAATACTGCCTGATTGGCTGCTGATAATGGATCATTTGGGGTAGGATATACACCTGCTATCTCCATTTGTGCTGCTGCAAATAACTCATGCCACTGTTCACGATTAAAAAATACTTGATCATTGTCTTTACGAAAATCTTCAAAATCATTTAGACCCGCATGAAATTCCATCGATGTAAGGAGGGAATAGTTTTCCCCTGTTGTATCCGCCACGATCAATGCCCCACCTTCCACTGTCATTTCCTTAAAAGCCTGTAGCACTTGTGGTGCTTTTTTAGCATTGTGTAAAACATTATTACATAAAATCAGGTCAAAGGAAGATGCTTGAATTCCTTGAGACCAGTAGGATTGATTGATATCATACAAACCATATGTAACCCACTTATAAGGTTCAAATGATTTACGTGCTTCATTTAAAAAGAATTGTGATAAATCTGTAAAAACATATTCTACATTTTTTTGATCTAATGACGGTATTAACTCTAAACTTACACCACCTACGCCTGCTCCTACTTCTAAAATTCGAAATGGTTTATTTGGATAACTCGCTCTAAATTCATCTATAATCGTATGAACAGCTTGAATCGTCACTTGATTTAATGAACGACTAATCAGATTGTCTTTATATGCTGCTAAGGCAATCTCAAAGCTGCCTTTTGGGAAAAATAAATCTAACGAATCTATTTCGCCCCGAAGTAAACCTAGAAGATGCTTACTTGAATCCTCAAAGTAATCCACAAGCTTTTTACCATATTGCATTTTTTCCTCAATTTCTCTCCATTGTAGCCAAGACATTGCTGAAGCATTGTGCGGTAAATCTGTATGAATTAGATAATAGTTTGTCGTAGCTGGATTTTGCTGAATAAGATTCTCTTTACATAACACATTCAGCCATCGTCTGAGTAGCTGATGATAATAGGGATGAACTTTCACAATTTGCTGAATCTCACTAAAAGAAAATTCTCGATCATCTATAAATATATCTAAGTCCTGGAATGTTTTCATAATATCTAGGACGGCTGTCCAATTGGAAATTGTAGACCATTGTGCAAATAGCTCGCGATCTACAGCATGAGTTGCTCGATCTCCAGCAGTCTTCACTATAGCTGCTAACTTGTCTGAAGGAACGAAGGTTGTGACTTCATTTGTATTTTTTCTTGCTTGCGCGAATGCTGAAATACTAAATTCTTTTGTTGCCGAATCCTTATTTGCAATTACGGCAGCATGCTCTATCTGCTGCATCCGTTGTAGAGAGCTTTCAACTTCGCTTAGTTCAATGCGGTGCCCATGAATTTTTACTTGCGTATCTTCTCTTCCCAAAAATTCAATCACACCATCTGGTCGGTATCTGCCTAAATCGCCAGTGGCATATAACCGTTCTTCTGTGTAAGGATGGATTATAAATTTCGCTGTAGTATTTTTTTCATCGTGTAGATAGCCAGTGGCAAGCCCCTCTCCTCCAATATATAAATCACCAATTGTCCAGTCAGGGCATTCTTCTAGCTCCTTATTCAACACATAAAAATTTTGATTGGCCAATGGCTTACCATAAGGAATGCTATTTTTATAAGCCGTATTCATATCTATTGGATAATAAATAGACCAGATGGCTGCTTCTGTAGCTCCACCAAGACTGATAAATTGCGCTTCTTCAAAATAATGTGCCATTTGTTTAGGTAATGTAACAGGTATCCAATCACCAGATAAAAATACTAGACGCAATACGTTATGAAGAGTTGTTGTCGTATCCTGCATATAAGCGGAAAGAAGTTGCATTTGAGCTGGTACTGAATTCCAAATAGTGACCTGCTGAGATGTTATAAGTTCCAGCCAATGTTTTGGATCTTTATGACGTTTATGCTCTGGTAATATAATGCTACCACCAACACTTAATAAGCCAAAAATATCGTATACGGATAAATCAAATGCTAAATTAGCAATGGCTAAAACTCGATCATGCTCTGTTACATGGAAACGCTGATTTATATCCATTATTGTATTTAGCGCCGCTTTATGACTGACAATAACGCCTTTTGCTTTACCTGTACTGCCTGATGTATGAATAATGTAAGCTGGCTGCTCAACGTCTACACGTACAGGAACTAATTGTGCTTCTGATACAACGTTTAATTGCTCGACACTAATAAAAGAAAGAGCATCTTGTTCGTATAATTTACTAGAATGACTATGACTTAAAATAAATGTGATTTGCGATTCATTGATAATATCTTTCTTCCGTGCAATCGGTTGCTCTCTTTCTAAAGGTACATACACGCAACCCGCTGTTAATGTTCCTAATACAGCAGCAATTTGCCAAATCCCTTTCGGTAAATCAATGGCTACAAAATCCCCTTGCTGTACACCTTCCTTCAGCAATGCCTGTTGAATAGCAAATACATAGCGACCGAGCTCCTCATATGTAAAATATTTGCCATCTGCATAAACAGCCCTATTTTTAGGATATTGAGTAATGGCATCTAGCACTTTGTCATACAGTAATCCTTTAGGTAAATTAACTGTTGTATTCTTTATTTCATTTCTAACCTTTTGCATTGCTTCTGGTAAGCCTATCACATCGCTATCAGTCCACGCTCCCTTGTTATTTGCCAGGTTTGTTAGGTGATCCACAAAAAACTGAAAAGCAGTATCCATTAAACCATTTGGAAAAATGCCCTCTCGTACATCCCAATTTATCAATACCCCATTTGGTTGTTCAGATACTTGACAATCAATCCACACTTGAGGGGTCTGACTAATTTTATAGGCTAACTTCAACTTAGGCTCATTATCAGACATATGGCTATTTACCTCAGCACCTAATGTGCTTGTATAAACAACAGGAATAATAACATCTCGATTGCGCTGTCGCTTTAATTCACGCAATACCTCAATTCCTGAGAAATCCCGATACTCTAAATCTGTCCAGAGCTGCTGTTGAATTTCAGCCGCATGCTCATAAAAAGCTCTATCTCTTTTTGCATATATTTCTAATAGATTAATCGTTGTAAAGTCTCCAACTATATCATGAATTTGAGCATGAATAGTAGGACGGTTAAGCATCGTAATATTCAAGCAAAAATGCGATTGTTTTGACCATACACCGATAATTTCAGCAAAAGCCGTCAATATAATACTAGATGGTGTTAGTCGATGCTCTTTTGCCTTCTGACTTAAACTTTGCCACTCGTGTTTCGGTAATAAAAAATTAAATTGTTCAAAACGAACGGTATGACTATCCATTTTGTCACTTACAACTGGTAACTCTGGCGCTTCTGGAAAAGTCTCTAAACGGCTAGTCCAATAATTTTTAGCTATGTCATAGGCTGCCGATCGATTATGTTTTTGTTCATATTGTTGGGTCATGACATCTCTAAATTGAATGTCTAAAGCTGGTAATGGCGTATTTTCTGTATAATAAAAGTGTTCTAATTCAGCTATTAATACATTGATACTGACAAAATCCGCAATTAACATATCAATGGATAGATGAACAGTACTTTGATTTTTTTGCTGTGTCAGGACGAGGTCGTACAATGGCCACTTATCAGGAGCATACTGTTTAACAGATAGCTCATTTCTTACTTGTAATAATCGTTGATTCGCAGCTTCAGGTGCTTCCTCTGTTAAATCAATAACCTGTAAAGCTGGAAGCTCTACATTTTCTAGTACTTGCTGATAGCCCTCCTGATGCACTATCGCACGAAGCATATCATGACGCTTTATGACATGATGCCATGCCTTTTCAAGCTGTATAGGATCAAAAATAGTACCAACTAGTTCAGCATATACTTTACAGCCTACTCCACCGTAATGATAATTGCCGCTTCTTCCTACTAAATAGGCTGATTGAATATCTGTAAGTGGAAAGGAATCATAACGTCTTTCTGCGTCATGGGTGATTGGCTGGTGTTCTTTTTGTAAAAAGTCAAGAAGCTGCTCTTTATGCTGTCGTAACCGCTCTTTCCGTTCATGTGTAAGTACACCAGTTGGAGCCTTAAAATGTAATTTCCCATCTTCTACCCAAAGATTTACGCCCAATTCGCGATACTCTGCTACTAATTTTTTCATATTATAATATGCCCTCCTGATATTCGAAGTCCTTTTTGACAACTTCTATTAGATAGTCATCTTCTTTTAATGGATAAAGTGCTTTGATCTTTAAGCCGCTTTGATGGAATAACGCTTCAAACTGCGATTGTGTTCTTTCCTTGCCTCCGCACATCGTCCAAATATTTAAATCTGTCATATATAAATGCGAGGCATTTCCTTCAATGACCTCTGGTAATATTTTTTCAATAATAGTTAGTGCAGAATTTTCACTCATACTTTCGGCAATATTACGTAAAATTGTGATTGCTGCTTCATCCTCCCAATCATGGAGAATTCTCGATAGAATATAGAGATCACCTGACCGTGGCACTGCACGAAAAAAATCTCCTGCCTGAAACGTACATCGACTATCGAAACCGTAAAGTGCCAGCTTCTCCTCCGCCTTTTGTTGAACATGTTGTAAATCGATTACAACCCCTTGAGCATTGCGATAATATTCCAAAAATTTCACAATTATCTCTCCAGATCCACCACCAATATCAATAATTGTCTTGATACAGTGCCAATCCTTTTTTGCTGCGAAATAGGTGTCTAATTGAAGCTGTTCACTTGTTTTACTCATCATATTATGAAACACTTCAAATTTTTCGTTTTGCTGTATTTGTGCTTGAAAATAAGGCTGTTTCTCTACTAATTGATATGGGATTTTGTTCATTTTTATTGCCTCACATAGTTTTGACCAATAAGGCATTGCTTGTCTCCCTGTAAATAGCAGAAAATCCTTTAAAGAATCCTTTGCTTGTCCTGCCAACCGTTCCCCTAAAGGAAGTAAATTAAAATAATTTTTTTCTTCTTTCACATACTTTAAAGCCACTAATGGTCTCATAAAACGAAAGAGTATGTCTTCATCAATTGCTAATTCCTCTGCCAATAACGATACATGTCTTCGTTCTTGATATAAGGCATCAAATATTCCTAATTCACAAGCTGTATAGAGCAAATAAGATGTAGAAAAGCCTTGAATCGTTGAACGTATCATATTTCCTTGTATATCCATAGTTTTTCTCCTTAATGGTTACTGCTATTATCTGCCATCAATTTATACCATTTACAAGCAGTGTTTTCTGCAATATTAATAAGGGCATATAACCCTCCACCCAATAAAGCTAGTCCTATCACACCTGCATACATAGCTAGATAATCTCTACTATCCATTCGATTTAAAATGTAATATCCTAATCCGCTAAAAGATGCAAAAGTTTCTGCTATAAATAGAATGGCTAATGCTGTTCCTAATGAAGCCCTTAAAGAAGTCATTACACTCGGTAAGCAATAGGGTAATGTCAAATGAGACAATGTTTGTAGTTTTGTAGCATTTAATGACCGGATAACTTGCTTCTGATCATAAGGAATTCCCTTCGCTGCATCACGGATGACTACGACTAATTGAAAATAAAGAACAAAGGCAATTAAAATGATTTTTGGGGCATCGCCTAATCCAAATAACACAAGAATAATTGGTAAAAAAACAACCTTCGGGATAGGGTAGAGCACATATAATAAAGGACTTAATATGAGGTCTATTTTGTTATTCCATCCCATAAGTAATCCTGTAGGAATCGCTAATAAAAGAGCGCAGCCAATACCAATAGCTACTCGATAACTACTAATGACAAAATGTGGTGTTAAATCACCGTTTGTTACTACTGTTAAAAATGATAGTCCTGCTTTAAAGGGAGAAGGTAAAAAAGGTTTATTTAATGCAATGCTAGACAGATGCCATAATAAAATAATCATGATGGCAGCAATCACTATACTATATGTCTTCTTCACAGGGCTCTCCCTTTAATAATTGTTTAATCCGTTGTTGCTGACGATACATGCAAGCAGGATGATGACGCCCCTCTATTTGATAATCATTCTCAATAATTCCTGCAATTGTTTTTCCATTCGTGTGAAATACAACAATTCGATCGCTCATCATCAGCGCTTCATCAATATTATGTGTCACGAATAGTAAGGTTAAATTTCTTTCATGACGTATTGTTTGTAATGTCTGCATGAATTGCTCCTTCGTTAAAATATCTAACGCAGAAAACGGCTCGTCCATTAACAAGACTTTTGGTTTTTGAATTAAAGCCCTACCGATGGCAACCCGCTGCTGCTGCCCCCCAGATAGTTGGAAAGGGTAGCGGTTCTGCAAATCGTGAATATTCAATTGCGATAAAATTAATTGTGTGTCCCTGTCCCTTTCCTGCTTAGAGCGTTTAGCAAGCTTTAAAGGGAGAGCTATGTTAGCTTTCACGCTTTTCCATGGAAACAGGCCATAATTTTGAAAAATAATCGCTATCTCCTGCTGTGGTCCTTTCAGTTCTTTACCATCAAAATAAATGGTTCCTTTAGTCGGTTTCTCCAAGCCAGCTACAATATTTAAAAATGAGGATTTTCCGCTATCTGAGACACCAACAATAGCTACACATTCACCTAAAGATATATGAAGGCTAATATTTTGCAGAGCGTTCACCATACCTGAGGCTGATTTGTATGCTAAGTCAACATGCTGAATTTGATACATGGCCTATCCTCCTTTTACTGTTCTTCTAAGGATGTCTCTACTAGCTCTTCATATGAAAAGGCTTGCTCTAATAATCCTTTAGAAACTAACCAATCCGAAAGACGCTCAATATTTTCTTGTGCTGGTACACGATTAGGCGTAAAGGCTGGAACTGTATATTGTTCTTTTAAAATTTCTGGTACATTCGCCACTTGTAAGGCAAGCTCAAAGTATTTTTCTGGCTGCCGATTTACCTGTTTAATGGCTTCATTGTAGGCTTCCAGAAATTTTTTAACCTCAGCTCTATTTTTTGTTATATTTTTTTGTGTCATCACGATGACTGATTGGGAAAAGTTCTCGCCAAGCTTTGTATCATCAATGACAATATTTGCACCTTGGGCAACTGCATAGCTTGCCAATGGCTCTGGTAGTATAGCTACCTGCGCTTCTTTTCCAGCTAATACGGCATCTACACGTAATGAAAGATTCGGCAAATGAATTTTTGTTATTTGGGAGGATTCTAGTTTTAAATGGCGCTCATATTGCTCCATTAGATAATCTATCATTGTATTTTCAGCGATCATTACAGATTGTCCTTCTAGCTGTTTCGGTTCAACAATAGCGCTTTGCGGAGAAGAAACGACTAAAAATCTTCCCTCCTTCTCCGTCGCACCTAATGCTAATGCAATGGTTTTAACATCCAAGCCTCCTTTTTTTATTAAATTTTGGACTATCATATCAGTCATCATGCCGTCGAGCTCACCAGCCTCCATCGCCTTGGATTGGTCAGAAGCACTGCCAAACTCTATAAGCTCAACATCGACACCATATTTTTGAAAAAGTTGATCCTTCTCAGCTACATATAAAGGCAGACTATCATCGATTCGTAACACACCTATTTTTAATGAAGAATGCTTAGCTATTTTTGTTTCTTCACTACAGCCACTTATGCAAGCCATCATGATAATCATATTCGGGCAAGGAGATGCTGTCTCATAGAGCTCCTTCCTCCATAGTGACACTTTGCTCTTCAACATATGCTGCTAGTTGTTCAAGGCGTGTATGCGTGAATAGTGTTTGAATAGAAAGCTCTATAGTGAATTGCTCTTTTATTTTTCCGATCATTTGAATGGCCATTAAAGAATTACCTCCACATGTGAAAAAGTCATCATCAAGTCCAGGCTGTTCGTAGGATAATATTTCTTCCCATATTGCTGCTACGTCTTTTTGCATCTCTGTATAAGGTGCTCTATACTTCTTTGACAGCTCTTGCTCATTCAATGGTAACTGTTGTAAAAACTTACGGTTTACTTTCCCATTTTCTGATAGAGGCATTTTATCAATAGATTTATAGATTGTAGGCAACATATAATGAGGCAATTTTTGAGCAAGTAATTGTTTAAATTGTTCATTATTTAGTCCATCTTGTTCATCTTCTAATACTACATATGCCACTAGTATTGATGTTCCATTACGTTCATGAACAATGGTTGCTGCTTCCTTCACACAAGGCAATTTAGCTAAGTGATAATCTATTTCGCCTATTTCAACCCGATAGCCATTTAATTTGATTTGTGCATCTGCTCTTCCTAAAAATTCAATATTGCCATCAGGCAAATATCGCCCTAAGTCGCCTGTAGCATATAGACGCTCTTTTGTCATTGGATGAATTAAAAATTGCTCATTTGTACGCTCTTCATTTTTCCAATAGCCTTTTGCAAGCCCTACTCCTCCGATATATAAATTTCCTGGTACATTCACAGGGCAGGCCGCCATTTGGTCATTTAAAATATAATAATATTGGTTGGCTAAAGGTTTCCCATATGGAATACTCTTCCAATTTCCATCTACTGTTTGTATATCGAAAATATTCGACCATATAGACGCCTCTGTTGCACCACCTAATCCTAAAATTTGTGTCTTTGGAGCAATTTCCCAAATTTCACTTGGCAAGCTTATTGGAATCCAGTCTCCACTCAGTAGTACCGCTCTTAATGTTGGATATGTGAAAAACTCTATATTTTTAGTATATTGTGCCAGCATTTGCATAAAGGCAGGTACTGTATTCCAAATGGAAATGTGCTGCGTTTGCAATAATTCATTCCAATGAACGGGATCTTTTATGCGCTCAGCTCGTGGTACTACTATGGCTCCTCCAACAGCAAGTAAACCGAAAATATCATAGACCGATAAATCAAACGTCAAGTTAGATAACGCAAGAATGCGATCCTCTGCACAAACGCCAAGTCGATCATTAATATCTACTATCGTATTCACTGCACCTCGATGATCAATCATGACCCCCTTCGGCTTTCCAGTAGAACCAGAAGTATAAATGACATACGCTAAATCAGAA
Organism: Lysinibacillus sp. OF-1; assembly: GCF_028356935.1. NCBI lineage: Bacteria > Bacillati > Bacillota > Bacilli > Caryophanales > Bacillaceae > Lysinibacillus > Lysinibacillus sp. OF-1. The sequence continues at coordinate 3,419,290 of NZ_CP102798.1, forward strand.
GACAATAATTCAAGACTAGTAATAAAACATTCTTGATGTGCCCATTCAGGATCAATGACTGTCACATGATAATCATTTAAAAAAGGTAGCTGTTTAAGTACATGTGCTTGCGTCACAATGGATTGAACTTCTCCTTCCTGTAAAAGAAATTTCATCCGTTCAATCGGTGTTGTACAATCTATCGGCAAATATGCCTTCCCTGCCTTCATAATGCCTAAAACAGCAACTATCTGTTCCCATCCTTTTTCCATAACAACAGCAACTAATCTTCCTTTAGTACGATCCATTGCGAGTATTGCTTGCGCAGTATGGTTCGTTAAATGACTTAGCTGTTCGTACGTCATATTTTTTTCTTCCGAAATCACTGCCAGATTAGTAGGATTTGCTGCTATTTGTTTTTCAACAAGACTGATTAATGTCTCGTCGGAGATAGCTGTGTCTGGTCCTTTCAATTTCCCTTCTTGCTCTTGACATGGGAAACATACAAGACTCCTAATTGGCTGTTGCCATAAGTCTTCTTTCCTAGCAAGCTCCTTTAAAATACGGGTGTATGCTTCAAACATGTCGCGAATTAGATACTGCGGGAAAAGCTCCTCTATGGCATCCCAGCTTAACCATAATTCACCCTTTTGCTCTGAAACTTGATGATCTAGCCAAACTTGAGGTGTCTGAGATAATCCATATACAATATCCCCTAAATAGCTAGTTTTTGTTGTAGATCCATTATTTTTTTCAAGCCCTAAGCCACTCGTGAAGACAAAGGGCATCATAATCCCCATTTGTCGATTCCATTTTTTTGCTAGTGCTCGTTCGACATAAACACCACTTACATAAGGATGTTCTAAATCCTGCAATAATTGCTTTTGAACAGTTCTTGCACGCTCTAAAAAAGATTCTCCTTTTGACATATCAATAGATAACAGATTAAGAGATGTAAAATCACCTATGAGCTGGTCAACATCTGGTTCGAACAACACACGATGGAAACGAGTAAGATTAATCGTAAATTTCGGTTGGCTACTCCATCTCGCTAACGTTTCAGCATAAGCAGCTATTAACAACGAGGCTGGTGACAAGTTCATTTTGGCAGCCAATTGCTTTAATACTAGCCATTCTTCTGTCGATAGCTTTTCCTCGTATCTTGTAAATTTACAGTTAGATAAATCTTCTTTATAATCAAGCAGTGGTAAATCAGGTGCTGGATACATATTGTCAATTCGCTGATGCCAATATTGAATATCCCGCTTATACATTTCGGTCTCTCGAATTTTTTGATAAGCCAGTATATAATCTCTAAATGTCGTTTGAAGTGTTTGTAGTTTTGCTGAAGAATCATCATATAGCCGCTTCCACTCTTTAAATAAATAGAACATACTAAAGCCATCAAAAATGATATTGTCAAAACTAATATGGATTCTTGTTTTTTGTTCATTAATGGCCGACATACGAATATCAAATAATGGCCACTCACTCGGAATAAAAGTTTGATGTTCCATCTCACTGCGCACTAACGTGAGCTGTTCTTTACGTTGTTCTGCTGAAAGATTCGTAAGATTATAGGAAGCAATGGAATAATACGCTACAAATTCTTGGACTTGTTGCTGTTGTCCATCATTTAAAATAATGGCTCTCATCATATCATGATGTTGGATAAGACGATTCCATGTTTGCTCCACTCTTGCATGATCGAGGGAAGAACAATCCATTTCAAAATAGCAATGAGTAGATACATCCCCGTACGCATAAATGCCGCTACGGCCTAACCAATAGGCTTGCTGAACGTCTGTTAATGGGAACGGCTTAAAACGATCCTGCTCATTAGGCTCTATACTTGGTAACTTTTTCTCCGAGTCCTCATTTGACTTTTGGTGCACTAGTTCCTCTAATAACAAGGCCATTTGTTGAAACACTGGTTGATTAAAGATGGCTTCTAAACTCATTTTGACAGCAAATTGCTCTTTTATTTTTGCACTAAGCTGAGTAGCTAATAATGAATCTCCACCAAGCTCAAAATAATGATCGTCTATGCTAATGGCTTCTTGCCCTAATACTTCTTTCCATATTTGTGCTAATCTCAATTCGATTGAGGTTGTTGGTGCAATAAAATCCTTTTTAGCTAGATCAGCTTGCTCTTGTTGAGGGATTGGTAATGCTGCTCGATCTACTTTTCCATTAGCAGTAATAGGCAACTGCTCTAATTGAATAATGACTTGTGGAATCATATAGTTTGGTAATCGTTGTTCTAAGTAACGGTGAAGTGGTTCTAATTGGAAATCTAATGTTGATTGTCGTTCAACTTGCGCTACAAATAAATACTGTGTAAACGCGGTATCAATAGACTGCGTCGTCATATTGGTGAAGCCCTCGTCTGTCAATACTGAAAGCCAATCATTTTCTGATAATAAGGGAAGGCATGTCTTTGCCCTTTCATCCTCATAATGTATAAAGCCATCCTCTAAAAATGCTGTACTGACTAATTGCAGAGGATTATTTTCCGTCATTTCTAATTGAATGAATAAACCGCCATGCTTTAATAGCTTTTTTAAATGTTTAAGTGAATTTCTAATATGGGCTGCTCTATGTAAAGAATGAGAAGCCACAATCACATCATAGTCACCATCTACAAAGCCTTGAGAAATCGGGCACTTATTTATATCAAGCATTTTGTAATGGATATTCGGCTGTGACCCTACAATTTGTTGAGCACGATTTAAAAAATAGTTGGATTCATCTGTAGCCGTATAATGTAGCTCATCTGTCGAAAATGCTTCCATTACTATTTGAAGTGTGTTGATATGACGCGTCCCAATCTCTAATATTTTGAGTGGTGCTTGACGTTCTATTCGATGATTTAATACCGTTTGAATCAAGTTTATGAATACTTCTTGCTGTTTGTTTCCATCAGATAGGTTATCTGTCAATTGCTCTAAAGTGTGTACATTATGAGGAAGCAATAATTCTAAAGGCTCTATTTCACCAGTTAAAAGTGCATAGCTTTTTTCAAAAAAGGTAGAAATAAATTCATTTATATATGTTGTTTGTTTTTTATTTAAACGATGAAACGATTCTTCATTTTGGACGATTAAGCATTGTTTATTATGAATAATCGGCCCATCACATGAAACGATATTGTTTTTTTCTAAAAATCTAAACCATTGATCGATTAAGCTTTGATATCGACTGTTGATCTTTTCTCGCTCTATGATCGTTATCCTATTGTAGCTTGCATCTTTTTCTATTGGAAAACCACATCTGACAAGTATTTTACAAATCGTTTCCGTAGTGAGGTGGGTACAATAATTTTTAAATAATCGATAACGATATTCATTCTCATTTACATTTTTTAAAAAATACCCTGACGCTTTTAATTGATCTATGTTAGACCAATCAATCATGGGTTTATTGTTCTTTATAGATTGTACCTGCTCTTTTTCTGAACAACTTACAATATAAGCAGCTAAATATTGGCTTTCCTCTCCTCTGACAGTGACAACGGCATCCTCCACTTTCTCATAGCTTCGCATAACACTTTCGATTTCACCTAATTCAATACGATGACCCCGTACCTTTACCTGGGAATCATTTCTTCCTAAAAATTCAATAAGCCCATTATGCCAAAATCGCCCATTATCCCCTGTCTTATACCAGCGAATACCTTTTTCTTCTATAAAACGCTCAGCAGTTAATTGTGGTTCTCCTACATACCCTTTGGCTATACCAGCGCCGCCTATCCACAATTCTCCTGCTTTCCAATTCGGACAATCTTCTCCATTTACATCAATCACTCTATAAAACTGATTTCTCAATGGTCTTCCATAAGGGATAGATCGCCAACTTGCTGGTAACGGGTGATCAACATTATAGTAATTGGACCAGATTGCCGCTTCTGTCGCACCACCCATCGCTACTAATAAACCTCTCGGTGCTACTTTTAACAATCGGTCAGGAATATCTAAGTTAATCCAATCACCTGACAGCATGACGATACGTAAATCTAAACAAATTAATTTTGCACTTTCTGCCTCTATTAAAAACATTTTCAATAAAGCGGGTACAGAATTCCATAGTGTAACATGATAATGACGAACCAACTTTAACCAAATATCAGCGTTTCGAGCCGTATCGTCTGAAAGAAGAACAATGCTGCCACCAACACTCAAAAGACCAAATATATCGTATATAGACAAATCAAAATCTAATGAGGATACTGCTAAAATACGATCTTCCATGCTTATGTTATATTTTTGATTGATATCTGCAATTGTATTCCAAGCTGCTTTATGACTAATTTCCACACCTTTTGGTTCTCCCGTTGAGCCTGATGTAAAAATAATATAAGCTGAGCTGTTTACATCCACTTTAGGCAATGTCACATGACCAAATTGTTGTGTTTGTTCTATTTTAATAACTTGTACTTGATCAATATTTTTATATTTTGCCTCATAGGGAGCAGCTGTTAAGATAAAGCTTACATTAGCCTTTTCCATAATTTTTTTATAGCGTTCACTTGGCTGTGTCACATGTACTGGAACAAAGCATCCCCCAATAGCCAAAACCCCTAAAATTGCTTGAATTTGCTCTAATCCTCTCGGCAATGAAATCGCTACTCGATCACCTTTTTTAAAGCCGTTATGTAACAATGTGGCAGCCACCTGTTCCGCCTGTAAGGACAGTTGTTTATAAGTTATTTCATGATGGTCTATCCCATCTATTAGCGCTATAGCATATGGTTGTTGCTTTGCTATTTCAAAGAAAGACGTATGCAAGCACTGTGCAGAATCTGTTACTATGGAATCTTCTATTACTTGACGTCTTGCTATTTGTGCTTTCGTTTCGATAGCTGGATGTTGGAGCCAATGCTGTTCGTCTTCAATTAACCAATGAATGGTTTTGATAAACAGATCAAACATGTCATCCAATAAACCTGATGGAAATATGTCATCTAAACCATCCCAAATACATAATAAACCACCATCCATATCAAACATTTGAAAGTCTAACCAAACTTGAGGTGTTTGAGAAATCATGTAATGAATCTTGCCAAATGCATCTTTAAATTCTTCATTAATAAGTGGTACACCTAAATTACATGAAAAAACGATTGGAGCAAAGACTTTTTCATCTGGGTGATACTTAGCTAAATCTCGTTGAATTTTGACCCCTGAATAAGCCGTATAGTTCATATCTTGATGAAATTGCTGTTGTAAACTTTTTGTAAAGGCTAAAAAAGACTGTTGTGTTTCACTATCAACCTCCAATAATAACAAGGTAGTAAAATCAGCTACAACATGCTCTAGCTCTTCAGACAAAGTATCTCGATTGAACAATGGTATATTCATAAGAAAACGGGATTCACTGCTCCACTTATTTAATGTGTAAGCATAAGCTGCTAACAATACCATCGCAGAAGTAACGTTATAACGAGAGGCAATCAATTGCAGCTTGCTCCAAGCAGTATCTTCTAAAAAGTACTCTCTTCTTGTAAATTTAGGTTCGTGTTGTATCAACGCAGCATTGTTTGACAACGGTAGTTTAGGACCTAATGGTAAAGTGGCTAACCTGTTTTTCCAATAGGCTTCGGCATAACGTTCTTCATCAGCATTTGCTAATTTTTTATCATAAAGATATTTCGCAAAGTTCCAATTTTCAGGTGCTTTTGGTTTTTGTTGTCTAGTATAAGCGGCCGCTAAATCATGTAAAATGATTTGGAAACTTTGCACATCAGCTACAAGTAAGTCGATATCGAAATGAAGTCGCGTTTTACCATCAGGCAATAGAGATAGCTGTAATCGAGCTACTTCCCCTTGATCAATTGCCAATAGCCGATGTGAAGTATTCGCACGAATAGCTTCTAATTGTTGATTAACCTCGTCTTGTGAACATGTTGTTAAATCGTGAACAGCAATAGCTGTAAAAGGGGATGCTGTTAAAACTTGCTGTTGGCCATCCTCCGTATACTTAACACGGAGCATAGGATGATGCTGGACAATGATGGCCCATGCCGATTCAAGCCGCTCTATATCAATATGTTGACCGTTAATTTCCATATAACCATGACAGCCATTTCCGCCTAAATATTGACCGCTTTGTCGCCCAACCCAATAGGCATACTGTACATCTGTTAATGGAAATGGCTCATACATATTAGGTATTGTTTTATCTTGATTTTCTAATATGGAGTTATCACTATTTATTGAATGGACAGCCTCTCTATTTAATAATTCGTACCAAGCGCTCAAATAAGGTTCCGATATTAATTCTTTGAAAGTAATGGTAATGCCAGCTTTTTTTAGTTTGCTGACTAATTTCATGACTTGTAAGGAGTTTAAGCCTAACTCCAATAAATTTTGATCCGCGCGTATTTCTTTCTTTATACCGAGGAGTTGATTGACTTCTAATGCTAGATTTCGGATGATGTCTAAATCACTTTCTAATTTCAATGCATAGACGCCTCACTTTCCATAGCCATCTGTTTTAATTTTTTTTTATCCACTTTCCCTACATTTATAAATGGTAATCGCTCAACATATATGATTCGATCTGGAAGTTTATATGGAGCAACACCTATATGAAATAAATAACTACATATCTCATCTCGTTCCATTCTTTGTCCATCGGTCACTATAAATGCACAAATGCTTTCTCCTAGATCCTTATCTGGTAAACCAACAACAGCAGCATCTTTTATCATTGGCTGTGTACGTAAAAAACTTTCAATTTCAGATGGTATAACATTTTCACCTGCACGATTAATTTGCTCCCTTACTCGACCGACAATTTGTATATTTCCATCTGATGTAATACGAGCCTTATCACCAGTACGTAAAAAGTAATCCTTAGTAAAAATTTCCGCATTTAAAGCAGATGCTTGATAGTATCCGCCAAATGTATACGGACCTTTTGCCACCAATTCTCCAAGCTGACCCTGAGGAACTTCTCTTCCTAGCTCATCTATAATCTTTATTTCATCACCTATCGAAATTGCCTGCCCTTGACAGCTTGTAACAATTTCCACAGGATCATTTAATGCTGTGAAACAAGTAATCCCTTCGCCGAGTCCGTATCCTTGTTGTATTTTACAGTGAAATGTATTCATAAATTGAACAGCCATTTCCTGCTCTATGTGAGCAGCGCCAATTAAGACCACCTCTAAGCTCGACATATTCAAATCTTCATACCATTCAAATGCTTCTAACCAAAGGCTAGCAATTGTTGGTACAATGGCGGTATGTGTCACCTGTTCTTTTTCGATTTCATGAAATGCTTCATCAAAGCTAGAGGTTTGACATAATACCACTTTTCCACCTGTAAAAAGAGTACCTAATATACCTGGTGAGCATAACGGATAATCATGTGAAATCGATAGTACAGCCATGTATGCCGTTTCAGGAGTCATTCCACATTTTTCAGCAGAGGCGAATGCATTATAGGCATAAGCTTCATGTATTTTCGGAATTATTTTGGGAATGCCTGTTGTGCCACCAGACAATAAGTATAATGCAGTATCTCTATAGTGAGGTGAAGCGCTAATTGCTAATGAATAGTTCCTTTCTTTCAGCTGATCTACTGTTACATGTGTATAGGATGCTGGCCACTGTATGGTGGATTCCCCAACCGTCACAATATATCGAATACTTTTATGCTGAGGAATTACCTGTGCGGCCATACATTCATACTGGAAACCTAGATAACTACTGCAACATATATAAGCTATTGGCTGAACCATTTTGGCAACTGTATCGATTTCTACTTCTCTATGGGATGGCAACATCAAAACAGGCTGCACACCTATTTTTAACAGACTAAATAAAACAGTAATAAATTCAATTGTATTTGGTAGCTGCATTAAAACCCGATCACCCTGCTGCCAACCTAAAGATAAAAAGCCTGTCGATAATTGCTCAATTTCTTGAAGCAGCTCTTCATAAGTTAAGCGTCGATTCCCTTCCACTACTGCCAGATGATGCGGAAATCGTTGAGCAATGATGTCAAGCTCTTCCATTAATGTTTTCTTTCTTAAAAAGCCCAATTCTTCATATCGTTCTACTTCTTGTAAATACCAATCCATTTGCTGAGACATCCTTTTCGCCTCCATTCTCTCTGTTAACATCTATTTGTTAGACGATACTTAATTGATGTTCTTTTTTCCACATAGCTGCATATTTGCCCTCCTTAGCGATAAGACTTTGATGTGACCCTTCTTCAACGATTTGTCCCCCATCCACAACTAATATATTGTCTGCATTTTTAATAATGGAAAGTGTATGGGCAATCATCACAACTGTTTTTTTCTTTTTCAAAAGATTTTTAATCGCTTCTTTTACAGCTAACTCATTTTCGATATCTAACGAAGCGGTCGCTTCATCTAATAAAAGTATAGGACTGTCCTTTAAAATGGCACGTGCAATGGATATACGCTGCCTTTCACCACCAGATAACTTATTACCATTTTCCCCAATGATTGTGTCATAGCCATACTCCAACTTCTCAATAAAATCATGGCAGTTGGCCTCTTTTGCAGCATTAATAATTTCTTGTTTTGTTGCTTCTGGCTTTGTATAGCGAATATTATTTAATATCGTGTCATTAAACAAAAAAGTATCTTGATCAACCATTGAAATTTTTTGCATTACTTTTTCAGTAGCGATCGATTGAATCGTTTGCTGACCAATTAAAATATCACCACGATTAGGCTCATAATATTTTGTGATTAAATTTAAAATAGTTGATTTTCCCGAACCCGATGGCCCGACAATTGCTACAAACTGGGAAGACCCAATTTCAAAATTAATATCACGCAATATAGGTTCTTCTTGGCTATAGGCGAAATTCACATTGTGAAAAGCTATACTATATTGTTCAGGTTCAAAAAAGGCATCACTTGATGGCTCTTCCTCTGCATCTAATACAGCTTCAATTTGACGTTTGGCAATCATAAAATTTTTATAAGAGGTAAGGTCAATAAAAAGTGTGCCAAACAATTTACATGTAAATAAAGGGCTGATGCTAATTAGAAAGAAGGAAGAAGCCTCTAGATTTCCTGCCAACCATTGATGACCTGCTAAATAAAGAACAATCGGTAAACTGAACCAACAGAGAATACTAAATATCGTACCAATTGGAATTACTTTGATCTCATATACATAACTAATATCACTATAGGCTTTCATAGAATCAGTTGTTGCTTTATTTTTAACACCACCTAAACCAAATGATCGTAGCGTTTGAATACCATTAATATACTCCACTACATCACTTGTATTTTTTGTCATAATATTTTTCTTCTCGTTCCCGTATTTTTTTACCATTAAAAAGGACAAGTAAAGTGATGGTAATAATAATAAGCCTGAACATAAAAGAACTATTCCAGCAGATATCGAATGCGTTGCAACGAAGCCAATTAACAGTAAGCTAAACGAAGTATTTTTTATAATATCACCAATTTTATGAGTCAAAATACTTTCATAATTATTAACACTTGTTGTCGTTGCATTAATGTACTCGCCAATTTGTGCCTTCGTAAAGGAGGAAAGTGGTATTTTTTTCATTTTATCGCCCAGCGACAAGCGAAGAATTCTACTCACTTGCGCACCACCAATTTGCCCTCTCGTATAACCAAATGCATAGACAATTAAGCGAATAACAAAAACAGCACCTAATAATAATATAGTTTGAGTTAACATGCTCATCGTTAATTGCTCTGTAATTAAGGCTTTGATCGTGTAGTATAAAACGATAAAATTAAAACCAGCTAGCATCCCTTCGATGACATTGAAAACAACAGAAAGATAAAAAGAAATATTTTTTCTAAATGCATGTTTTTTGTCCATACTAAATTCTCCTTCATCCATTAATTACGCCTTGGCGTAATTGTACCCGTCGCCACGTAGGTAATTTTCTTCCAAATATGTGATATCTGCTGAACCAAGATAAATATCTTACAATTCATACGTAATTTCTCTAGCTTTGCTATAATCCTGCCAAACTTTTTTATATGAAGGGCATTCTTCTAGCATATCTTGATGTGTTCCACACGCTTGAATTGTTTCATTTTCGACAATGGCCACTCGATCACAATGCTTAATCATTCCAAGACGATGGGCAATGATAATAACCGTTTTACCTATACAAAGCTCAGCAATGGCCTGATCAATTTCGGCTTGATTTTCTGGGTCGGCTGCGGATGTGGCTTCATCCAATATTAGTATAGGCGCATTTTTTAAAATGGCACGTGCAATCGCAATACGCTGCTTTTCACCACCAGAAAATCTAATGCCAAAGCTCCCTACCTTCGTATCATAACCATCTGGTAATGAAATGATAAAATCATCAATTTGGGCCTTTTTTGCTGCTTCTCTTACTTCATCAAGTGTGGCGCTAGAGCCCATAACAATATTTTCGAAAACGGTCCCACTCGTTAAAAATGTCTTTTGGAATACTATCGTTATATTTTTTAATAATTCCTCATACTCAATAGCCTTCACGTTTTGATGACCGATTAACACTTCCCCTTGTTGAACGTCATTAAAGCGTGAAATCAACTGGACAATTGTACTTTTCCCTGAACCTGAAGCACCGACAATAGCTATTTTTTCATTTTCAGCAATCGTTAGATTCACATTTTTTAAATGTTCTTTCTGCCCATCATAAGAGTAGTTAACATTTTTCAATTCAATAGTATAATTCTTTGGAAATGCTTGCCCTTGTTCAAAAACAGGTGTTTCTAAAAAAGTTACACATTTCTTTACAGCATTTAATACTTGTGCAAAGTTCATGCCTAATTCTTGTAGAGGGCGTAGTTCTGTTAAATACAATGAACCTACAAATGCAAAAAGAATAAAGACACTTCCTGTTAAGCTACCATTTAAGAACCACATGCCACCTATGGGCACCATTAGCAATAAACCGCACTCTATAATAATGATATAGCTCGCATATGGTGGGCCCATTTTCAAAGATATTTCTTTCCATGTCTTAAATTCATCATCTACAGCTTTAGCAAACTTTTGAAAAGATGAACTGCTCATGTTAAATGCCTTAATTAAACGCATGCCTTGAATATATTCGATAATGATTGCATTTAAATTAGCTATAGAACGTGCTGCACGATCCATCATTTGATTCGTACCACGAAACATGATGGCCATAACTGCTACTGCAATGATTAATGGAATAAACGAAATAAGCGCTAACGGTACATTTACCGTACATAAATAGATAAAGACAGCTATTGGACCACTCATATAAAAGACGAGCTCTGGTAAATGATGGGCTAAAAATAATTCTAATTTTTCGATTTCTTCATTTAATAATGTTTTAATTTCCCCTGTATTTCGTTCATTTAAAGAGCCTAATGGTACTTGTGCCATATGCTCTGTTACTTGACAACGCACTTTAAATAACGTTCGATAGGCTCCTTTATGCGAAAGAGTACCAGAAATAGCAAAGAGCCCAAATCGAACAATAATCGATGTAATCAAAAGTAATAAATTTTGAATTAATAAGGCTTCCGTTAAGGTATTGTGATAGACTTGCTCAATAATTTGATAAATAACGAAATAAGGTACAATTGTAGAAAGACCACTAATTAAAGAACATAAAACCGATAAATATAAATATTTTTTATCTTTTCCTGCCCAAGAAAGAAGCATGAAGATCGGATTTTTATTTTGTAGTGCTTTTTCCATTGTTATTCAGCCCCTCCCTACACAATCATCTGTGTAATTTCACATTGTACTTTACTCAGCAGCCGCTAACCTTGCTGTAGAGTGAAAGCATCAATTGTATACTGCTGATTTTCTTTATTCAGTATATAATCGTCTTGCTTCTTTCCATCTTCAAAACGAAGAATACGATGACAGCAGGTCGCTATAAATTCCAGGTCATGTGTTATAACAAAAACAATTTTATTAGCCTCCGCTAAACTTTTTAAAATACTTGCCACCTTTTGCATACTGTCATAATCTAGTCCACTTGTCGGTTCATCAAATACTAAAATTTCCTTTTCACTTATTAAACTAGCCGCTACTGCAAGCCTTTGTTTTTGTCCACCTGATAATGTATTAGGGTGTCGTTCTGTCAACTCTAATAAATCCATCTCCTCCAATACCTGTTGTACTAAATTTGAATCAGGATTTTTCACCCCAAAGACACATTCCTTTTCGACTGTTTCAGCAAATAACTGATAATTAACATCTTGCATCACCAGATAGGAGAGTTGTGCTTGTTTTTTCGAAGTTAGTTTTTGTTTATTAAAATAAATATTTCCAGATGTTATTTTATGTAGACCACATAGCGATCTAGCAAAGGTCGTTTTCCCTGCCCCATTATGTCCTGTGATGGCAATAATTTCGCCGCTTTTGGCTGCAAAGTGTATATTTTCCAGTATATTTCTCTTTTTATGTGAAATCGTAACATCCTTCACAACAAGTTCATGGACTTTATGTTTAGCAGGCTGCTGTCGATGTTGAAACTGTACATTGCTTAAATAAAGCGTGCGTAGCCCCAATTGTTCCAGCTGTTGATTCGAAAGCTGTAAAAATTCCTTTTGTGTATAAGTTGATACAATTTGTCCCTTATTTAACACAATGGCAGTATCAATTAAATCTCTTAAATAATAAAGTCGATGTTCAGATATAATAATCGTCTTACCTTGCCTTTTTAGTAAGGCAATCATCTCCTTTAATTCTTCAATAGCAGCCGCATCTAAATTAGACGAAGGCTCATCTAGCACAAAAATATCTGGTGCAACAGCATAGACACTCGCAAAGGCAATCTTCTGCTTCTCACCACCTGATAAATGAAAAATATTACGACGACGAAGCTTTTCTAAACGAAGTTCCAATGTAATCTCTTGCATTCTTTCTTCCATCATTTCTTTTGGATATGCCATGTTTTCCATTCCAAATACAATCTCACTATCTGTATCAACGTTAAAAAACTGTGATCGTGGATTTTGAAAAACTGTCCCTACCTGTTCACTTAATTCATACATCTTTCTATTTTCTACAGGTAGATTATTTAACATCACTTGCCCTTTAAGTTGGCCGAAATAAAAATAAGGAATTAAACCGTTAATTGCTCTGATAATCGTTGTTTTCCCACAGCCACTTTTACCACATAATAAAATGCACTGTCCTCTTTTCACGTGAAAATTTATATTTTCGATACCTTCACTTTTCTCATCTGTATAATGGAATGAATATTGCTCGATTTTCAACATATGAACAGCCCTCCAAATACAAAAAACGTCAATACAAAAACGACAATACTATCGCTTAGTTGAAAATGTACATGTTGAAAGCAAGAGCGCTCTTTCGGGTTTTCAATTCCCCTCGCTATACTTGCAGCAGATAATTCATCAGCAATTTTGGATGCTGCCATCATTAAAGGAACATATATGCATTCAACCGTTTGCATAGGTTTTGTTAGAAAGCCTATGATGGAGGGAGAAATGCCCCTTAATTTCATCGCATCCTTTATATAGCGCCAATCTTCCCCAATCATAGGAAAATAGCGTAACATGACGGCTAATGGAATAATTACTTTTTTTGAAAGTCGTAGTTTTCCTAAGGCCGTCATAAATTCATTGATTTTGGTAGTCCCAACTAGTAACCCTCCCATGACAACACATGGAAAAATTTTTCTAATAAACATAGCAAACGAGACAAACATTAGCTCCCATGTACCAGATAAAAATCTTTCACTTATAAAGTGAATACCTAGAATAAATCCATATCCTAGCATCATTTTTATTGAAAATGACAACATACCCATCAATAGACAAAGACTAAATATGATGACCATTAATAGCAGTTCGTATTGAAAAGAAGGTGACAAAAACACCGCAACATTCACTAACAGTAGCAGGTATATTTTTGTTCTTGGATCAAGCTTGACGGTGGAAACTTGCATATGCACATTGCTCTGCTCATACATATAAATCTTCTCCCTTAATCTTAAAGTTTCACCACTCTAGCTATGCCAGTACCCCAGATTTCTCAAACTGTTTTTTCAATAATTTTTTCCCTAAAAAACCACTAATGAGTGCGCAGAGCATTGTACCAATAATCATTGCTGGTAGCATCCAGTTTTGGGCCGTTGTTAGCATCGTATCCATATAAGCTTGTTCTGTTCCTTGACCTACTAAATACTCCTTATATGCTTGTTGATTGAACCATAGCATTATGTAAGACCCCATAGGATGAAGTGAAAAAACAATATAACTCATCATATTAATCGTATTATTTTTATACTTGCCGATTGATGCAATGAATTCGCCTAGCAAAGCTAGTACTATACATGCTAATGACCATAACCAGTACATTCCTGTTACGAACGTAATAATCGCTATCAATATCCCCAAAATTAGTATTGGGCCAAATTTCGGTACTTTCGCTAGCATTAATAAATAAATAGGGCCCGTTAATAGGGCTGCACCCGCTGGCATTAAAAAAGTCAATACAGGGTTGGGTGCGAAAAAGGCTGACCCAATCATCATAAATATAAAGAAAAGCGCTGAGAAAATACCGACTGTTATTAAATCTTTCATCGTAAGCGTTTTTTGTTGCATCGTTTGTGTATACATATTTACATCACAATCCCTTTCTATTGTAATTTTTACTATAATTAGCACCTTTAATTGATAACGATTATCATTATCTATTATAATGAATAACAGTACATAAAAATATGCCCACACTGTGTTTACGTCTAATCAAGGAAAAGGAATGTCTAATTGAGGGAAGGGGAAAGCAAATGACTTTACAACATTTTGAACCTCTATTATTAAAAAATGGATTTTCACAAGATGATCAGAAGAGTAAATATAACGCCATAGGAACTACTTTCACAATTGATCCAGCTTTAGGTAACGGGTATTATTGGATATATCATGCCAAAGATATGTTTTCTATTCTTATTCATGATTTTTATTTTTTTGAGGATCATCGATTAGAATTAACGATGCCTGAGCTACTAACAATCACATACTACGAATCTATTTCAGGCGAGGAGCTTCATCCTTATCAACCATTAAAGTCTGGCTATATAAGAAGCTATTGGAGCAAAGGTGAAAAATATAGTGCTATTATTCATAAAAATATTCCAGTACAATCAATTGGCATTGAGTTTACTGCTACATTTTGTGATCAATTTTTAGCATATAAATATGGTGAAAAATATGTGAATCCACGACAAGCGTTAACAACATTAAAAGCGACATCTACTTTTTCAGAGATGGTTATTCTCCTTCGACAAATAGCTGCTTATCGAGGTTCCGACCTAACTTCTGCCCTTTTTTATGAAGGAAAAGTATATGAAGCATTGGCTCTCATTATGGAACGAGCCCTTTCTGATAAAACATGTCATTGCTCACAAATTTCTAAAGAAGATATTCACCATATTGAGCATGTAGCCGCTCATATCGAAAATTACTATACGCTTCAACTAACATTAGATCATTTAACGAAAATTTCATGTATGGGTGCTACAAAATTAAAAAAGCTATTTAAAGAAGTGTATCATTGTACAATTACTGAATATATCCAAAAGCAACGAGTCCATCAGGCTGAGAAACTACTAGCTCATACAGAGCTTCCTATTAATGAGATTGCTCGGAAAGTAGGCTATCAAAGTGCCGGAAGGTTTTCAGAACTATTTAAACGTTATCTAGACCTCACACCTAAAGAATATAGACAGCAATTATCGAAAGGCTAAACGAATAGGAGGGTATAATTATTATAAAACTGGCTTTACTTTCAATTACAGATGTACACTTTGACATGTACCATTCGAAACTTACAGCTTTTATTTCCAATGAGAAAAAAAATAGACTTCAAAAATTTCACTATAAAGAAGACTACAAGCGAGGGCTATTAGGGGATATATTAGCTAGATATTTAATTTCAACAAATTTTAATATAGCCCCCTGTACTATTGAATTTGCTAATAATTCGTATGGCAAACCTTTTATTAAAAATTTACCAAATGCCTTTTTCAATGTTTCTCATTCAGGAAATTATGTTTTTTGTGGTGTCAGTAATACAGAAATTGGCGTTGACATTGAAAAGCATCATTTATTGGATCTCAATCTTGCCCAGCATATATTCTCCTCTGAGGAATATAAGGATCTCATCACGTTATCGGACAAGGATCAATTAGATTATTTTTTTAAGCTTTGGACATTAAAGGAAGCCTACATCAAATACTTAGGCATTGGCTTATCAACGCCACTTCAATCTTTTTCTTTTAAAATAATGGATGGCACTATTCATTTCCATGGTAACCATTGTGACATTCTTTCTTTTTTATCCACCCATCTCGAAGGACAATATTCGCTTGCTTGCTGCTCTACTGAAGCTATTGAAGCAAATGCTATTGAATTATTATCTTTACAGACTATCATCACCTCTTTCAACAATAAGATGGTTTATGAATCTTGAATGCAATCCGTGGGGGCTTTCATCTCCCACGGATTAATTGCTTTCACCAATCGGACTTGTACAGGTTCTAACCAACGCAAAAAACCTCCTAACAATAATTTGTTAGGAGGTAAAACGCTATTATCGAAATTGAATATCATTTTTCACATCATTATGATGAATTTTGATGTTAATTAATACTACCTGTTGGGTATAATGTCGTTCCTCCAATGGAGACTTTGATTTCATTAGACATTGGAACATTATATTCATCAATAACCGTTCTCCACCATTCCCAGGCAAGACCTGTACACTCTCTTGCATAAATTCTTATATTTTTTGAATTAGCAGGAAGTGGTATTACTGTAGAGAAATGAGCTGTTTTGTCCTTCCAATTTCCATCCCAAGTTTTATGGGTTAATACTTCATTTCCATTTTCATCATAGGAAAATTCGTCCCAGGCTACTTCAAATTGAGCAACATATGCACCATAATGATCAAGGATGATCTTTCCTTTAGAATATTCTGTAGATGTCGTCTCAATATAATCTGTATTATTATGAACAGCAGCAATTGAATGATCCTTTAAGAAAACACTTGTATACGAAATTGGATATGCTGGATTTTTAAGACTAAATTCTGCATTATCTTTAATTATTCCTCGAATATCATTAAAGTCCTTTGAGACAATTTGATTATGCTTTTGTGAATCTCCTCCTAATACTACAGCCGTAAAGGAGCTTTCTTCAAAAATATCCTTGTACTGTGCACTAGTTTCTACATTCGTATTGACATTCTTCAGTAAGGCTTTAAAAGCAGCTTGTACATCCTTGCTCTTAGAGCTTGTTTCTAATTTCACATAAATTGTTCTACCATAAGCTACATTTGATACCATAACGGGAGGAGCATCATTACTTACCCCTTTACGCGTTAATTCTTCAAAATGGACACTATCATCAAAAAGGTCTGATGGATTGTTAGGTAGTTCAGCACTTACGGTATAAAATATTTGTTTGTATGCTGCAACCATCACTTTTTTCTCGCCGTTCGCAATCGCATTAAAGTCAATCCCTAGTGAATTGTCAAGAACTTGAGCGTTGACATTCAGAGCACTCGCTATTTGAGATTTGCTATAAACCATAGATTCAGAATATTGTAGTCTTGCAGGTAAAGTATGTGTTGTGGAATATTTCTCACTCCAAGTAGATACTAACTCATCTACTGCACCAGACACATTACCATATGTTGGATTATCCACCGTTATAGTATTTTCCCTTTTCATGCCAGGTAAATCAATGCTAATATTTAGGGGTTTTCTTTTAGCTACCAATAAACTAGGTTGATTGTCTACAAAAGCTCGGTTTGCAAGTTGTAATGCTCCTGGATATGTACGATTCGCCATAGAATCAATAATTGAAATATCCACCGGTGAAGTTGTAAGTGATTTTTTATTACGTTCAACCACTATAAATTTATTATTTGAGTTAATACCTTCTTTTGGAACAAAGCTATCAACCTTGTCACCATTCACTGCTAATACTTCCTTGTTATTGTAGTTCAAGTTTGCTATACCTGTATCAATGTCAGATATGCTTTTTTCACTAGATGTATTCATATCAAGTGTTTCAGCAAAAGAAATACTAGGATAATTTATGATACATAAACTAAGAGATAAACATAATAAAAACTTGATTACTTTTTGAATTACCAAATAAATCCACTCCTTTTATAGGAAATTATACCATACAAAAT
Source organism: Lysinibacillus sp. OF-1 (assembly GCF_028356935.1). Taxonomy (NCBI): domain Bacteria; kingdom Bacillati; phylum Bacillota; class Bacilli; order Caryophanales; family Bacillaceae; genus Lysinibacillus; species Lysinibacillus sp. OF-1. The sequence continues at coordinate 3,437,463 of NZ_CP102798.1, forward strand.
TAATTTTCAAAAATAGTATTTTGGTTTCATTTTCAACTTGCTATCTAGTATGTACTAATGACTATTGTGTAATATTTGCTATGATATCCTAACTATTCCCTCTTAAGTAAGCTATATTGGTTTAAGCAACGAAAAAAGCCTCCTAACATTGTCGTTAGAAGGCAAAACTATGGGAATTCTATTTAGTTCTTATCATTCAATCAATCAAATGTAATTTTATTGACTGCATCACGGTCTAATTTTTTAATAACTTCTACCATTAATTTAACAGCGTTATCATAATCATCACGATGTAGGATACCTGCATGTGAATGGATGTAGCGTGTCGCAATACCGATGGATAGTGCTGGTACGCCATTTGCTGTTACGTGGATGGAGCCAGCGTCTGTCCCACCGCCAGCCATCGCTTCAAATTGATATGGAATATTGTGCTCATCTGCTACATCTAATACGAATTCACGTAAGCCACGATGTGATACCATAGATGCATCATACACAACGATTTGTGGGCCAGCACCCATCTTACTAGTTGATTCTTTAGCTGTAACACCTGGCGTGTCTCCTGCTACACCTACATCTACTGCAAATCCAATATCTGGTTGGATTTTATGTGTTGCTGTTTTAGCACCGCGAAGCCCCACTTCTTCTTGTACATTCCCTACTGAATAAAGAATGTTAGGATGCTTTTCATTTTGTAACGCTTTCATAACATCAATCGCAATAGCACAACCGATACGGTTATCCCAAGCTTTTGCTAATAGATACTTATCATTTTTCATAACATTAAATTCAAAGTATGGTGTTACCATATCGCCAGGACGCACGCCCCACTCAAGTACTTCATCTTTAGAAGCAGCACCAATATCAATAAACATATCTTTAATGTCTACTACTTTATTACGTACATCTGCAGGTAAAATATGAGGTGGTTTTGAACCAATAACCCCAATCACTTCATCACCCTTGCGAGTAGTAATCGTTACACGCTGTGCAAGCATTACTTGACTCCACCAGCCACCTACAGTTTGGAATTTGATAAAGCCTTTGTCATCGATTTGCGTTACCATGAAACCTACTTCATCTAAATGTCCTGCTACGACAATTTTAGGACCGTTTTCATCGCCTACTTTTTTAGCAATTACACTACCTAAGTTATCTGTTTCTACAGTGTCTGCATATGGTGCAATGTATTTTTTCATGACCTCACGAGGTGCACGCTCATTACCTGCAATACCATTCGCATCTGTTAAATCTTTAAACATTTGTAATGTTGAATCTAGTTGTGTCATCCTTTTGCCTCCTACTTCTCGTATCTACTTTATTATACTTCGTTTACCGAAATATTCCTAGCTTAATCGTCTGAAAATTAGTGTATTTCTTACTTTAATATCCTGAACGCTGACGCTGGTAATTTTCTTGGTTTTTCTCAATATAAGCGCCAACCACGTCCTCAAATGTAAAACTGAGGTTATACGCGAGTACCCCGTAGCATTGCCAAATGGCTAAGTAGCGCTCCTTGGTAGGTTGCTGAATAAATGTTAAAATAGCACTTTGTGTCTCTAAAAAAATGGCTGTTAAATCTCGATTTTCTTCTACCACAGGCCACTTTTCAATCGATGTATAGCCCTTTAATAAGCCAAGCGATAAGATAAAGTGAATAGAATCCACATATTCTTCTAAAATAACCTCACGTGCTGAAGGCCCCTTTGTGCTCCAAAACTTAAAGCAGCGCGTTTCATTCGCAAGCTCTGCTAACTCTACCATTAAGGCTAAGCCCTTTTCCTGAAACACATCTTGCTGAATATTTTGTGTTTGCTCGATAAAATCATCCAGCTCTTGTTGCATTGTAAACAATTGTTGTAAATTCATTTTTATCTCCTAAATTTCTAAAAAAATATTTTAAATAAAATGAAACTATTTGACCTCTCTAATCGTATAGGAAAGAATAACCTTTCTTCAAGGGGGAAAATTTAAAAATGTTGCCGTTACTAATTCGACTTGCTGTGATAGCGCTTATTATCTATGTATTTTATAAAGCGATTCGTTATATAACCGATCCTAAACGCAAACTTGATGAAGCCTATGAAAAAGGCCAATATTATTTTTACGATGACGTTAAAAATGTGCGAAAGAATTTCTTCATTTCCTATAAGGGTGCTCTTTTTGAAGGTGAAAAATACCTAGGCACGACAGAGGATGCTTTCGAGGTTGTGACTATTTTTGTCGGTGCGCGTGACGCTGCGACGCTGCAAGGCCTCTCCAAAAGCGACTTTGAATATTTACAGCAGGAAATTTTATTGAACTATCCAAACGCAAAAATTAATTGGAAGCAGCCCATTGAACAGCTTATGCGGAACACATCCCCATCATGAGGATGTGTTTTTAATTCATGTCAATTATGACCACAATTGTACAATGATAAAAATTTGAATGGCTGCTAATAGTGGAAAACCAAATGCAAAACGATTGTGGCGTGTTTTATGGCGGAATAAATACATACCTAGCACGCCACCTCCTGCCCCTCCTGCTATGGCAAGCGTAAACAACGTGCGCTCCGCAATACGCCATTCATGTTTTTTAGCACGTGATTTATCCATACCCATTAAAATGAGCAGCACAATCGATACAATGCTCATATACGCTAATAATGCTTGTCCCATTTCTTACTCCTTTATCTAGAAAACGTTATACTACTAATCTAACACAAAAAAGACTGATGGAAAAATCCATCAGTCTTTTTTAACACCTGTCGCTTATGCTTTCGGTGCAGAAAATTCCTATTTTGCACCTGCCGCTGCGCTTTCGGTGCAGAAATAATAGTTGACTACGTCAACTATTATTTAGCTACTGCTTTTTTAGCAGCGTCTGCTAGTTGAGTGAATGCTGCAGCATCTGTTACAGCAAGGTCAGCTAACATTTTACGGTTAACTTCGATACCAGCAACTTTTAAACCGTGCATTAAACGGCTGTAAGAAAGACCGTTCATACGAGCAGCTGCATTGATACGAGTGATCCATAATTTACGGAAATCACGTTTTTTCTGACGACGGTCACGGTATGCATATTGACCTGACTTCATTACCGCTTGGTTAGCAACTTTATATAATGTATGTTTTGAACCATAGTAACCTTTAGCTAATTTTAATACTTTTTTACGACGTTTGCGCGTCACTGTTCCGCCTTTTACGCGTGGCATATGAATTACCTCCTGCTTTTCATTTAAAAATGAATGTTAGTATTTTTGTAGTCAATTATTTCATGTAAACAAGTAAAGATTTGATGCGTTTGAAGTCACCAGATGAAACGATGTTTGCTTTACGTAAGTGACGTTTTTGTTTCGTAGATTTGTTTGCGAATAAGTGGCTTCCATAAGCACGGTCATATTTTAATTTACCTGAACCCGTTTTTTTGAAACGTTTCGCAGCTCCACGGTGAGTTTTCATTTTTGGCATGTCGAATTCCTCCTAAACTGTTCGTCTAATATTATTTCTCGTTCTTTGGTTGAAGAACTAAGAACATGCTTCGGCCTTCCATCTTCGGTTTTTGTTCTACCGTTGATACTTCAGCACAAGCTTCAGCAAAACGATCTAACACACGTTGACCAATGTCCTTATGTGTAATCGCACGACCTTTGAAACGTAAGCTACATTTTACTTTATCGCCTTTTTCAAGGAATTTAATCGCATTACGTAACTTCGTTTGGAAATCATGCTCATCGATTGATGGGCTCAAACGAACCTCTTTCATGACGATGACCTTTTGATTTTTACGAATTTCACGGTCTTTCTTTTGCTGTTCAAACTTAAATTTACCATAGTCCATGATACGAGCGACTGGCGGCTTGGCTTGAGGGGCCACAAGGACAAGATCCAAGTTTACACGAGTGGCGATTTCTAGCGCTTCATTACGTGTCTTTACACCAAGCTGGTCACCATTGTGATCGATTAATCGAAGTTCACGTGCGCGAATGCCTTCGTTTACATACATGTCTTTGCTAATAGTAATCCACCTCCAAGTAGTTGTCGCGAATACATGGTTTGGGCAAAGTCTTGCCCGGTTGAACGGTACATCCTCTTGTCATGTCCATAAAAAAAGGACGGACATTTTTGAAGATGTCCGCCCGCTATATGTGCATGCGCAAGTCTACGCAAAACAATTCAACGTGTCATACCTGTTCACAGCCTTTAAAGCGTTGTATCAGGTGAGAAGCGGGCAGCCTCTACTTCAACCACAAACTTTGTATTCATTAACCTTAACTATATTAGCATGTATATGATAAGCTGTCAAATGTTTATTTTCTTATCACTACTAGCTTAGCCTAAATGCAAATGTTCTATACAAAAACAAGATTCATTTTACACAGAAACCCTCACTTTGGCAAGCGTACTTTATTATGAAAGCTTATTTTGTAATTTCGGCTTTTATAGTTGCTAGGAAATCCTCAAAGCTAATTGTTTCTGAATCTTTTGAGCCATAGCGTCGAACATTTACGCCATTCGCCTCTACTTCCTTGTCACCAATTACTAGCATATACGGAATCTTTTTCATTTGTGCTTCACGGATTTTATAGCCTAATTTCTCTTCACGATCATCCATTTCCACACGTAAGCCAGCTGCTGTTAATTGCTCTTCAATTTGTTTTGCATAGTCGAAGTGGGCTTCATTCGATACTGGAATAACTTCTACTTGTACTGGTGCTAACCAAGTTGGGAATGCCCCTTTGTATTCTTCAATTAAGAAGGCAACGAAACGTTCCATTGTTGATACAACTCCACGGTGAATAACAACTGGACGATGTGGTTTTCCATCTTCCCCAACATACGTTAAGTCAAATCGCTCTGGTAATAAGAAGTCTAATTGAACTGTAGATAAAGTTTCTTCTTTACCAATCGCTGTTTTTACTTGAACGTCAAGTTTAGGACCATAGAATGCCGCTTCACCTTCTGCTTCGAAGTAATCTAAGCCAAGCTCATCCATTGCTTCTTTTAACATGCTTTGTGCTCTTTCCCACATTGCATCATCATCGAAGTATTTTTCAGTATCTGCTGGGTCGCGATAAGATAAACGGAATGAGTAATCATTTAAATCGAAATCTTTATAAACCTCTAAAATTAACTGTACTACTTTTTGGAACTCCGCTTTAATTTGATCTGGACGAACAAAAATATGTGCATCGTTTAAAGTCATTCCTCGTACACGTTGTAAACCTGAAACCGCTCCTGACATTTCATAACGGTGCATTGTACCAAGCTCTGCAATACGTAATGGTAGGTTACGATAAGAATGCATGCTGTTTTTGTATACCATCATATGGTGAGGACAGTTCATCGGACGCATAATTAATGTCTCGTTATCCATCTCCATTGGTGGGAAAATAGAATCTTGGTAATGATCCCAGTGACCCGAAGTTTGATAAAGCTCTTTCGAACCTAATACAGGTGTATAAACATGTTTATAACCTAGTGATAATTCTTTATCGACAATATAACGTTCAATAACACGACGAATTGTTGCACCATTTGGTAACCAAAGTGGTAAACCTTGACCTACTTTTTGAGAAGTTGTAAATAGTTCTAACTCTTTCCCGATTTTACGGTGATCACGTTCTTTTGCTTCTTCTAGCATTTGTAGGTGATGTTTTAATTCTTCTTTTTTGAAGAACGCTGTACCATAAATACGTTGTAGCATTTTGTTATCAGAGTTCCCTCTCCAATATGCACCTGCTAATGATAACAGCTTGAATTCACGTAGTTTCCCAGTTGATGGTACGTGAATACCACGGCAAAGATCGAAAAACTCGCCTTGATAATAAATAGATACTTGCTCATCTGCTGGAATGGCCTCAAGTAATTCTAATTTGTATTCATCGCCAATCTCCTCATAGATTGCTTGTGCTTCGGCACGGCTTACATTTTTACGTTCTACCTCTAGGTTTTCAGCAATAATTTTTTTCATTTCTTTTTCAATTGTTGGCAAATCTTCAGCAGTAATTGGTGTTGGTGAGTCAATATCATAGTAGAAACCACCTTCAATGACTGGGCCAATACCAAGCTTCACATCTGGGAATAGACGTTTAATAGCTTGTGCTGTTAAATGGGCAGTAGAGTGACGTAAAATTTCAAGTGCTTCCACATCATCTTGTGTAATAATCGCAATTGTTGCATCCTCTTCAATTGGTGCTTTTAAATCTACTAACACACCATTGATTTTACCGGCATAAGCTTTTTTACGTAAGCCAGGGCTAATAGATAATGCTACATCATCAGTTGATGTACCTTTTGCAAATTCCTTTACAGCGCCATCTGGGAAAGTTAATTTAATCATTTCTGACATATTCTTTGCACTCCTTCATTTTGTTGAATACATAATGCTTGATGATTAGCTTGAGTCATTGTTTGTGTGACTTCGGCTTGAATTGAGCGGGGTCCTACTCGGTTAGAGTGGAGACATTACTTTCATGAGCTACTTCTTTCCTTTTATGAGCGGAGCCACCATTTCACACAACGATTTCAATGAAATCTGAGACAAATAAAAAAGCCCCGTCCCTACGAAAGGGACGAAGCGTATGCTCGTGGTTCCACCCTTCTTCCTTCCGACTTATCCAAAGTCAGACGAAGCTCAAGGCTAGCTAACGGGCTAGGGACCGGCGAAAGATTATCCCTTTCGCTGCTCAGTAGGTAGTAAATGATGTGCTCACACTAGGAAGTTTTCAGCCAATGACTTCCCTCTCTATAAGCCGATACACAAAATTCATGTCCTCATCAATGCATATTGATATTAAGTATATGAGTCAGTATACGCTCGATTGTCGAAAAATGCAACTATCAATGCCATGTTACATTCTACGATTATTACCTCGCATTTCAATGGGCTCAGTCAAGGCTTTTATTCGTTCCATAATACGTCCTGCCTTTACAACCTCGATATCACCTTTTTGTGACTGTGCTAAATGATGCTCTAATTCATCGTAATTAAAATTAGATGTAATAAACGTTGGCAATTGCTCTGCCATACGATAATGGAAAATAGTTCCTAATATTTCATCTCGTGTCCAAGCCGTCATCGTTTCTGCGCCTAAATCATCTAGCATTAAAACAGGAGCTTTTTTTATATAATCAATTTTCTCGTTCAAGGTATTGTCGCCAATGGCGTTTTTCATTTCTCGTAAAAACTCTGGAACAAAAACCACAACAGAGCGAATTTTAGTGGACGCTAATTCATTAGCTAGTGCTCCAAGTACAAAAGATTTCCCTACACCAAATTTACCGTATAAGTAAAAACCTTTTGAAGGTAATTGACCTGTTTCTTTTGTCATTTTTACAAATTGAGCTGCCTTTTGTGCAATTGTCACACGTGATTCATCATCAATACTTAAATCTTGAATAGTTGCTTGAAGCACGTCTTTTGGCATGTGCATACTGGCAATCATATTCGCAACATCTCGACGTTCTTCTTCTCTGATTTTTTGCTCACAGCGTACATAGTCCATTTCAATAGAATTCCGTACTACCCTTAATGTAGGAAGGAAGCCTTTTAAATAGTTTGTACAATGTTCCGTATTGTCACAGCCACAGCACTCAGTAGATTGACTAATAAACTCATGAAGCTTAGGTAAATTTCGCTCTATATTGTCATAGTTTAATTCATCTGCATGCTGAGCTAAGAATTCCTGCACACGTGGATGTTCTAAAATTTCACGTCGCATTGCTTCATAGCGTTCTTGAAACGAGGGTACATTAATTGCTCGTTTTAATGGTCCATTTATAGGTTCGATAGTTGTTCACCTTCTTTACTATTCACTTTTTCCTAGCATCTCTAATATTTTCTGTCGCTCTTTTTCAAAATCTATTGTGCTAGAAGTAGATTCCTCTTGTTTTTCATTCCGTTTATAGAACCATTCAGGCACTTTTTCTTCACGTTGCTGTCCTGAACGTCTTTTGTTTTGCTGATTCGTTTTACTTGTAGTCTGTGGCTTATTTTTCCAAGCCGTATATTTATCATGCTCTTGACGTGCAAGCTCCATAGCTTCCTTGGCTGTTTGAACATTTTTACGTACCCAGTGATCCGCAATCGTTTCCACATATTTTTTTGGCAGCTTCATATCTGTCGTTAGCATAACGTATTCTAACAAAGCATTGACCACTCCAATAGGCATACCATGCTGAACGATTAAATTTTCCGCTAGCTGGACAGAAGTTTGCAAAGGCTCTTTTCCATTATTAATATCACGTAACACTTGTACAGGTGCTGTCGTTTCTAAATAGTGTTGGAGCTCTTGATCCTTCGTTTTTTGCCCTGCTTCTGCTGCTGGTAATGGTTCAGTTACCCGTGCTAATTTTGGCGGCTCCTTTGACACGGTTAATTTATAAAAATCGGCAGCAGCCTTACGTAAACGTTCCTGGGAAATTCCTAAATCATCATCCAAAGCAAGAATCACAACTTTTTGCATATCAAGGGCCGTTAAATGATATAAAAACGCCAGTTTTGCTATCGCTTCACGTACTTCTAATGTCAGCAAATTGGAAGGTACCAATTGCTCTGACAAACCTGCTTGTAATAGCTCAAAATCAAATTGCTCCAAATAAAAAGGATATACTTTCGGTTGTTTATCCTTATGACTCGTATCTACTTGTATATCTGCTGGAATATTAGCGTGAACAGGCTTAAAGACATCAATAAAGGCACGGGACACATCCTTAAGCTCCGTATCCTTTATTGGTGACATAAAGCGCTGACGTAAATTTCGATAGGCCTGTTCGCCAATTTTGCTAAACAAAAACATCGACAGCAACGGGTCTTTCATAAAGCTATCTGCATCTAGTGGGCGCTGTAGCTCATATAAAAAACTACGCTCACCAGCATTTTCCTTTTTCCATGTACGCAGCAAACCAATTGCCTCTAGTGCAATACGAGCTTCAAACACTTTACCAATGGGCAATCCAAGCACATTCATTAAATAATAATGTGTCATTTGTTGTTTTGGCATTTGCTCTGCTTCCGCCCATAATGTTAAATAAAGGCTGATTGGCTCTGAACCCGTTAATGGTTGATAAAATAATGTAACTAATTGACGCTCCTGTGTAGAAAATGCATGAGGTAGACGAATGTCGAAAGGATCGCCAGGCTGCAATTCCTTATATAAATGAATCAACGTCATTCATCCTCTCTGTTTGCTATAATTTCTTCTCCGTCTGACGTTGAATAATGTCCTTTATTTCCTCAATAAAGACATTGATATCTTTAAACTGACGGTAAACCGATGCAAAACGCACATAAGCGACCTCATCGATTTTGGCTAGGCGGTCCATTACCATTTCACCAACATCTTCTGAACGTACTTCTGAATTTCCAATACGGCGAAGATCCTTTTCAATTGACAGGACAAGCTCCTCCAGTACATCAAGCGCCACTGGACGTTTTTCACAAGCACGAATAAGCCCACGAAGTACCTTCTCACGGCTAAACTCCTCTCGTGAACCTTCCTTTTTCACTACAACTAATGGTGTTTCTTCAATCTTTTCAAACGTTGTAAAACGGAAGCCACATGACTCACATTCACGACGTCTACGAATTTCTTTGTTATCATCTACTGGCCTCGAATCCACAACACGCGTTCCGTTAAATTGGCAAGATGGACATCTCATATAATTACTCTCCTGATTTACAACATTTTAATATTTCTATTATAACAAATTTCCTACATGTAAGAAAAGTGCATTCATGTTTGTGTGCTCATGATAAACCTAAAGAACCTAAAGCACAAGGAAAGTTTCTCCAAAAAAAGAGCACATTGAAACCATGTCGATTTCAATGTGCTCTCTATAAAAAATTATTACGCGTTTACTGTCTCTAAAGCATTCGCCACTTTTTTCACAAGGTCTACAACACGTGCAGAGTAGCCCCACTCGTTGTCATACCAAGCAAGTACTTTCACTTTGCGATTGCCTAAAACCATTGTAGAAAGTCCATCAACTGTTGAAGAGTAAGTAGTTGTATTGTAATCAGCAGATACTAATGGTTCTACTGAGAAGTTGAGAATGCCCTTCATTGGCCCCTCTGTTGCAGCTTTTACGAATGCTGCATTGACAGAGTCAACTGTGACATCCGTATTTAAATCTACTACAAGGTCTACTAAAGATACGTTTGGTGTAGGAACGCGAAGTGCCATACCATGAATTTTACCTTCTAATTCAGGTAAAACTAATTTCAATGCTTTTGCAGCACCTGTAGATGTTGGAATAATAGATTGTGCGCAGCCGCGTGCACGACGTAAATCTTTATGTGGATTGTCTAAGTTCTTTTGGTCGTTTGTATATGCATGAACCGTTGTCATTAAGCCATTTTCAATGCCAAATGTGTCATTCAATACTTTTGCAACTGGCGCTAAGCAGTTTGTTGTACAAGAAGCATTTGAAATAACATCATGTTTCGCAATATCGAGTTTGTCATCATTTACACCTAAAACAATTGTGACATCTTCGTTTTTACCAGGTGCTGTTAGGATTACTTTTTTTGCCCCAGCCTCTAAGTGCATAGCTGCTTTATCACGCTCATTAAATTTACCAGTAGCTTCAATAACAATATCTACACCCATTTCAGCCCAAGGTAATTTTAATGGATCACGTTCACTAATAATTTGAACACGTTTACCATTTACAACTAAAGCATCGCCTGCTGGTTCTACCGTACCCTCAAATGTTCCGTGATTTGTGTCATACTTAATCAAATGTGCTAACGTTTCTGCTGGATAGCTTGCATTAATTGCAACGATGTTTAAACCTTGTTGTACGATAGCCTGGCGGAAAACCATACGTCCGATACGCCCGAAACCATTAATAGCAATTGATACTGTCATTTATAATATCCTCCCGTGAGTACAAACTCAAATTAATTAATTATATACTTTATGGTGATTAGTATAACACAATTTTAAAAAAGATGAACATTATATATTGAGAATATAAAAGTTCTTATTTTCTGAAAAATTATTCTTTATTATGGCATTTTCCCATAAAAAAATGCGCAGCAAGATTGGCTTGCTACGCACCTGATTGACCAATTAAATAACACTCCAATAGCGCAGGATTTTTATTAATTGTTCCTCTGTGTTTTCTATATTCTCATTATTATAAATGACCGCATGTGCACCTTTTTCTTTGACAGACATCGGTAGCTGCGAGTGCATACGCGCCAATGCATCCTCTTTCGATAAATGATTGCGTTCCATTAAGCGACGGAGCTGAACTTCTTCACTGACTGATACCACAATGATACGCTCTACAAAATGCTGCAGCTTACTTTCAAATAACAATGGAATGTCCATTACCACATGCTCATGTCCTGCCTCTAAATAGGCATCGCGCTGACGTAGCATTTCTTTGCGAATAGCTGGATGCATAATATCATTTAATATTTTGCGCTTAGCAGGCTCATGGAAAATGATATCCCCAAGCATTGTTCGATTTAAATGGCCATCCTCAAGCAAAATGGCTTGTCCGAAGCTTTCAGCAATGAATGCTAAAGTCTCTGTTCCTGGTTCTACAACATCTCGTGCTACAACATCTGCATCGACAATCGGTAACCCCAGTTCGATCATCATTTTTGCTACTGTACTTTTTCCGCTTGCAATACTCCCTGTAAGTCCGATAATCATCGTTAAATCCCCTTTAATGTTGACAATTTGGGCAATAAACTGAGGTACGCCCACCAATCGTCATTTGACTTGTTGCCGTTTCACATACTGGACATAGCTTTTTCCCATACATTTGCAGTCGATTTTGCATACTCCCAGCTTCCCCATTAATGTTTCGATAGTCAGATATTGTTGAACCGCCTGCTTCAATGCTTTGACGTAGGACAGTAACAATTTCCTTGAATAATGCCCGCTTCCGCTTTTCACTGATGCGGTTCATTTTGCGTGCTGGGTGAATTTTCTGAGCAAACAATGCCTCTGTAGCATAAATATTGCCACAGCCCGATATGACTTGCCCATCCATAATCACTTCTTTTACCGCCTTATTTTCATATTTCGGTAATTTAGATTTTGCTATAAAAAAGTCACATGCATGCTCATCAAATGGCTCTGGGGCCATTTTTGTTAATGGCGCATGATCTTCAATTTTTGTTAGAAAGCGAAGTTCGCCAAAGCGGCGAATATCCGAATAAATCAAGTATCCTCCATCAGCCATTTTAAATGTGGCATGAATATGCTTTTGGAATTTTGCCTCATGGATTTCTTCTGGTGAATTGACAACAAACCAGGCACCTGTCATGCCTAAATGACTGACAAGGACATATGGAACATTATCCCTCAGCAAATGAAAGAAAATGTATTTCGCTCGTCGTTCAATTTTGGTAATGGTCATCTGGGACATCGTTATTTCAAAAGCATCAGGCTCTGCTTGTTTTACAATACATTGTTTCCCTTCACTAAAAGAGAAATGTACTCTTTCAGATAGTTGAACCTGTTGAATGGTGCGTCCTTCAATCTTTGGTTTCAATGCCTGGACGACACCTTCCACCTCTGGTAATTCAGGCATTTGAATCCCTCCTTATTTTGCCTCGTACCATGTCGAGCCATGGTTAAAATCTACTTTGAGCGGTACTGAAAGCTCAATAGCATTTTCCATTACCTCTGGTACAATTTTTTCTAGCAATGCAATTTCTTCCTGAGGTGCTTCAAAGATCAATTCATCATGCACTTGAAGAAGTAGCTTTGCCTGCATTTTTTCTTTTTTCAATCGAGCATCCATATCGATCATCGCTTTTTTTATAATATCCGCAGCACTTCCCTGAATCGGCGTATTCATCGCAGTACGCTCTGCAAAGCTTCTCAAATTAAAGTTGGAGCTTGTAATGTCTGGTAAATAGCGACGTCTATTTAAAATCGTTGTGACATAACCATTAAATTTCGCATTTTGCACAATATCATCCATATACTGTTTCACACCTGGGAAACTTGCGAAATACTTTTCAATAAACGTGGCTGCTTCCTTACGTGTAATATCTAAGTTTTGTGAAAGGCCATAATCACTAATACCATAGACAATACCAAAGTTAACAGCCTTCGCTGCACGACGCATATTGCTATCAACCTCTTCTTCGGCTACATGGAATACATCCATAGCAGTACGTGTATGAACATCCATCCCTTCACGGAAGGCCTCTACAAGGTTTTTATCTTCCGACATATGTGCAAGCACTCGCAATTCAATTTGTGAGTAGTCAGCAGAAAACAGAATCCACCCCTCTTTTGATGGGACAAATGCTTGACGGATTTTGCGACCCTCTTCTAAACGAATCGGGATATTCTGCAAATTTGGATCAGTGGAGCTTAAACGCCCTGTCGCCGTTAATGCTTGTTGGAAGCGTGTATGGACCTTGCTATCTGATTCATGGATTTCCTTTAATAAGCCTTCAATATATGTGGATTGTAATTTTCCAAGCTGGCGATACAACAGAATATGTTTGATGATAGCATGCTCTGACTGTAATTTTTCCAGTACATCAGCCGCTGTTGAATAGCCCGTTTTGGTCTTTTTAATGACAGGTAACCCTAGCTTATCGAATAAAATAACACCTAATTGTTTAGGGGAATTAATATTAAAGGTTTCTCCAGCTTCCGCATAAATTTCTTGCTCAATCACTATCAGCTTATCATTAAGCTCTTGACCCATTTTCTCTAACGTAGCACGGTTAACAGTAATCCCTTCACTTTCCATCTCGCCCAAAATCCCTGCCAATGGTAGCTCTAGGTTTTTATAAAGTTCAAATTGTTCATTCTCTTTTAATAAGGTTGCTAACTTTGGCTGTAATGACCACACAGCAAAGGCTTTACGGCTAACATGCTGTGCAAGTTGATCCATGTCAGGAATTGCACGCTTAGCTCCCTTTCCATAAACCGTCTCATCTGCTTGAACATCATAGTAACCTAATTCCTTCGCAAGTGTTGCTACATCATCCCCACTTAATCCAGGATTATTAATATAAGAGGCTAGTAGCAGATCAAAGTCAACGCCTGCCAATTGAATACCTACTCGCTTTAATGCCGCTTGAGCTGCCTTTGAATCGGACATATATTTTATTTTTGTAGCATCTTCTAGCCAGCGACGGAGCGCATCCGATTTTGCTGCAATATCAAATGGAATATATTGCGTCTTTGTTCCATCTGACAACGCAATTCCTAGTAGCTGACAAGTGTGATAATGCTCATTTTCCAGTTCAACATGGACAGCCATTACATCTAGTAAATCCTCTGGTTGCACTTCTTCGGCTAGTACATAATCGAAAGGTGCTTGCTCTTCTTCCTGCATTGTAAAATCACTTTTATCAAGGAGTGATTTAAAGCCAAGCTCACGCCAGACATTGATTAATTCTTCTTCATTTGGTCCGTTATAGGCGAGGTCAGCAAGTGAAATCGTAATAGGGGCTTCTGTATAGATCGTTGCCAGCTTCTTACTCATGATAGCCTGCTCTTCATTAGCCACCAGCTTTTCCTTCATTTTAGAAGCTTTCAATGTATCCATCGCCTCATAAAGTGCCTCAACGGAGCCATGCTCTTTCAATAATTTAACAGCGGTCTTTTCACCAACACCTGGCACACCAGGAATATTATCGGAGGCATCCCCCATTAAACCTTTCATATCGATAATTTGTAGCGGTGATAAACCGTATTTTTCTGCAATAAAGGCAGGTGTATTTTTCTCAATTTCTGTTATGCCTTTTTTCGTAATATAAACGGTTACTTGCTCTGTCGCCAGCTGCGTTAAATCGCGGTCTCCCGTTACGATGATGACATCCATATCTTGTGACGAAGCCTCTTTAGCAAGAGTCCCAATAATATCATCCGCTTCATATAATTCTTGCTCATATTGCTTAATACCATAGGCATCTATAAGCTTTCGTAAATAAGGGAACTGCTCTGATAGTTCTGGTGGTGTCTTTTGTCGTCCACCTTTATATTCCGTGAAAGTTTCATGGCGAAACGTAGTTTTTCCTGCATCAAAGGCCACCAATATTTTCGTTGGCTGTTCTTCCTCTAATATTCTTTGTAGCATTGTTGTAAAGCCGTATACAGCATTAGTATGAATGCCACTATCATTCGTTAACAATGGCAACGCAAAAAACGCGCGATACGCTAAACTATTACCGTCCAATAATAGTAATTTTTCTTTGGTCATGATTTTATCCTCCTGCGTTGTCTTCTACTTCCCTCTACTTTATCATAACAATGCATTTCAAGTAAAAAAAGCAGACGGTCATCCGCAAGATTATCCGCTACCTTCGAGGTGCTAACCGTCACTTTCGGCACGCTATCCATCACATTTGTGGTTTTATCCATCACTTCTGCCTCTCGATCCATAGCAAAAAGCCAACCGCTCAATGCGATTGGCTTTATTAATACATCATCAAATCGTTAAAAGGTTATAATCTGGGTCCATCTGAAATTTCAATATTCGATAGCTGTTATTGATTGGATGTACGATAAAAAATTTCTTCATATATGACGGTTAATATAAATGCATTCATAAAGGCAATCACTAGAAATAATGGCATGCCACCTAATTGTGGCTGTGTTAACTCTTGACTAAATACCATTACCATACTGATTTGTGCCAAAAAGAAAATAAAGCCGATCCCTACTTGCCAAATAGGACGCTGAATCTTACGTTTTTCATACCAAAACAATTTTTTAAACAAATTTCTTACATCCGCTGCAATAATAATACTCATTAAAAAGATACAAACAAAAAAGACTGGTATATGATAAACACTTTTCGTCACCCAGGAAAATTCAGATAGGCGAAAGAAGAGTGTCAATAACGATGCTATACTACAAGCGATCCCTAAATTTTGGAGCCATGTGCTAATTTTTAATTTCAAAGCTCTTACCCCCAACTATTCATTTTAAACATTTTCATTCTATCAAATTATAGTAGATTGGGGAATATAAAATTATAAATTTCTATTATTTTCATAAAATAACAATCCAAATAAATAGATAATTATAATTTTGTAGCAATAAAAAAGACGCCTCTTTCATAAGAGACGACTTTAATTGACTGTTTATTTTATATAACCAGACAAAATATTGGCATATGGTGAAGTAGAAGGTAAAATGATGACCGTATCTTCTCCAACCGTTTTCTTATATGATTCTAGCGTGCGGTATAAGGAATAAAATTCAGGATCTTGAGAGAATGATTTATTATAAATTTTTGCAGCTTCTGCTTCACCTTCAGCTTGAATAATGGCAGCTTCTTTATTGGCTGTAGCTAGCATTTCTTGTACTTCTTGATCTGTTTTGGCTTCAATACGACGTTTCTGAGCATCTCCCTCAGAAAGATATTTTTGGGCAATGGATTCACGATCTGAAATCATATTCGTAAAAACAGATTGCTCATTTTCAGTTGGCAAATCAATGCGACGAATACGTACATCTACTACTTCAATGCCGTATTTATCGTTTGAAAGCAGTTCATTAACACGTTCAGTCACCGTATCATTAATGCTGCCTCTCGAAGAATCCTCATCATTAATTATTTGATTATAATCAATTCGTCCAAGCTCAGATCGAATAACAGAATAAATAAATTCTTCCATTCGTGATTCCACTTTTTCAATCGTCCCAGCATTAGAAATTAATAATTTTGGATCTGTAATACGCCATACAGCATAATTATCGATAATTATTCGCTTCTTATCCTTTGTATTAATCTCTTCTTCTGAAATTTCATATGTCATTTGGTTTTTTGGTAACTTAGTGACACTTTGAATAAATGGAATTTTCATATTTAAACCGGGTTCGCGCTCGAACTTAACAACCTCTCCAAACTGTCGAACAACTGCATATTCCGATTCCTTCACTATATAAATATTCGTTAATAAAATAATCACTAGAGCAAATATAGCTGTTAATGTTACAGCTAAAGAGATATACTTCTTTGGATTATTAGGACCTTTTTTTGACATTTTCACTACATTGTCCCCTGAGTCGCCTTCTGATGGAGCAGCTTTTTTACTTTTGCCCGATAAAAAATTGAGGAATTTGTCAAGATCCTTATTTTTTTGGTCCATTAGTTACCGCTCCCTTCTTTTTTCTCTGTTTGTGTCTGCTGAGGTTGTAGTGACTGTAGCGGCAAGTACTTCATCGTACTACCATCATCATTCATAATGTAAATTTGTGCTTTTGGTAAGACATTTTCTAGCGTCTCTAAAATTAAACGCTCACGTGTAATTTGTTGATTGCCTTTATACTGCTCATACATTTTATTAAAGACAGCTACATCACCTTGTGCTTGCTCAATACGAGCTGTTTTAGCACCTTTTGCCTTTGACATAATCGCATCTCGTTCACCCTGGGCTTCATTAATGCGTTGGTTTTCATATTTTTCAGCTTCATTTATTTTCGTATTTTTCATTTCACGTGCATCTGTAACAGCTGTGAATGCTGCACGCACATCTTTATTTGGCAATTCTACATCTTGTAATTTTACACCTAAAACACTAATTCCAATATCGTACTTTTCTATAAGAGATACTAATAATTGACGCGTTTTTGCTTCGATATCAGCTTTACCTTCTGTTAACGCTGCATCGATAGAAGAACTTCCGATAATAGAACGAATGGCACTCGATGTCGCGCTATGTAATATTCTTTCAGGATCTTGTGAATTAAATAGAAACTTATTAGGCTCAGTAATTTTCCATTGAACAACAAGGTCTGTTAAAACAATATTTTCATCCCCTGTAATCATCTTTGTTTCAGCATCGTAGGCCTCTAGATCTCCCTCTTTATTTTGCTTATAGCCAAATTGTAAACTAAATGTTTCTTTTGATAAAATTTCGACCGACTGCACTGGCCAAGGTAATTTAAAGTGAAGGCCTGGATTTGTAACCATATCATCGGCACGACCAAATGTAATGACAACAGCTTGTTCTGATTCATCCACCGTGTACCATGATGTAAAAACTGTAATAAGTGCAATAATACCAAATATTCCAAGTCCAACTATCATTAGTGTCCTTTTCACACTCATGTCTATTCCTCCCTTTTGCTTAGTACTATTGTTTACGGGAGACCTTAAGAAAAAGTTTCAAAATATTTTCATATAATTATTTTTACGTGACGCTTTGTAAAAACATTTCTGAAGCAAGATAAAAAAATCCTGTTACCTTTTATGGCAACAGGATATTGATAACCAGATGTTCAAATACTGGGAAAATGGTTGTAGATAATACAATGCTGATTAAGGCGGCAACGATCATTGCCAGGCTAGCAAATGTTCCTTCTAGCTCGCCAAGTTCAAATGCTTTAGAAGTACCAGTTCCATGAGCACCCATCCCAAGCATTAGGCCTCTAGATGAAGGTCTGTGGAAACGGCATATTTTAATAACGATGGGTGCCAACAAGCTCCCTAAAATACCAGTCGTCATAACAAATACGGCTGTAAGAGTAGGGGAACCTCCAATCATATTTGAAATGTCCATCGCTATAGGTGTTGTTACTGAACGTGGCACTAAGCTATGCACCAACTCATCATTCAGCCCTACCACTAGAGCCATGATAAAGGATGATACGATAGCAACTGCAGAGCCAACCGCAATACTGACGAAAATTTCGAATGCGTGTTTTTTTAATAGATTCACATTTTTATAAATCGGAATCGCAAACGCAACGGTTGCTGGCCCTAGTAAATTTGTTAAAACATTCGCTCCAGTATTATAGGTTTTATAAGGTATGCCTGTCAGCAATAAAATACCTATAATCACTAAAGGCGTCATCAACATGGGTGATAACCATTCTTTTTTATATTTCTTATAGAACATTTTACAAATATAGAAAATAGCAATAGTTCCTAATAAGCTGATGGTAGCAATAAATAGACTCATACTGTATCACTCTTCTTTCGTTGCTCTAGCCATTGTGCTGTATAGCCCGTTACAAACATCACGACAATTGCACTTACAGCAATGACCAGCACAACCTTCATTCCTTGCACACCGAATAAGGCATGATAATCAATTACACCGATGGCAGATGGGATAAAGAATAGTAAGAGTTCACTTAGTAATACAGCTGCTCCTAATTCAATCCATTCAAGCTTGATTATATGAAACTGTAAAAGTAAAAATAATAGGACGAGCCCTATTATGCTCCCTGGAATCGGCAAGTGAAGTAGGCGTGCAATAGTATTTCCGATAAATAATAAGATGTAAAGATAGCCGATCTGCACGATACTTTTGACGATTTTCATGGTCATCCTTCTCTCATTTTTTTCTCTGCCTCAACAGTCAGAAAAACACAATTCAAAATGAAAAGAAGGTTGATTCACTGACTGTCAAAGCGATGGTTTAACAAACAATTGCCAAAAAAATTGTTGTTAAACTTTATGCTACTATACTTTACACCTATTTTTCCTCCCTGTAAAACAGAAAAAGAATGTAGTGCCTAAAAAAGACACTACATTCTTTCTGTGGTGAAAATAAAATCCTTATTAAAAAATCTCCAACTAGATAGTAGATTTTTTATGGTTATCGTCTTAACAATCATATAGGGGGTTTCTAGTAATTAGTATAGTACCCAAATATGAATATAACATGTTGTTCATGTAAAGGAATTGTTAATCTTTTGGAATCATGACAATCATTTTAGTCCCCATTCCGACTTCGCTTTCTACTTGAATACGACCATGATGGGCCTCTACAAGATGCTTCACAATCGCTAACCCTAATCCTGTTCCGCCAGAATTACGACTTCTTGCTCGATCCACACGATAAAAACGCTCAAAAACACGAGCAATTTCATGCTTTTCAATACCGATTCCTTGGTCTTCTATTTCGATAATGCCATGTGTTTCATTTTCCTTTAAACGAATGGAAACAGTCGTGTTTTCAGGAGAATATGTAATAGCATTGGTAATTAAATTCGTCACGATTTGAATAATACGGTTGGCATCCCCCATTACTTGGACATCTCGTTCGAAATCCACTTGGAAGCTCATATTTTTCTCATCTAACCGCGGTGCAGTCAGCTCTGCTCCACGGATTAAAACATCTTGTAAGCCCATCGGCATAATATTGACAGTAAAGCCATGCTGCTCAATTTTTGACAGCTCTAATAAATCTTGAATGAGCATTTGAAGTCGATTACTTTCTTTATAAATGATCTCTAAAAAGGAGATCAGCATTTTTTCATCCTTATAGGCCCCATCCAATAATGTTTCCGAAAAGCCTTTAATAGAAGTAATAGGTGTACGTAATTCATGTGATACATTAGCAACAAAGTCTTTTCGAATTTGCTCCAATCGAACAAGTTCCGTTATATCGTGCATAACGATAACAACGCCTAGCCATCGTCCATGATCCCCGATGACAGGTGCCCCGTAGACTTCTTTATTATAGAGCTCCTGCTGTATTTCCATTTTGATTTGTTGTCGATAAGGCATCTCTGTTAGAAAGACATGATCGATAAATTGCTCTAATGATTTTGGTAAACCTATTGTACGAAATACCTTTCCTTGTACATCATCAAGCTGCATATCAAAGCGCTCTAGAAATACCCGATTCACGATGGAAATATTTCCTTCACGGCCAATCATCATGAGAGAGCTTCCCATATTTTCAATTAGGGTCTTCAGTCGTTCTTCCTCTACTTCACGTATCGTCGTAATATCCTGTAAATTACGTGCTAAAATATTTATGGAATGACTGAGTGGTATCATGCGTTCATGTTCATTTTCATGGGCACGTGCACGGTAGTTTCCCTTGGCAAGCTCAAGAGCCGTTTCTGTCACGTTATCAATAGGTGCCGTAAAATTGCGAATCATATAACGGCTTACAATGGCGATTAAAATTAATGTGATGGTGAAAAGAACAGCTAGTACTAAGTAGAGTCGGGCATGCACATAGGACAACAAGGATTCCTCTTGTTTCATGCTTTGTACTGCATACAATGCTTCCTGATCTTCCTTTGATAATTCCATCTTGCGTTCATCGATTACTTGATCCATCGACGCCTGTAATTGCGTGGTTGCTTGTTCATTGTATTGTTTGATATAAACAGGAAAAAGCTGACCTATAACAATCATTAGGACAGCTAGTATCGTTCCAAGTAAAAGCATGAATGTCAAGAATAAGCGGTTGCTCATTGATTTCATGTCGTTTTCGGCTCCTCAAATTTATAACCTAGGCCTCTGATTGTTTTAATGAACATTGGCTTACGGCTATTTTCCTCGATTTTATCGCGAAGGTGGCTAATGTGTACATCCACAATTCGAGTATCGCCAGCAAAATCATATTTCCATACAGCACTTAATAGCTGATCACGTGTTAAAACTCGATTTTTATTTTCAAGTAAGTAAATAAGTAGCTCAAACTCTTTTGGTGTAAATTCCAATGCTTCGTCTTGTAAAAAAACTTCAAAACGCTCTGGAAACACTCTCAATTGTCCAAACTCATACATTTTTTCTTTAGGCTCATCCTTATCATCTACCACAACATTTTGTGTGAAACGTCTTAACACAGCCTTGACACGTGCCAATACTTCACGTGGACTAAAAGGCTTTGTCATATAATCATCTGCGCCTAGCTCAAGACCAAGAACTTTATCAAATTCGTCATCTTTTGCAGTTAACATAATGATAGGCGTATTCATACGTTGCTGTCGGATTTGTTTACATACCTCCATACCATCTAGTTTTGGAAGCATCAAATCCAAAAGAATTAAATTGGGCTGTAGGTCGATTGCTTTTTCAAGTCCTTCCTGACCATCAGCAGCCGTTTCAACGACATAGCCAGCCTGTTCTAAATTATATTTCAATAATGTTGCAATCGAAAATTCATCTTCAATAACTAAAATTGTTTTTGTCATGTATAATGCCTCCGTAAGTGATTTGAAACCCCCATTTCAAATCTCAAGACGTCTATAATATAAGCGGTGGTGTCACCAACAGCATCCCTTCAATCACAAGCTCCTTTTGCTCATTATATGAGTGTACAGATACCGTAATCGTATTGTCGTATTTATTGACTGCCGTTACCTCTAAAAGCGTATCAAATAATTCATAATGATAGAGAGGACCTAAATATTTTAAATGTTGCTCAATAATTCGCGCACCTGGCCCCGGAATATACTTGGACACAGCTGATGTAATAATTCCATTTAACATAATTGTCGGCACAATTGGTTTTTGAAAAGGTGTCATCGCCGCATAATCATGTTGAATATAAAGCGGATTACTATCGTTTGTCAGCCCTAAATACAGCAATAAATCCCTATCCTCGATTTTTTCTGTTATATGGATCTTCTCGCCAACTGTAATTTCATCAATTGTGAGACCAAGTTTACTATTTTTTTGAAGCAAAGATACGCCAACCCCTTTTCTATCATACTACATTCATAGTATCAATTTTATGCTAAAAGTACAATGAAAAGCAGAAGGACCTTAAGCTTCCTAACACTTGAACATAAAAAACGAGCAGGAATTATCCTGCTCGTTTTCGAGTAAGCTCGAAAAAATCTGTTTAATAACGCTGATGCATTATTCATTTACACTAAAATTTTCATCACATTACGGACTGCATCTGCCGATTGGTCTAAAGCTGCCTTTTCTTTGTCCGTTAACTCAAGCTCAAAGATTTTTTCAATACCATTGGCTCCAAGTAAAGTAGGAACGCCTAAGTATAAATCATGGTAGCCATATTCACCTTCTAAATAAGCGATAGATGGCAAAATACGTTTCTGATCTTTAATAATGGCTTCAGCCATTTCAATCAGTGCCGCAGCTGGCGCATAATAGGCAGAACCATTGCCAAGTAAGTTGACAATTTCTGCTCCACCATTGCGTGTACGATCAACAATCTCTTCCAAACGTTCGGCAGAAATTAATGTTTCTAACGGAATGCCACCTGCAAATGAATAGCGTGTTAATGGCACCATTGTGTCACCATGACCACCCAATACAAAGCCAGTAATGTCTTTCACTGAAATATTGAGCTCTTGTGCTACAAATGCACAGAAACGAGCTGTATCAAGAACACCCGATTGACCGATAACACGATTTTTCGGGAAGCCAGTTTCTTTGTATACTGTATAAGTCATGGCATCAACTGGATTTGTCAGTACAAGGATTGTAGCATTTGGTGAATGCGTAGCAATTTCTTTTGAAACAGTTTTCATGACACCTTGATTGATTTGAACGAGATCATCACGACTCATACCTGGTTTACGCGCAACACCAGCAGTAATGATGACTACATCCGAATCAGCCGTATCTGCATAATTGGAAGTGCCTTGTACATAAGAATCAAACCCTTGTATTGGTGCTGCTTCCCACATATCTAGTGCCTTTCCCTTTGTTGGATTTTCTGCTTGTGGAATATCCACTAATACGACATCACCAAGTTCTTTCTGAGCTGCTAAAAATGCTGCCGTAGCGCCTGTAAAGCCGCCACCGATTACTGAGATTTTTTTACGTTTCAGAGACATTTTGAATACGCTCCTTTAAAATTAGGTTATATATTTTAAAAGAGGGAGGAGACATACATCTCACTCCCTCGTTTAAACAAGTTTATCGTAAATATTCAATTTAAATTTACTTTCACCCTAATTATATCGGCAGAATAAACTATCCGCTTTAGTGATAATTCCTATTTTAGAATAGAAAATTATAGGTTTTTGATTAACTCGTTCGCGAATTCTGAACATTTCACTTCTGTAGCGCCGTCCATTAAACGTGCGAAGTCATAAGTTACAACTTTAGAAGAAATTGTTTTCTCAACAGATTTAGTGATCATGTCAGCAGCTTCTTGCCATCCTAAGTGTTCAAGCATTAATACACCTGAAAGTAAAACTGATGATGGGTTTACTTTATCTTGGCCAGCATATTTTGGAGCTGTGCCGTGAGTAGCTTCGAAGATTGCATGTCCAGTTACATAGTTGATGTTCGCGCCTGGAGCGATACCGATACCACCAACTTGTGCAGCTAGAGCATCAGAAATATAGTCACCGTTTAAGTTCATTGTAGCTACTACATCGAACTCAGTTGGACGAGTTAAAATTTGTTGTAAGAAGATATCAGCGATAGAATCTTTCACTAAGATTTTACCAGCTGCTAAAGCGTCAGCTTGCGCTTTGTTTGCTGCTTCTTCACCTTGTTCAGCTTTGATTGCATCATATTGATTCCAAGTGAATGTTTGATCAGCAAATTCTTTTTCAGCTAATTCATAACCCCATTTTTTGAATCCACCTTCAGTGAATTTCATGATGTTACCTTTATGAACTAAAGTAACAGATGGGCGTTTATGTTTAATTGCATATTCGATAGCAGAACGTACTAAACGCTCAGTACCTTCTTTAGATACAGGTTTTACACCAATACCAGAAGTTTCTGGGAAACGGATTTGGTTTACACCAAATTCAGTTTGTAGGAAGTTGATGATTTTTTGAGCTTGTTCAGAGCCAGATTCGAATTCAATACCAGCATAGATGTCTTCTGTGTTTTCGCGGAAGATAACCATGTCAACGTCTTCTGGGCGTTTAACTGGAGAAGGCACTCCATCAAAGTGACGTACTGGACGTAAGCATACATATAAGTCAAGTTGTTGACGTAATGCTACGTTTAGAGAGCGGATACCACCACCGATTGGTGTAGTAAGAGGACCTTTGATTGCAATTAAGTATTCGTTAATTTTGTCTAAAGTTTCTTGTGGTAACCATTCACCAGTTTGGTTAAATGCTTTTTCACCAGCTAAAACTTCTAACCATTCGATTTTCTTTTCACCGTTATAAGCTTTTTCTACAGCTGCGTCGATTACGCGTGATGCTGCTGCCCAGATATCTGGACCAATTCCATCACCTTCGATGAAAGGAATTACTGGATTATTTGGTACATTAAGTACGCCATTTTCAACTACAATTTTGTTTGACATTCTGTTGCCTCCTAAATTCATAATCATAGGACTGTGTTAGTGATAACACAGTCCCAAACATTCTAGCATATTTTCCAAATTAGCGCTCGCTGATTGGAATATATTTTTGCATGCCTGGTCCAACATATTCAGCACGTGGACGGATTAGGCGGTTGTTTGCATATTGCTCAAGGATGTGTGCCACCCAACCTGAAGTACGAGATACTGCGAAAATTGGTGTGAACAGGTCATGATCAATACCTAAAGAATCATACACTGACGCAGAGAAGAAATCTACGTTTGCAGGTAATTTCTTTTGTTCCACGATCATGTCATGGATTTTAACTGACATCTCATATAGCTCTGGTTTACCAGTTAGCTCAGTTAATTTTTTAGACATTACACGTAAATGTGGTGCACGAGGGTCGCCTTTACGATATACGCGGTGACCGAAGCCCATGATTTTTTCTTTGTTGTCTAATTTATTTTGAATGTAAGATTCAACATTTTCAAGTGAGCCGATTTCAGATAACATTTTCATCACTTGCTCATTTGCTCCACCATGAAGTGGTCCTTTTAATGCACCGATTGCTGCTGTTACACCTGAATAAACGTCTGATAAAGTAGCTACACATACACGTGCTGTAAATGTAGATGCGTTTAATTCATGGTCAGCATGTAATACTAATGCTTTGTCAAATGCTTCAATTTCAATAGCTGCTGGCTCTTCGCCTTTTAGCATGTATAAGAAGTTTGCAGCATATCCTAATTCAGGTTTTGGCTCAACTGGCTCTAAACCTTTACGAACACGTGCAAATGCAGTTACTGCTGTAGCAATTTTAGCTTGTAGACGAATTGCTTTACGGTAGTTTGCTTCTGGATCCATAACATCCGCTTCTTCATCGAATACACCAAGTAAAGATACTGCAGTACGCAATGCAGCCATTGGATGTACAGTTGAAAGTGGGTATGTTTTGAATTGGTCGACAATCGCTTGCGGAATTGACATATTGTCTGCCAATTGTTGTTTTAATTCAGCTAGCTCGTCCTCTTTTGGTAAACGAGTATGCCATAACAAGTAAATTACCTCTTCGAATGACGCATTTTCTGCTAAATCATCAATGTTGTAACCAACATATGTAAGTGTGTCATCGATAATTGAACTGATTTTAGATTCCGCTGCTACGATACCTTCTAAACCTTTAGTTGCTGACATAAATTATCGCTCCCTCATATTTAAACTTTGTTATAAATGCGTTTTTTTTGTTGCATTTACGGTTTTTGCTCATATGAACCATTAAGTAAATCGCTTACATTGCTATTATAATCATTTTTGACAGCTTTGTGAATGAAAATCCTCCAAATAAAGAAAAAGACGTCCGAACGACTATATATTTGTTCCAAAGAGATTTTTTTGTATATTTTGACAATCGTATTATCAATTGATTTGAGGTGAATTTGTAAAAATGAGGAATTTAAAGTATTTTTCATATGAAAGAACTACAAGTGTTTTACTTTTTATTTTTTATTTAGTAATACTTTGGTTTGTATTACCTGTTTCACTTGCAATTTTTTTATCCTTTTCGACGTATCCTGTTATAAATTTCTTACATAAATATTGTAGGATTGCCTATTGGATCGCAGCAATTATTGTGGAAGTACTCATATTAACTTGTATTTTTCTTCTTGTCGTCATATCCATTAACAGTATCATTGTTATCTTTCCAGAAATTCGAGAGACATTACAAAATTTCCCGCTTTTTAGTGAATATGAATCCATGTTTGTACAAGTATTAAAAGAAAAGTCACTGTCCATATTTGATTCTATCATCATTTACACAGCAGATCTTTTCCAAGTATTAATGAAGCATGTTATCGAGGTGTTTATTTTTTTAGTCGCTTATTATTTCGCTTTATTAGAAACACGGAAATCACGCTATTGGTTTTTTCAATATGTCCCTAAGAAATATCGCCATGAGTGGCAATCTCATTTTGCAAAAATCATGC
Organism: Lysinibacillus sp. OF-1; assembly: GCF_028356935.1. NCBI lineage: Bacteria > Bacillati > Bacillota > Bacilli > Caryophanales > Bacillaceae > Lysinibacillus > Lysinibacillus sp. OF-1. The sequence continues at coordinate 3,464,379 of NZ_CP102798.1, forward strand.
AACTCTTTCATTACTTCTTATTCGTGGAGTTTCAATTATTCACCATTACCCTACTAATTCTTTGTGCAGGGTTTATGATCCTCCAGTTTGAACAAGCCATCATTAAAGCTTTTATTGTAGCATTTGCAGATGTATTACCATTTTTCGGAATCGGTGTTTTTCTTGTACCAATGAGCATTTATTTTTATTTCAACGGCAACACCTTTTTATGTGTAGCCATTTTACTACTGTATTTATTTGTTCAATTAACAAGGCAGCTAGCTGATTCAATGCTTTGGTCCAATACGCTACAATTACGTACATTCCATACATTTTTTATCAGTGCTGCCTCTATTCTATTGTTTGGCTTTTATGGGATCTTGCTTAGCCCTATCTTTTTATTTTTAGCAGTAAAGCTAAAGGAAAACTCTATCTTTGAACGATAATGAATTGGCCTTTTTTCATTTTTTTACGCATCCAGTAATAGACAACTGGTTGGAACATTTTTCGAGAAAATGGCATGAGCAATAGTAGACCAATCAGATCTGTTAAAAATCCTGGTAATGCTAAAAGCAAACCACCACTAAACGTTAATAATGCATCCACTAAAGCAGCACCTGGTGCCTCTCCGCGTGCCAACGTATTTTTTACATTTTGGACAGAATTCATACCCTTATTCTTCATGACATAAATGCCAATAACGCTCGTTGCAATAATGAGCAATAAAGTACTTAAAACACCAATATTTTGTCCAATGACTATTAATAACGCCAATTCGGCTAAAGCGTAGACAACGAAACCAAGAAAAATTTTACGCATATTTTTCTCCTTTCTACATGAAAAGCTATACCTTTTATACGTTATTATAGCCCATTTAGTTTCATAAAAAAATGAATACCCTCATTCAAAGAGAATGTCTATTCCTTAGTATTGATAGAGAAAAGAAGTTACCACAAAATGTGTACAACCTTATTTAAAAGCTCTAGTACAAAAAATCGCACTAGAGCTTTTCGTTACTTGTTAAAGAACACTCGCATGTCCTTTGTAAATAACTCCTGTTTCAGCGTCCATTGTAATCTCTTGATCATGACGTATTAATGTTGTGGCTTCTTTTACGCCCACAATTACTGGAATACCAAGGCTTAGACCAACAACTGCTGCATGACTCGTTAGACCACCTTCTTCAGTAATCAGACCAATACAATTTTCTATAGCTGGCATCATATCTCGATCAGATCCAACTGTTACAAGGATGCATCCTTCTGTATCGTAAGCAAGTGCCTCAGCAGCATTTTTGGCAACGACTGTCTTCCCTACAACAGAGGCTTTGCCAATCCCTTGACCACGAGCTAGTAAATCTCCGATAATGTGTACTTTCATTAAGTTTGTTGTACCTGCTTCACCTACTGGCACACCTGCTGTAATGACAACAGCATCTCCGTGCGTAACGAAACCATGTTTCAAGCTTTCATCTACAGCTAGCTCTAAAATTTCATCTGTTGTTGTCACTCGTTGACAAACAATTGGATACACACCCCATACTAATGTTAAAGTATTGGCTGTATTTGGAGAGCCTGTCACTGCAACAATTTGCACACCTGGTCGATACTTGGCGATCATTCTTGCTGTATTACCACTTTCAGTTGGTGCTAATACGGCTTTTACCCCTAAATTGATAGATGTATATGCTACTGCTTGAGAGATAGCCTCCGTCATATTCGCTTCTTTTTCACGACTACGGGCAGAAACAATTTTTCGATAGTCTAAAGAATTTTCAGTATGCTGTGCAATTTTATTCATTGTTTGAACTGATTCTACTGGATAAAGACCCGCAGCAGTTTCACCTGATAGCATGATGGCATCTGTTCCATCGATGATTGCGTTCGCTACATCACTTGCTTCTGCACGTGTTGGACGTGGGTTACGCTGCATAGAATCTAACATTTGTGTTGCCGTAATAACTGGTTTACCTACTTGATTACATTTTAAAATCAATTTCTTTTGAACAAGTGGTACTTCTTCTGCTGGAATTTCAACACCAAGATCTCCACGAGCAACCATTAATCCATCAGATACTAGGATGATTTCGTCGATATTATCGACACCCTCTTGGTTCTCGATTTTCGGGATAATTTGAATATGACTACCACCATTTTGTTCAAGCAATTCACGGATTTCAAGCACATCCTTTGCACGACGAACAAATGAAGCAGCAATAAAGTCTACACCTTGCTCAATACCGAATAGAATATCTTGCGCGTCTTTTTCTGTGATCCCTGGTAGCTGTACAGAAACACCTGGTACATTTACACCTTTTTTATTTTTTAGGACGCCAGCATTTTCAACAATCGTATGAATTAAACCTTTTTCCAGATCAGTTGCTAATACGCGTAACTGAATAAGACCATCATCAAGTAAAATAATTGAGTTTTGCTCAACATCTTCAATTAAACGCTCATATGTGACAGAGAAGCTTGTCTCAGTACCTTCTACTTCAGTCATTGAAATATCAATCACTTGGCCTGCTGCTAAATGTAGCTCACCATTTTTCATATTATGTGTACGAATTTCAGGTCCTTTTGTATCAAGTAAAATTCCTACTGGTTTGTTTAACTTTTGTGCCACTTCACGAATTAATTGAATACGCCCTGCATGTTCTTCATGAGATCCGTGTGAAAAATTCAAGCGGGCTACATTCATACCTGCTTCCATTAATTTTTCTAAAGTTTCTGCCGACTCACTTGCAGGTCCGATTGTACATACGATTTTTGTTTTTCTCATTTTTGCCCACTCCGTTTTATAACAAATTATATTGATAGTTCTTTCATTAGTGTATAAAGGCTTACATCTGCCTCATGATTTTTTTCAAAAGCTTCTGGCATATCATAATCAATGACTTGGTGATTACGAATACCTACTGCTCGACCAGCCTTGCCTTCCATTAGCAATTCAACTGCATGTGCACCAAATTGACTTGCCAATACTCGATCTCGTGCGGTCGGTGAACCGCCTCGTTGAATATGACCTAGCACTGAAACGCGTGTTTCTTTTCCTGTTTTTTCATTTAACAACTTTGCCAGCTCACTGCCAGACATGACCCCTTCTGCTACAATAATAATGCTATGTTTTTTACCACGTGCAGCTCCACGGTCTAAGCGTGCTACAATATCATCTAAATTATAATCTTCCTCTGGAATTAACACTGTTTCAGCACCAGCAGCAAGGCCTGCCCACAAGGCGATATCACCTGCATCACGCCCCATGACCTCAACAATGAAAGAATTTTCATGAGATGTAGCTGTATCTCGGATTTTATCGATGGATTCTACGACTGTATTAAGAGCCGTATCAAAACCGATTGTATATTCCGTTCCTGGAATATCGTTGTCGATTGTTCCTGGCACCCCTACAACAGGGAAACCTTTTTTTACTAAATCCATTGCACCTCGATAAGACCCGTCACCACCAATGACAACAAGTCCTTCAATTCCAGCAGCTCTTAAATTGTCAATACCTTGTTGTTGGATAGCATCCTCTTTAAACTCTGGACATCTGGCCGAATTTAAATGCGTACCACCACGCTGAATAATACCACCAACTGCACCTAAATCAAGTTCTTCCATATATCCTTTTATTAAGCCTTCATAACCATGCTTAATTCCGACAACATCAATCCCATGAAACGCTGCCTTACGAACGACCGCTCGAATAGCCGCGTTCATTCCAGGCGCATCTCCACCACTAGTTAATACAGCAATTTTTTTCATTGTCGAACCTCCTGCAGTTACTATTATTATTCACATTAACATGAAAAAACAAACTATGTAAGGGCTCTGAGGATACAAAAACATAACTTTTACATAAAAAATGAAAAGAATGCGCTTTCACACACTCTTTCCATTCCAAAACATCCTAAATCTAACATTTCTTCAAGAAGTCTGGCGTTTATCATGCGCTATTATCTTCTTTAATTTTTATAGCCTTTTAATATGTTAAGATACAAATTTTGTCTCTTTACGAGCAAATTTATACGCTTAGATTTTTTATACACGATCAGATAAGAGCATTCATTTGTTATGAACAACTATGTTTACGCTTCTGTATATTGTCCTATTTTTTTGAATTTTTCATAACGATCTTCAATTAATTGTTCTCCATTTAGAGAATTTAATGTATGAAGTGTGTCGCTAATGCATTCTTTAATAGAAAGAGCCTGTTTTGCCACATTGCGATGGGCACCACCGATTATTTCAGGGATAATGCCATCTATTACACCAAGTTCTTTTAAATCTGGTGCTGTAATGCGCATAGCTTCTGCCGCTTGCTTAGCAAGGCTACCATCACGCCATAGAATTGAAGCTGCGCCTTCAGGAGAAATAACGGAATATGTTGAGTTCTCTAGCATAAAGACACGGTTTGCTACACCTAGTGCTAGTGCACCACCACTTCCTCCTTCACCAATGACGATACTAATAACAGGTACAGTTAAGCCTGCCATTTCAACAAGATTTCTAGCAATTGCTTCACTTTGTCCTCGTTCTTCAGCAGCTTTACCTGGGTAAGCACCTTTTGTATCAATAAAACAAATAATCGGTCGCTTAAATTTTTCAGCTTGCTTCATCAAACGTAGCGCTTTACGATAGCCCTCTGGATGCGGCATACCAAAATTACGGCGTATATTTTCTTTTGTCGATTTACCACGCTGATGACCAATAATCGTTACTGGCTGCCCTTCAAAAATGGCAATCCCACCTAGAATAGCTGCATCGTCACCAAACGTACGGTCACCATGCAGTTCAATAAAGTCTTCACACATCGCTTCAATATATTGTAAAGTTGTTGGTCTTTCTGGGTGTCTTGCTACCTGCACACGATCCCAAGGCTTCATATTGGCATAAATCGATTGCTCTAATTGCGATAAACGTGTTTCAAGCTTTTCGATTTCTCCTGACATATCTACATCTGCTTCAGCAGCAATTGTTTTTAATTCATCAATTTTCTCTCGTAATTGTACGACTGGTTCTTCAAATGCTAAATTTTTAGGCATGTTGGACGCCACCTTTCGTATGCATTTTTACAAGTAATGAAACTTGCTTACGTAAATCCTTGCGAGGGAAGATAGCATCAAGCTGACCATGCTCTAATAAAAATTCTGCTGTTTGGAAATCGCTTGGCAATTTTTCTCTTACTGTTTCTTCAATAACACGACGACCTGCAAAGCCAATTAATGCTTGTGGCTCGGCAATATTTATATCACCAACAGAAGCAAAGCTTGCGGAAACTCCACCCGTTGTTGGATGCGTTAAAATAGAAATGAACAATAAACCATGATCACTGTGACGCTTTAAAGCCACACTTGTTTTAGCCATCTGCATTAATGACAATACGCCCTCTTGCATACGAGCACCACCACTAGCAGTAAAGATGATAAATGGCACACCTAATGCTGTTGCCTTTTCTATTGCTCGCGTGATTTTTTCACCCACAACGGAGCCCATTGAACCCATGCGGAAATGAGAATCCATAATTGCTACGACGATTTCTTCGCCATCTAACGTTCCGACACCCGTTAGGACAGCCTCATTTAAACCTGTTTTCTCTTGGTCGGCTGAAATTTTTTCTACATAGGCTGGGAAATTAAGGGGATTACTTGTTTGTAAATGATCATCCATTGATTCGAATGAGCCTTCATCTAAAAAATAGTCCACACGCTCTTGTGCTGTCATTTTGAAATGGTGACTACATTTTGTACATACTTTATCGTTTTTTTCTAATTCCTTTGTCAGTTGAATGTGACGACATTCAGGACATTTCGTCATTAACCCTTCTGGAAATGTCTTTTCTTGTCCGTCCTCTTTCTTTTTTCGATTACCACTAAATAAGCTGCGTATTGCCATGTTCGACTCCCCCTTTGTTGTTAGCTAAATGCTTTGTACAGTACTCATCCACTGTTCATAAGCTTTCAATGCTTCTTTTTCGTACCCAAGCTGCATCGATTTTAACATCGTTTGAATGATTAATTTTTCATCTTCTGTTGAGTTTCGATTTAAACGGTCGCCATCATAAGCTGCTAATTGAAACCAGATTTTTAAAGAAAGACGATTCCCTGTCGTAATCAATAACTCTCGTAAAATATCTCGACAATTAACCGCTCCCTCTATTTCTAGTTTCACAAAAAAACTATCCCACACAGGTAGTGTGCGAAGAATCTCTGTACAACTTATTACGCGGATTGCTTCCATTTCATGAATTTGTCGCGTTAATGCGACATCTTTCTTCGATTTTTCATCTTCTAATATAAACATCGACAGTATTTCTACGAGCTGATGCTTATGTGTGGACGCAAGAAAAGTACCACCACCGTGTCTTGTTTCAATAAGCCCTAGCAATTCTAAGCTTCGCAAAGCCTCTCTCACAGAGGATCGCCCGACACCTAGACGCTCTGATAGAACTCGTTCGGAGGGTAGTTTTTCACCTGCTTGGATTTTTTCCATTTTAATGAGTTGACGTAGTTGTTGGACGATTTCTAAAAACACTTTTTTTTGTTCGGTTTTTTTATCCATACGACTAACTCCCCTTATCAAAAAAGTGGTCTGACCACTTTTTAACGTTGATTCTAGCTTACAAAAGAACCGTTCAAAAGTAAAGGAAAAACTGCATAAAATTTATGCAGTTTCTATATTCTTGTTTCATTTCATATCTTTTTTGTCGCTTGTGCATGTTTTACTTTGATTTGTAGCTTACCAAAACGCCTCTCCAACACACCATCAATTACTAGCATTTCATCCTCTAACAATAAATCTTGGACAAGTTGAAAAACTTGAGGGAATAATGTAATCGAAACAGCTCCATACTCATCCTGTAGCTGAACGAAGGCCATTTGCTCCCCTTTTTTTGTACGAATTTTTTTCACTTCTTCAATCATACCAATCATTTTTACATAACTACCGTCACGAAGTTGCTTTAACTCGCGACAAGTACTATTGACATCATGCCAGTGTAGTCTTTCTTGTGCTACTGGATGGGTAGAAATATAAAAACCTAAGCTTTCCTTCTCATGTACTAATTTTTCCTTTTGAGACATCTCTTCTGCCTGCATATATTTTGGCTTACCAAAACTAAGTGTCATAGCTGATGCCAGATCTATATCTTCAGTAGGTCTTAATAACTCCGCATGTTTTAAGGCTGCGTCTACTGTCATGAGAAGAACAGCCCTGTCCTTCTCAAGATAATCAAGCGCTCCAGCATAGATTAATGCTTCCATCACTTTGGCTTTAAAATGCTGTGCACTTAAGGCAACAGCAAAATCAAACATATTATTCAGTACTTCTGGACTTGTTTGACGTAGCGTATTCACTTTTTCTATCAGAGTATGGGGCACACCTTTGATGCCAGATAAGCTGTAGCGAATACCTTCATTTTCTACTGTAAAATACTTTGTACTGTTTTTTAAAGAAGGTGGATAAAATGGGATGCCTTTATCCTTTGCCTCATGGACAAGTTGTTGAATCTTATCGACATTACCTGTTGCATTAGATAATAACGCTGCATAAAAGCTTCGAGGGAAATGCGCCTTTAAATAGGCCATTTGATAAGAAATGACACTATAGGCAACCGCATGACTTTTAGGGAAACCATAATCCGCAAAACGCACAATCAGTTCATAGACTTCTTCCGCTACTTGCTGATCAAAGCCTTGCTGTAATGCCCCTTGAATAAATGCAGCACGTTGCTCCTCTAAAACTTGACGATCTTTTTTACTCACTGCACGGCGCAGTAAATCGGCTTGTCCCATTGTAAATCCTGCGAGAACTGAGGCAATTTTAATAATCTGCTCTTGATAGACAATTACACCAAATGTCTCTTGTAAAATAGGCTCTAACACTGGATGGGGCATCGTAACCATTTCTTTGCCAGCTTTTCTTCTTGCATAGACCGGAATAAAATCCATTGGACCAGGACGATAAAGTGCATTTATAGCTACAATATCTAAAAAGTTCGTAGGATGGATATCACGTAAAGCTTGTTTCATTCCGTCTGATTCTAATTGAAAAATCCCTAGCGTATCCCCTTTTTGTAAAAGTTGAAACGTCTTTTCATCATGCATAGGGATTCGTTCAAATTCTATCCAAGGTCCTCCCACTTTATAAATAGACCAACGTATTTGCTCTAAAATGGTGAGATTACGCAAGCCTAAAAAATCCATTTTGACGAGACCGCACGCTTCAATATCTCCCATCGGCCATTGCGTACTATAAATACCATCATGCCCTTCTTCAATTGGTACCGTATTCACTAATGGCGAAGGGGCGATGACAATACCAGCTGCATGTGTAGAGGAATTTCTAGGCAGACCTTCTAATTTTAGCGCTACCTCGAACCATCGCTGATGCTTTTCATTGTCTGCAAGCCAGTTTTGAAAGTCATGTGATTCTGCCATAGCTCTTTGCAATGTAATACCAGGCTTATTTGGAATCATCTTCGAAATTTTTTCTAATGTCTCTGCCTCAAAACCAAAAACCCTTGCAACATCCCTCGCAACTGCCTTTGCAGACAGTGTGCCAAATGTAATAATTTGCGCAACATTGGCTTTGCCATATTTTTGGGCAACATACTGAATCACTTGATGTCTTTTACTATCAACAAAATCAATATCAATATCAGGTAAAGTAATTCTTTCAGGGTTTAAAAAACGTTCAAATAATAAACCATAGGCAAGTGGATCTACTTGTGTAATGGCGAGGCTATATGCCACAAGGGAACCTGCGGACGAACCACGACCAGGTCCAGTCAAAATGCGATTTTCTTTCGCATAGTGCATAAAATCCGCGACAACTAAAAAATAGTCAGCAAAGCCCATGGAACAAATAATTTCAAGCTCATATTGTAGCCGTTCCCGATAGGCTGTAGGTATCGTCATTTGCTGAAATCTTTCTTCTAATCCTGTAAATGCTTCCTTCATCAGCAAGCTTTCAGCTGTTTCATCTACAGGTACAGGAAATTTAGGCATTTGCACAGACATTTCAGGTACAACAGCTTTACAGCTAGCAAGCATTTGTACACTTGCTTCAAGCCACTGTGGATGATCAGCAAACCAATTTTGCCATTCATCTGCTGTCGGTGCAAAATAGCCTTGCACATCGGCCGTTAGCATAGTGTTTCCTAGCTTATCACCTGTATCAATTGCTCTTGCTACTTCATAAGCAAAATGATCTTCTGGACGTAAAAAATAACAGCTTTGAGTGGCAACAAGCGGAATAGACTGTTCTTCGCACCAAATCACTATTTCTTCTTCATTCGCTGTTTTTACTCCATCTGGTCTAGCGATGCCCACATATAATTGCTGTTGAAATAGCTGAATTAAAGCAGTGACCGCAGTATGCCAATCCTCTAAATCTGCAAAATCATTTGTGGAAAGCAGAGCTATACAACCCGCTGCGTATCCCTCAAGCCACTTCCAAGGCAACACTTCGTCTTGTCTAATGGATATAGCACTACTAATCTTTAATAGCTGTTGATAGCCCTCCTGCGTTTGTGCATACAGAACAAGAGGGATGGTTTTCTCATGCCACTGTACGTTAACGGAAAGCCCAATGACAGCGTGGATACTTGCTTGCTGCAATGCTTTACAAAAAGGCAAAAGCCCGTACAATTTCGTATTAACGATTGCACAGGCCTGTGTCTTTTGCTCTTGTAAAAAAGGAATCAATTGCTCAAGCCGAATTGTGCTTTTCAATAAATCCGCGCTCGTATACATTTTCGTATATACATGTGTCAAATGAATCCCTTCCTTTTCTCTGTTAATGATACGCCTTACACATTTCTTGTAATCTTGAAATAACGTGGTCAGCTTCCTCCCATGAATAAGCTGTCGCACCAGATGCAAGCGGATGTCCTCCACCATTAAATTCTTTTGCTAATGTATTAATAACAGGTCCCTTCGAACGTAGACGTACTCGTATTTGATCTACTTCTTCAATGAAAACAACCCACGCGCATATCCCTTTGACACTGCCAAGGCATCCTACTAATAAAGAGGCCTCAGATGGCACTGTATTATATTCCGCTAACAATTCCTTTGTTAGCTTTACATAGGCAGCCCCATGCTCATCCATTGTAAAGTTTTGATAAATATAGCCTTGTAAATTAAGTAGCTTTTGCTCCATTTCATACATACCATCAAAAATTTGATTTCGATCAAAATCATATGTAATCAGCTCTGAAGCCACTTTAAATGTTTTCGCTGTCGTGCTTGGGAACTGGAATCTTCCTGTATCCCCTACAATTCCTGCAAATAATAAGCGTGCAGCAGCATCTGTAAGTTGCCAGCTAGCAACTGCCTTGCCTTCTTCATACAATTCATAAATCATTTCACTGCATGAGCTTGCTGTCGTATCTACCCATAATAAGTCACCATATGCATCGTCATTTGGGTGGTGATCAATTTTTATCACCATTTTTCCTTTTGTATAGCGTTGATCGTCAACCCGCTCTGTATTGGCTGTGTCTGTGACAATTACTAAAGCATTGTCGTACATATCATCTGCTATTTCATCAGGCTGTGCCATAAACGATAAGGAAGCGTCATGTTCACCAACAGCAAAGACCTTTTTCTCAGGGTAGTTGGCTAAAATAATCTCTTTTAAACCTTGCTGAGAACCATAAGCATCCGGATCTGGACGTACATGACGATGAATAATGATTGTTTCAAAGGCCTTAATTGTGTCGATGATTTGTCTTTTCACCTTAAATTCCTCCAAAATGATAGTAAGAACCGTTAGCATTTTTTTATAATTATCGTTACAATAATGTCTAGTTATGCTAGGAGGTTTACTATGCTCAATTTAATATTTGTATTTGCGATTATCATATCTTTTGTTTTTTACTTCTATTTTAAAACAAAACAATTCCGTTCTCCATTACCAATCGCCAAAAATTGGTATAAAAGTAAGGCGAATATCGGCTTAGGTTCCTTAATTTTATCCTTCGCTTTAAATCAAGCTTATTTATTCCCAGGCTTATTTACATTTATTATTGTAGCAATTCTTGTCGCACTAGGCATCTTAGTTGTTATAGAAAATATAAAAAAAGCACGCCATTATGGGCAATTTGTTGAGGAAGAATTCCGCATTAATCAATAATATATGTAACAAAGGGATGACCAAGCAATTGCGCTAGGCCATCCCTTTTTCAATACTTAACGTTCTAATAGTTGGAACATCATCATTGCCTTACCGACAAGCATTTGTTGATTATACACTTCGAAGTCCATTTTCACAAACTTACGACTCATGTCTAAAATGCGAGGCTTAACCGTAAGCGTACTTTCCATTTGAACCGGCTTAATAAAATAAATAGTCATATTCTCAGCCACTGCATCACCACGTTTACGGCGTTTTAAGGCAAATGAACCAACTTCAGCTAGTAAAGTTGTAAAAGCACCATATGAAATGGCCCCATATTGATTGGTCATTTGTGGTGTGACTTTAAACTCTACTATTAGTTCTTCATCACCCAGTACCTTCATTTCATTTTTCACTAAATCATCAATCGTTTCACCGTGCTGAGGCTGTCTTTGTGCTAATTGCAGCGCCTTAAGTACATCCTGACGACTAATAACACCTTGCAAAACATTGTCATCATCAACAATTGGTAAAAGATCAATTCCTTCCCAAATCATACGATGCCCAGCAGAAGCGACACTCATTTTCATGGAACCAGCAATCGGATTTTTTGTCATTACTTTTTCAACTAGCTCGTTCTCTTCACGACCAATAACGTCTTTTACGGTAATCATCCCGACTAATTTATTTTGATGTGTGACAACAGGAAATGCACCATGTGTTGTGCGTTCATTTAACTTATGAAAATGATGGATCGTTTCATCATTTTTTAAGGCAGCCGTGTCAGTCATTGGGACATAAATATCTTCAATAAATAAAATATCTTTTTTGATTAATTGGTCATAAATTGCTCGGTTAATCATTGTTGCTACTGTAAACGTATCATAGCTTGTTGAAATAATGGGTAAATCTAATGAATCCGCAAGTATTTTATTATCTTCCGTTGTATCAAAACCGCCAGTGATTAAAACAGCTGCACCCGCTCGAAGTGCATTTTCATGTGCCTTAATCCGGTTACCAACAATCAATAAGCTACCTGCATCTGTATAACGCATCATGTCTTCTAATTGCATTGCACCAATGACAAATTTCGTTAACGTTTTATGTAGACCCGATTTTCCACCTAAAACTTGGCCATCGACAATATTGACAATTTCTGCAAAAGTTAAGCGTTCAATATTTTCTTTCTTTTTTTTCTCAATGCGAATTGTTCCAACACGCTCAATCGAACTTACTAAGCGACGATTTTCCGCTTCCTTTATGGCACGATAAGCCGTCCCTTCACTCACTTGCATTTCTTTCGCTATTTGACGTACTGAAATTTTATCGCCCACGGGTAGTGATTCGATGTATTGTAAAATTTTCTCATGTTTTGTAGACAAAATATCACCTATTTCCTAAGCTTCTATTCTGCTCTTAGTGTACCATATTTTTTATAAAAATATTTAATATAAAGTGATCAAATTGTTTAACTTTCCCCATCATTTCAACTACTAGCGTGGTGTCAATTCATATAGTACAGCCCTATCAACGATTAGAAACAGTTTACTTTTTCGCCAGCTTTCAAAATTTGAACCTCTGTATTTTGCACTAAATCTGCAAAAATTTGTGGATCCTGCTCGATTGGTGGGAATGTATTGTAATGAATTGGTACGACAATTTTCGGCTTTAAGAATGAAACCGCGCAAGCTGCATCCTCTGGTCCCATTGTAAAATTATCCCCAATCGGTAAAAATGCAATATCAATAGGGTGTCGTTCGCCAATTAATTTCATATCACTAAATAGAGCTGTATCACCTGCATGATAAATCGTTAATCCCTCAACAAATAATAAAACCCCTGCCGGCATACCCATATAAATTATTTCATTATTTTCTGTTACATAAGATGAACCGTGAAAGGCTTGTGTAAACTTCACCTTACCAAAGTCAAACTCCTTAGCACCACCAATATGCATTGGATGTGCTTTTACACCTTGCCAAGAGATCCAATTAGCTAATTCATTTGGAGCAATGACTAACGCATCTTTTTTCTTCGCTAGCTCCACTGTGTCCCCAACATGATCATTATGTCCATGTGTAAGTACAATAATATCTGGTGCTTCTCCTGCCACCGTTAAGTCTGTTTGCCCATTGCCATTAATAAAAGGGTCAATTAAAATTGTTTTCCCGTTTGTTTGAATTTTGACAACTGAATGTCCATGATAACTAATTTCCATTTTAAAATCCTCCTCGAAAACCAAATTACAGTTCATCATTTTAATTCGCTACTCATGCGCTTTTTCCCTTTTTTTGATATGCTTGTACAGAGAATAATCGTAGTGTTCTCTAACAGCCTTATACCCTGTTAGCGCACAATTATTCAGTACTAGAAAAGGAACATCGACATTGCTTTATAGAGTCGACGCTTTTTTACGTAAAATTTCCCATGTACTAAAAGGAGGACATATTGATGTCAAAGGTCGAAGAAATCCAAAGTTATTTACAGCAACATCACATCGATGCAGCATTTGTAACAACACCTGACAATGTTTTTTACGTTTCAGGCTTTAAAAGTGATCCACATGAAAGATTACTAGGAGTCATGATTTTTAAAGATGCCGAGCCTTTTCTAATTTGTCCACAAATGGAGATTCCAGATGCGAAGGCAGCAGGTTGGTCTTATGAGGTAATCGGCCATCAGGATACTGAAAACTCAATGGACGTTCTTGCGCAAGCAATCATTTCACGCCAAGTTAATCCGACTACGTTTGCTATTGAAAAAGCGCAACTAATCGTCGAGCGTTTAGAAGCTTTACAGCAATCATTCCCACAGGCTAACTTTGTTCGCCTTGATGAAAAGATTAATGCTATGCGCGTCATCAAAGATGGGACTGAATTAGAAAAATTACGTAAAGCTGCGGAGCTAGCAGACTATGCAATTGAAATCGGTTGTAAGGAGATCGCTGAAGGGAAAACAGAAATGGAAATTCTAAAAGCGATTGAAAGTGCTATTCAAGATAAAGGTTGCAAAATGTCCTTTGAAACAATGGTATTAAGTGGTCCAAAAACGGCCTCTCCTCACGGCAAGCCAGGTGCACGTAAAATTGAAAAAGGGGATATGGTATTATTTGACCTTGGGGTTATTTACGATGGCTATTGCTCAGATATTACGCGTACTGTTGCCTTTGGGGAGCCTAGTGAAGCACAGAAGGAAATTTATCACGCTGTTTTAGCTGCCAATACAAATGCTGTCGCAGCTGTAAAACCAGGTATTCGTGCGATGGACTTAGATAAAATTGCACGTGATACTATCACAGAAGCTGGCTATGGTGAATATTTCACTCACCGTCTTGGTCATGGCCTTGGAATTTCTGTGCATGAATTCCCATCCGTTACAGGTGCAAATGAAATGACGATGGAAGAAGGCATGGTCTTTACAATTGAGCCAGGGATTTATAAATCAGATGTGACAGGCGTACGCATTGAGGATGATGTAGTTGTAACGAAAGATGGCGTTGAAGTATTAACAAAATTCCCGAAAGATTTAATTGTTCTATAATTACACACAAAAAAAGGAAGCAACTAGTGTAGTGCTTCCTTTTTTGATTTATTGAATTAACTCATCCACTTCGACAAATGGAAGACCTTGTGAATCTGCCACTGCTTTATAGACTAGTTGTCCATCTAATGTATTCACACCTTTTTTCAGTGCCGCATTATCTAGGCAAGCTTGTTTATAGCCTTTGTTTGCAATTTGAAGTGCATATGGAATTGTATTATTTGTTAAAGCAATTGTTGATGTGCGCGGTACTGCTCCTGGCATATTTGCTACTGCATAATGTACTACGCCATGTTTCACGTATGTTGGGTCATCATGAGTTGTCACACGATCAGACGAAGCAAAAATACCGCCTTGGTCAATCGCAATATCGACTACAACAGAGCCAGCTTGCATTGACTGAATCATTTCTTCAGATACAAGTTTCGGTGCTTTTGCGCCTGGTATTAACACCGCACCAATGACTAAATCTGAATCTTTCACTGATTCTGCAATATTATAAGGATTTGAAATTAATGTTTGAACATCACGACCAAACAGATCTTCTAATTGACGTAAACGTTCTGGGCTTAAATCGATTACTGTCACATCCGCACCCATGCCAACAGCGATTTTTGCAGCATTTGTTCCTGCGATACCACCACCGATTATTGTCACCTTGCCACGCTGCACACCTGAAACGCCACCTAATAAAATACCTTTACCAGCATGGTTTCTTTCTAAGAACTGTGCACCGATTTGCGTAGCCATTTTACCAGCTACTTCACTCATAGGCGTTAACAATGGTAATGAACCGTTTGCTAATTGCACTGTTTCGTAGGCAATACCTACAACCTTTTTATTTAAAAGTGCCTGAGTTAGTTCAACCTCTGGCGCTAAGTGTAAATACGTAAATAAAATTTGACCTTCATAGAAATAATCATATTCAGAAGCTACAGGTTCTTTTACCTTCATGATCATTTCTTGTGACCATGCTTCTTTAGCAGTTTGAACAATATGAGCTCCTGCTGCAATGTAATCAGCATCCGTAAAGCTTGACCCTAAGCCTGCTCCAGTTTCAATGTATACCTCATGACCTGCGTGTGTTAAAGTTACAACTCCTGCTGGTGTCATGGCTACACGATTCTCATTGTTTTTAATTTCCTTTGGAATACCAATCTTCATTGTTTCCTATCCCCTTCCATAGCATAAAAAATAAGCATCATTATTATGTAACTAAGAATTGATGCACCCCTTGCCATTCCATATTACCAAACAAATGCAAAAAAAGCTTTAACTAAAGCAAATACAAATAAAATTTCTAACATTTATAAAATACTAAATATTTAAACGATGAATAATGGTATAAATTATTATATTTGAAAACTAAAAAGACGGCTATAACAGTTGCTAACGAAGTAAATACTTCCACAAGTTCTACCGATCAAAAGGCGTTTACACGCTGTAAATAGTGGGAATTAAGTAAGTGTATATAATTGACATTTTGAAATGAAATGTCTTCACTTTTTCATATTTTTCTTTCGGAAAGTATTTCCTTTAGAAAATCATTTGGTATAATCAACATATACAAATCAGGGAGGTTTTTCAAAATGGCTAATCATTATAAAAGCATTGTTGTTGCAGTAGACGGCTCAAAAGAAGCTGAATATGCATTTCGTAAGTCAATTGATGTTGCAAAACGAAACGAAGGTGCTGTCTTAAATCTAGTAAATGTTATTGATACACGTTCATTCGCTGCAATCGAAGCATATGACCGTTCCATTGCAGAACGTGCTCAAGCATTCTCTGAAGAGCTATTAAATGGTTACAAAAAACAAGCTGAAGATGAAGGCTTAACAAACGTTAATCTTATCATTGAGTACGGCTCTCCTAAAAATATCATTACAAAAGAGCTTTCTAAAGTCGTAGACGCAGATCTAATCATTTGTGGTGCAACTGGTCTAAATGCAGTTGAACGCTTCCTAATCGGTTCAGTATCTGAAGCAATTGTACGTTCAGCTAAATGTGACGTACTTGTTATCCGTACACCAGAAAACTAATTCGCAATACATAAAAAGGTATCCTTCCATAGGATACCTTTTTACATTGTGTTGAAAAACAAAACGATCACTAGAATTTCTATGAAGGGTGAAAAAGGCTTTTCATTCTAAAGGACGCTGGTCCAACAGAAATCACCCTCACCTTACCAAAAGGTCTTTTTCTGCTAGTAGTAACATCATCTTTTTACTTATGTCGGCTTCCAGAGCAATTATTTGCCCTCTTTCCACATCCTCACTTTTTCAAAGAACAGCGCAAGAGCTTGCTTATTCTGCATATTCGGTACTTTTGCTAATAGTACTTCTTTAGGTGCTTTCAATTCCTTTGCTTGCTTTTGCAAAATCACAATACTTTTTTCTAATGCCTTATTGGCAAACATAGCCTCAGGTAATTGAATAATGGCTTGAATCCAAGCATGCTTTTGAATGTACTTGTGTAGTTGCTTAGACTGCTCGGAGTCAAAAAGATGTGATGGTGCAAGGAAAAATAAATAGCCGCCATCCTTTGTATAATTCATCGATTGCTCAATGAATAGATGATGAGCATAACTCATCCCCTCTGCTGCGCATAATTCATAATCGAGTGCTACTTCTTCATTAGGATAATAGCCTACAGGTAAATCACAAACAACGGCATCCACTGGGTTTACCAATAAATCTTCTAAGGCATCTTGACGGTATAAGGAAATAGGCTGTTCTGTTAAATCAGCAGTAGCAGCAGCAAGACGAATTAATAGCTCGTCAACCTCTACGCCTGTCGCTTCCACTTTTCCATCTAATAAATTCATGACTGTTAGTAGTAAATTCCCCGTACCTACGGCTGGGTCCATAATTGACATTTTTTCGTTTGCAAGGCGCTCTTCAAATATTTGCTCCACAAAATAGCCAACTAGTAACCCTAACGTATCAGGTGTCATTTGATGGTTTGGCTGCGACCCTTTGCGCATTCCTTTTAAAATAGCGATTTGAATAGCTTTGCGAATATCCTCTTTTGTTGCATCCTTTTGTGAAAAATTCACTTCGCCATCAAGCCATGCCTCGAGACCATCTAGCAACCCTTCTAACAATGTTAAATCTTGTTCTTTTTCGATCTTTTCAGCATGCTCATTTAGCAGACCAAATAATTTCTCGATGTTTTCCATATTTAAACTTCCTTTCACGCAGAAAAGAGCCGTGACAAACTCTCGTCACAGCCCCTTTGTCTAGTATTATCTTAGCCTAAAAGCAGCTCATTATGCTAGTGCTTTAACAGCTGCAATGGCCGCTTCATAGTTTGGATGATCTGTAGCTTCAGGTACATATTCAACATATGTTACTTTATTATTTGCATCCACAACGAATACTGCACGTGTCAGAAGACGTAATTCTTGAATGTACACGCCATACGCTTCACCAAATGAAAGATCGCGGTGATCTGATACAGTTTGCACTGCATCAATACCTGCTGCACCACACCAACGCTTTTGAGCGAATGGAAGATCGACAGATACTGTATAAATAACTACATTGTCACCCAGGTTAGCTGCTTCTTCATTAAAACGGCGTGTTTGTGCATCACATACACCAGTATCTAATGATGGTACAACACTGAATAGACGAATTTTGCCTTCTGAATCATTTAATGTTACAGGTGATAGGTCATTCGCTAATACCGTAAAATCTGGAGCTTGATCGCCCACCTTTACTTCATTTCCTACTAGTGTTACTGGACCATTTTTAAATGTTACTTGTGCCATATAAACGCCTCCTTATTTCATATGTACATAATATTACTAAATGAAGGGAATTAATTGCAACTAAGATAGCTTACTTTAGAAGAACTAGCTTAGAAATAGGAAAGACTGTCTCGAATTAGGAGACAGCCTTTTGTTTATTGTTCATTTTTTTCCTCTAGCTTGGCTAGTTCTATTTTTTCCTCTTGCACAGTCGTTTCTATCTGCTCTTGCTGTTTTGGCAAAGCGGCTGGTGCTGGATCCTTTTCAACAAAGACTTTTTCGTGCACCACTGCTGTATCTGCAAAATAATCATGTAACCCTTGATTTTCTGGTAAAATGACTACCAAAATATACAGAGGCATAAAAATATTATTGATAATGCGGCCAATCAAATCACGGAATAACACATCTGACCAAGTAAGCTTATCATGCTTTAATGAAATAACACGTAAGCCAAAAACCATTTTTCCAAGTGTTTGCCCAAAGAACTTTGTCATCAGTACAAAATAGCTATAATAGAGGATCGCTGTGATGATTGAAATCGGTGCATACCAAACAGATTCTGATAAGGACCAATCCATTAGATAAAAGATAGGATTGATAAGTATTCCAACTACAGCAGAAATAATGAATCCATCTAATAAAAATGCCCAAAACCGAATCCAAAAACCAGCCGTTTTTAAAGCATAGTTTTTATGCTTTACTGACTCATCTGGAGCGTTCATAAGAAAGCCATTTTCCATAGAGGGTGAACCTTGCATAACAAATTCATTGTTTGTCATTGTACTCCCTCCTTAGTATTCCCCGTATAAATACATCATTTTCGGTGCACTGTAGTCGGTCATAATTTTCATTAGCATTTTTTCTTCTGCAGATGGACCAAACATGGAGCCAATTTTCATCCCAACGTATGATTGCCAGCCTCCCATATCGTACGCATACTCAAATAAAGCAGCATCTTCCAGTCCATAATCTGCACGTAGAGCAGCGATGGCTGCTTCTTCATCACCAATTTCATCGATTAAACCTGCTTCAAGCGCTTTTGTGCCACCAAGAATACGACCATCTGCAACCTTCTTCACTTCTGCTTCAGACATATTACGTCCCTGCTCTACAATGTCTACAAATTCTTCATACGTTTCATTAATCATATCCTGCATCATTGCACGTTCTTCTGGTGTCACTTCACGCATTGGGCTTAGCATATCCTTATGCTCCCCTGATTTAAACGTTTCAAATTTAACACCTACTTTTTCAGCCAATGCTTGGTAGTTAATGGATTGCATAATGACGCCAATTGAGCCTGTTATTGTATCACGATGGGCAAAGATTTTATCTGCAGGTGCTGAAATATAATAACCACCTGATGCTGCCATCGAATCCATCGATACATAAATTGGAATTTGTCGTTCTTCTTTAATTTTTAGCAGCTTTTTATAGATTTCTGCAGATTCTTTCACACCACCACCTGGTGAATTGACGCTTAAAACAACGCCCTGTATCGAATCATCATACAAAATATTATCCAATTGCTCTAAGAAAAATGTATGATCATAGGCAACTGGTTGCCATAATGTACTTGAGCCGATATCTTGAATCGCTCCATCTACCTTTAAATAAGCAATTCGCTTATCAAAATTGTCCCCTTCAATGACATTTTCATATACATCTAAATTATTCCCAGCCATCAAACTATCAAAATTACCTAGGAAATCTGCTTTAAATAGGGCAAAAATGGTGTTAATTCCTAATGAAAATAGTAAAAGAACACCTGCGACTACTAAAGCAACCCACCTTTTTACATTCATGTCTTTCCGCCTCCTCAACACGTAATACGAATGACTTGCTTATTTGTTTCATTTTTTTGCAATAATATGCAAAAAGCTTGTTGCTATTTATTTCCTCATATTACCTTACCTAAAAAAATAAAAAAAATCAAAGTCCATACCTTTGCATGAACTTTGATTTTCGACATTATTTCCTAGGAAATGATGATGAATGGCATTGCTTTGTTTCTTGCTGTCGTAATTCAACTCGTCGAATTTTTCCAGAGGATGTTTTGGGTAGCTCTTCGACAAATTCAATAGCACGTGGATATTTATATGGGGCAGTCAATGATTTCACATGACTTTGAAGTGTTTGAATAAGTGTTTCATCACCAATTTCACCATTACGAAGAACAATAAATGCCTTTACAATATTTCCTCGAACTTTATCTGGACTGGCAATGACAGCAGCTTCTTTCACAGTTGGATGCTTCATCAAAGCATCCTCTACTTCAAAGGGACCAATTGTATAACCCGAGGAGATAATGACATCATCTCCTCGACCCTCAAACCAAAAGTAGCCATCTTCATCTTTGTAGGCACGATCTCCTGTTATATACCAATCACCACGGAATTGTAAATTTGTACGTTCAGGATCATTTAAATATTTTTTAAAGAGAGCTGGTGTTTCACGATGAACAGCAATATCACCCACCTCTCCCACTGCAACAGGATTGCCGAAATCGTTAATAATATTAACGGTGTTGCCAGGAGTAGGTTTTCCCATTGAGCCAACTCGCGCCTCCATCCCTACCATTGTACCAACAAGTAATGTATTTTCCGTTTGACCATAGCCATCTCGCACTTGTAAATGGAATGTTTCTGAAAATACGTTGATAACCTCACTATTTAACGGTTCACCTGCTGATACAGCTTGGCGAATTGCATGTAAATCATATGCGTGTAAATTTTCAAGTGATGCCATAAAACGATATTCAGTTGGTGTACAGCATAATACATTGATTTTGAATTTTTCAAGCATTGCCAAATAGGAAGCAGCATCAAATTTACCTTTGTAAACAAATGCAGTAGCACCACTGCCTAATGTAGCGAGAAAGGGACTCCATATCCATTTTTGCCATCCAGGTGCTGCTGTTGCCCAAACAATATCATTTTCTTGTACACCTAACCAATGTGGTGCTGTTGTTCGTAAATGAGCATAGCCCCAGCTGTGTGTATGTACCGCTGCCTTTGGGTTACCTGTTGTGCCGCTTGTATAGGCTAAAAATGCATTATCAGTACTTTTTGTCGGGGTCGGATTTATGTAAGTTGTAGGTTGATGGTGCATTTTTTCTAGTAAAGGCTGCCAAGGCTCATGTGCTTTCCCTATGACAAATTGCTGTATGCCCTGTAAATTTCCAACTTCATCAAATTGTTCAATATAGGGCTCATAGGCAACAACCCCTTTAGCATTGGCGTGATGAATGCGATACTCAATATCTTTTGTTCTTAACATTTCTGAGCTTGGAATGATGGTTAAACCTGCTTTTAATGCTGCAATATAAACAATATATGCTTCCACTGAGCGTGGTACCATCACTAAAATCACATCACCCTTCGTTAAACCTTGTAAGGTGAAAACATGTGCTGCTTGATTCGCTTTTTCCATCAAATGTGCATATGTAATAAATTGTACAGCTTGATTTTCTTCATAAATAATTAAAGCATTTTTCGTTGCATCCTGAGCATATTTTTCAATTTCCTCTGTTATGTTATACCATTCTGGTGCAACTAAATCTTGTCTTTTCATGGCAGATGCCCCCTTTTGCTATGACACATTATAAAACTCCTTTTTCAGTATTTTCAATGGTTTGCGCTTAATTTAGGTAAAGTCATGACAACTATCATACCTAGCTATATGGCATCAGTCACGTTTTGTCGATAGGAAAACTAGCTATTGAACACAAATGAAAAGTATGGTACATTTTGGTCAACTAAAAGCAAAATTGCAGGGGGACTCGAAAGAGTTGAGAAGGTAAAACCTGACCCTTTGAACCTGTTAGTTAATACTGACGTAGGGAGCAACAGACATCGATTTTTTCAGATGAAAGGCTCTTTTTCGTGTATTTTCACATAAAAAGAGCCTTTTTGCATGCTTACGTCCATCCACAAAGGAGGACTAAAATTAAAATGATATTTCAAACAATTCGTCAACAGCAACCACTTATTCATTGCATCACAAACTATGTGGTGGCAAATTTCCAAGCAAATGGTTTATTAGCATTAGGTGCTTCGCCCGTTATGGCTGACGATAGCCAAGAGGTTGAGGAAATGGTAGCAATGGCACAAGCATTATTAATTAATATCGGGACACTCAATACTCGCACCAAAAACGCCATGCTGTTAGCAGGAAAAAAAGCTAATGCACTTGGCATTCCAGTTATATTAGATCCAGTTGGGGCAGGGGCTACAACTTATCGCAAGGAAACCGTTCAATACTTACTTGAAAACATACAATTTGCCGTAATTCGCTGTAATATCGGTGAGCTTGCGGCTATAGCCAATGTAGATTGGCAACAGAAAGGTGTAGATAGTGGTCATGGCTCCATGTCACTGGAGACGGAAGCATTACTAGTGGCACAACGATATAATTGTATCGTTATTGTAACAGGTGAACGTGATCTTATAACAAATGGTGAGCATAGCCAGTGGATAGCTGGTGGCCACCCACAAATGACAGAGGTCACTGGTACTGGCTGTTTACTTAGTGCGCTTTGTGGTGCTGCCTATGTCGCAGGTAACAAGCCATACAACCAATTAGCAGAAACACTCACTTACTATAAAAAGGCAGCAGTACTAGCTTCTGCATTCACTGCAGATATCGGTGATTTTCAAATAGCTTTGCTTAATGCTATACATCGTTTATCAAAGGATGGTGAAGCATCATGCATATTGTAACGACGATTGCTGGATCAGATAGTGGTGGCGGTGCTGGTATACAGGCTGATTTAAAAACATTTCAGGAATTAGAGGTGTTCGGCACTTCCGTTATTACAGCTTTAACTGCACAAAATACAACAGGCGTGACAGGTGTTTTCCCCATTGACATTTCGTTTGTGGAAAAACAATTTCAAGCGTTAGTCGAAGATTTTCCGATTGCTGCAATGAAAACAGGCATGCTTTATTCCTCTGGTATTATCCAAGCCATCGCACGCATGATCGGTGAATTAAACATACCACTAATTGTGGATCCCGTGATGATTGCAAAAGGTGGAGAAAGCTTATTACAGCAAGAAGCTATTGAGGCGTTACGCTCATCTTTACTACCACTAGCTACGATTGTTACGCCAAATATACCCGAAGCAGAGGCTCTCACGGGGAGAACCATTCGCCATTTTGAGGATATGAAACAAGTGGCTCAAAGCTTTTTACAGCTAGGTGTACAATGCGTCATTGTAAAGGGTGGGCATTTAGCAGAACCACTTTATGCCATTGATTATGTATTTTTCAAAAATGGACAATCTTTTTCGATGCAGTCTCCACGAATCCAAACCAAAAATACACATGGTACTGGCTGTACATTTTCAGCAGCACTCACTGCTTTTCTTGGACGAGGTTTAGCGATGGAAGAGGCTATTATCGAAGCTAAAAAATTTATTCAATTAGCGATTATGCATGATTTAGCCATCGGCAACGGGCACGGACCTACAAATCATTTCGCTTATCAACAGCATAAGGAAGCCTGTGAGGTAATTATTCATGAAACGTGAGGATTTACAGCTTTATTTTATTATGGGGACAGGCAATGTTTTTCAACAAAATCCCATCCATCTCCTCGAAAAGGCATTGCAAGCTGGCATTACGATGTTTCAATTTCGCGAGAAAGGGTCTCTTGCCTTAACTGGATTAGCCTATGAACAATTTGCACGCCAATGTCAAAAACTTTGTCAGCAGTATAATGTACCGTTTATCGTTAACGATGATATAGAGCTCGCTTTGCGAATTGGTGCCGATGGCGTTCATATTGGACAAGATGATTTAGATGTTGAAATAGCACGTAAAAAAATCGGGAACATGATACTTGGTGTTTCTGTACATTCACAGGAAGAATTACAAACAGCTATAGACCATCATGCTGATTATGTAGGAATTGGTCCAATCTTTGCAACAACATCTAAAAGTGATGCACAACCACCATGCGGTACAAATTTTTTACAGCAAGCTTATCATCTTTATCCTGAATTACCGATTGTAGCGATTGGTGGGATTACTTGTACAAATGCACATTCTGTTTTTCAAGCAGGTGCTGATGGTGTTGCCGTTATTTCTGCTATCTGTGAAAGTCAAGACATTGCACACACTGTATCTACATTTACGTCATTATCTCGCATAAAAAAATGATCTATAAACAAACTAAAACCAGTGCCTTTTACGGTCACTGGTTTTAAGTTTATAAATGCTTAGTCAGCATTTATTGGTTGTTTGGCATACCTTTTAATTGAGATTCTGCCATTTGTACAAGACGTTTAGTGATTTCACCACCAACGGAACCGTTAGCACGAGCTGAAGCTTCAGCTCCTAATTGAACACCAAATTCTTGTGCAATTTCGTATTTCATTTGATCTAGTGCTTGTTGTACACCAGGTACTGCAAGCTTGTTTGAACTGCGGTTGTTGTTTGAAGTCATGTGTCTCACCTCCTTGTGAATATAGAATGTGCGATATTCGATTTTTAATACGAAAATTTTAAAGGTAAATTGTACCTCTAATGGCATCTAGCCAGTAATATAAAAAAGCCGTCTCAAAATGGACTTTGAGACGGCTTTGAATCCTTATAATAGTTCTGCAAACTTATCTTGTTGTTGCTCTTCTTTCTTAGGGAAAATATAGACCTCTCGATTTTTTACTGCTCGCTCGATTAGCTCATCAAAATCAGAGAAGCTTTCATAATGCTCGACCTTTTCAAGCTTCGGCTTTGTTTTTGGACTTGTAGGTGTAAAAATCGTACAGCAATCTTCAAATGGCTGAATAGATGTTTCGTATGTGCCGATTTTTTCTGCAATATCAATGATTTCGAGTTTATCTGATGAAATTAACGGACGCAAAATAGGTGTATTCGTTACAGCATTAATCGCTGTTAAACTTTCAAGCGTTTGACTCGCTACCTGCCCAAGACTTTCACCTGTTACAATGGCAAGTGCCCCAATTTCCTCACGCACCTGATCAGCTACTTTCAACATCATACGGCGTGTTGTTGTCATCGATACATTAGAAGGCACTTTCTCTTTAATAAGAACTTGTATTTCAGTAAATGGAATGACATGTAAACGAATACTAGCACCAAATTTCGTTAGTTCATTGGCAAGTACCTTTACTTTTTCTAATGAATTTTCGCTTGTATATGGTGGACTAAAGAAGTGAATCGCTTCTAATCGCACGCCTCGCTTCATCATTAAATAACCTGCAACAGGGCTATCAATACCACCAGATAACATTAATAAAGATTTTCCATTAGACCCTACAGGCATTCCACCTGCGCCAGGAATAACTTGTGCCATCATATATGTTGCATCATGACGAACTTCTACACGTAGTTCAATATCAGGCTGCTTCACTTTGACTGATAAATTTTGAAATTGCGGTAAAACATAGCCACCAATCTCACGTTGGATGGCATGAGATTCTAAAGGAAATGTTTTATCGGTACGTTTCACTTCTACTTTAAATGTATGCTGCTCATCTTTAAATGTCTCCATTATAGTGATGGCAAGTTTCTTCATACTTTCTATATCTTTTTCACATGCAGCCACAGGGCTAAAAGATTGAATACCAAAAATTTTAGGTAAGCCTGTTACGAGTGCCTGCATTTGTGTTTCGTTTTCTATAGCAATAAACATACGATCACGCTCTGTACGAATATGCAGCTGTCCTAGATCGGCAAAAGCATGACGAATATTTTCACGTAAGCGACGGATAAAATCCATTTTGTTGCGACCTTTTGTAGAAAGCTCACCATATCGAATTAAAATTTCTTTCCAAATCATTACTTAATTTCTCCTTTGAGTTCCAGCATGACTTCTGCTAGTACTTGTTTAAACTTTTCTATATCTTGTGCTGTGTTATGCGCACCAAAGCTCATACGAATTACACCTTTTTTATAATGCTCATCGAGGTGCAGAGCCTCGACAACATGGCTTGTTTTCGTTTGCTTCGATGAACAAGCACTTGATGTTGACACGATGATGCCACGTTTTTGCATAGCATTAATAATGACTTCCCCTTTTAAATCACGAACACTGAACGATAAAATATGTGCAGCTCCTTGTGGAGTCGATAAAATATGCACTGCCTCTCCGTATCCTTTTAGTTGCGTACGAATTTCATCTTGCCATTGACGGTATTTCATTGCACGGTCATTCAATGTTTCTACTGCTAATCGAGCCGCTTTTGCTAATGCAGCTGCTTGCGGTACCGCTACAGTACCACTTCGCAAACCAAATTCCTGACCTCCACCAAGTGCATAAGGCTGCCATCTCATGCTTTTACGAAAGGCTAATACACCTGAGCCTTTAAAGCCATGAATTTTATGACCAGAAATAGCAATACTGTCTGGACCTTCTTCTCCATTAAAGGACACAGCTAATTTCCCAAAGCTTTGAACAGCATCAACATGAAGAGCTGCTCTACTCATTTCATGAATCATTGCTGCTGCTTCCTTAATAGGCTGGATAGCACCCATTTCATTATTCACATGCATAATGCTGACTAAAATTGTATCTTTACGTATTTTAGCACGCAGCTCCTCTAAAGAAATGACTCCATGTTGATCAACTCGAAGATAGTCAACCTCATAGCCCTCTTTTGTAAGCTGTTTAACTGTTTCTAAAACCGATGGATGTTCTATTTCAGTCGTTAAAATATGCTTTCCTATATGTGTATTACTACGTGCTATACCAAAAATAGCTGCATTATTTGACTCGGTCCCACCTGAAGTAAATAGCACATTTTTTGCCTCTGTCTGCAAAATATCTGCTACTTGCTCACGTGCACGCATTAATAAATCATTTGCTTCAACTCCCATGGCATGGATGGATGCAGGATTGGCATAATACTGCTCATTCACTACCATAAATGTCTGCATAACCTCTGTTAAAGGTTTTGTTGTTGCACTATTATCTAAATAAATTGTCTTAACCATCACTTTTCACACACTTTCAAAACGTTGATTTAACGGTATTTATCATAACGCAATCTTTGGCGATTGACCACTAACTTTCACGATTCTTCAAATTTTAAATAGCATATTACACTTTTTTCAACATTGTAATAAAGACTGTTGGTGTACTAAATTCACTATCTTTGACAAAGCCGAATTTTTCATAAAGACAAATGGCTCTCTTATTAAATCGGGCCACAGTTAAACGAAGCGGTAGTTGATGCTCTTGTTGAATTGTTTTGACAATAAACGAAAAAAATGCCGTCCCTAAGCCTTGACCAGTTAGATTGGGCTTCATACCGATGCCGATATCTACATAGCATTCTGCATATGCCCCAATGTCATGTCCTTTCGGTACTTGTGCGGCTGTTCCTGTGCAATAATAGCCGATTAACTCCTCCCGCTCATTAAAGATAGCATAGTAGGGATTTTCGAGCATTTCTTGTAAGGTTTCATCTGATAAATCATTATTATAAAAATCGTATGGTGCTGCATAATGCCATTGTAAAATTTCACTCGCATACTTCTCATTCATTTCTCGTAGCGACAGCTTCAACCGTATCACACCTTTCCCTCTATTTAATAAAGAAAGCTGTCTAAAAAGTAATCGCTATACTTTTTAGACAGCTAACAGTTATTTGAATTAATTTGACATAGACTCTTCTGCAACCATTTCTTGAATACGTTTTAAAGCACCTGGCTCCATCTCTTCAACAGCTGTTCCTGCTTCTTCTAATGCTTTCGCATAACGGAATTGATGGAATGCCTCTTCAGCTTCTTTTAAACGCGCATTCAATGTTGGATTCGAAGCACGATGACGATTTCCATACTGAATAATACGTTCAATAAGCATAACATTTTCTATTAACTCATGTGCTTTGACTTTTACATCCTCTACGCACAGTGTGGCAGCATTTAAATTATTATGAACAGTCCCCATATTTAATGGTACTTCTTGCAGGCTTTGCATAACAATGTAGATGTGCTCTGCAGCCTCATCAAGACGTGCATCCATTTCCTCAGGGATTCCTGGGATATTGGCCTTGTTCAATAAGCGATCTGTATCTTGTAATATTTTCTTTAAATTTTCAACTTGAGCGCGGGCTTTATTTTCATCAATTCGAAGCTTCTTCATTGTATTTGATAAATGTCCTTGCTCCTCATGAATTCGTTCAAGCTCTTCACTAATTTCGATTAATTCTTCCTGTAAACTAGAATAAGCCGATTTTTCTTCTCTCACACGCATAGCTAATAAGTCGTAGCGACGTTGTAATGCTTCCAATTGCTTTAATGCAGCTTTCGGAATTTCTGCATCCTTTTCGTTCAAATGATAACTTTGCTGCACATAGGTCGCTTCATCATTCACTAATTTTGTTGAAGAAATAACATTAGTGATGGAGCTTAATAGACGCTCACAATTTTGATCAACGTAATTTTTAGCAATAACCTCTTTTTCAAGTAAATCATAAAAATGATCGATTTCTTCATTTATTTCTGTCACACGAGGTTTAACTACTGTTAAATTAAGCGCTGCTAAGTCTTTTTTTAATTCATCAAACTCTTTTTCATACTTATTTAATGCCTCAGTCAATTCTAAATGCTGTAAATAGTAAGATTGATCTTCCATTTCACGTTGACCATTCCGCAATTCCTGAACCGCTCCTGGTAGCTTCACTTGTAATTCCGTTAAAATAGTTGGGACATCATTAATAAATTCAAAGGTCTGCTGTGATTCTTGATTTAAACTAATGACAATTTCGCGTGCTTGCAAATAATTCCCATCATTTGTCAATACATCAAACTCTTCAAACTTTTGTACAAATGTTTCTAGCTTTTTCTCAAGTGCAGGTAACGCTACACCAAATGAATGTTGGTGAGCAAGCAAAGTCTTTCTTGCTGAGCGATAATATTCCTTTAATTGTTCAATTTCAATTCGATTTTTTTCTTCGCTGCCAATTAATTCATTCAGTTCTTCTAAAATTTTATCTTTATCTTGTTCGCATTTCTCAATATAATCTTCAATTTCACGTTCTATAAACGTCGCTTTTTTAAAACGAAGTCGATTAATTTGATCCTCAGCATCAAATAGCAATGAATCAATTTTAGTCATATGTACATCGATGACCTCATCCCAAGTATTGCGCCATCGTTCAAACATTTCTTCCGTTTCACCGTTCATGTTTAAAGATTTTACTTTTGAAATTTCTTCATTTATAGGATTATGTTGAATTTGTAATTTTTCATTTTCAAGTTTTGCAATGATTGCAACATGTTTTCTTCGCATCATAAATCCTACTATGGCTAAAATTAATAGTAGGATAATCGGAATGATGATATACTCCATCGTAAGCCTCCTATTCTACAATAAACGAATTGGCTAGTTGTCTTTATTATATACTATGTTTTCGCCTTTTGTACTAAAATTTAAGTGTTTTTCAGAAAACTGTATTTTCGCTATTGTGAAATACTTAAATAGCGCATCTATAGAGCTAAAGGAGTGGTAAATTATGAAACGTGATGGGCATATACATAGTCCTTTTTGTCCACATGGCAGTTCAGACTCTTTCGTGCAATATATTGAAAAAGCAATTTCTCACCATTTCACTGATATCACCTTTACTGAACATGCCCCATTACCAAAAAATTTTGTCGATCCTACCCCGCAAAAAGATAGCGGAATGAATCCACATGATCTCATGCCCTACTTTGAGGAATTGCAACACCTACAAAAACAGTATGCACAAGATATTCGCATCCGAATTGGGTTAGAAGTTGACTATATCCAAGGTTTTGAACAAGAAACTCGGCAATTCCTTGATACATATGGACATTTTTTAGATGATGCGATCTTGTCTGTCCATTTTTTACAATGGCAAGATTCCTTTGTATGTATCGACTTTTCTCCTGAGTGCTTTATTGATTTTTCAAAAAAAGTTGGCTCTGTTAAACAGGTTTATGATTTATATTATGATACTGTCCTACAATCCATTAAGGCCGATCTTGGTCCATACAAGCCGAAGCGGATTGGGCATCCATCTCTTGTTCATAAATTTCAGCTAGTGCATAATGAAAAAATCAATGATGCCTCACGCATCAAAGAAGTATTAGACAGCATGAAATGTGGGGGCTATGAGCTAGATATAAATAGTGCTGGTTTAAGCAAACAATATTGTCAGGAGCCTTACCCTCCATTTACTTTTATCAAGTATAGTCAAGCTATTGAACTGCCATATGTATTTGGTTCGGATGCACATAGCACAACGGACTTACATCAACATCATAATGTTATATTACCAATATAAATAATTTTTAAACGAGGTGCTTATATGTTTACAAAAATTAATTACGAAGGATCAATTGCTGGCCAATATCTGACATTATCCAAACAATTAGATGCACTACTGACTGGCGAAACAGATTTGATCGCCAATTTAAGTAATGCCTCAGCACTTTTAAATCAGTTTTTAACTGACATTAACTGGGTTGGCTTTTATATCCTACAAGAAAATGAGCTTGTACTCGGACCATTTCAAGGTCTTCCAGCCTGCGTGAGAATCCCCATTGGTCGTGGCGTTTGTGGAACATCCGTGGCAACGAAAGAAACGATTGTTGTCAAAGATGTGCACGAATTTCCAGGAC
This sequence comes from Lysinibacillus sp. OF-1, assembly GCF_028356935.1. Classification (NCBI taxonomy): domain Bacteria; kingdom Bacillati; phylum Bacillota; class Bacilli; order Caryophanales; family Bacillaceae; genus Lysinibacillus; species Lysinibacillus sp. OF-1. Next base: position 3,495,392 of record NZ_CP102798.1, read on the forward strand.
ATATTGCCTGTGATGCTGCTTCACAGTCCGAAATTGTGATTCCATTGATAAAACAAGGCAAGATCATTGGTGTCCTTGACATTGATAGCCCCATTGTGAGCCGTTTTTCAGAGGAAGACCGCAATGGCTTAGAACAATTTGTCCAAACATTACTTCTTCATTTATAAAATATTAAAAAATTGCCCTGAAATGTTTTATATTGTCATTTCAGGGCAAATTATTTGTACAGCCATAGACATTTCGCCTTATTCGCCTATACATTAGTTTGATAAGAGCCGTCATGAATGCAAAAACGATTTTTCCCACTATTTTTCGCTTCATATAAGGCTGTATCAGCATGTAAAAAAACAGATTGGAATGCTGGTCGGTCTCGTTCATCCCATGTTATGAGGCCCGCAGAAATAGTTACTTGTGGATCTGTAGTACTCGGAATAACCTCCACAATGGCGGATGCTAATTCTAATGCTTCCTGCTCCTTAATATTTGGTACATAAACAGACATCTCTTCTCCGCCCCATCTTGCACAAATCCCACGACTACCAATCGTCTCTTTCAATTGGAGTGCAATTTGCACAAGAATTTTATCCCCTACTTGGTGACCGTACGTGTCATTGATGCGCTTAAAATTATCAATGTCAATTAATAAGAACATCCCAGACTGGTCGTATTCAAGCGACTTTTCTACAAATTGATCGAGATAACTGCGTGCATATAGTTTTGTCAAATGATCCAAATCGACCATTTCCTGAAGTTGTGTTCGTAAAATTGAATTTGCAATGGCTAAAGAGGAGTGATGAATTAACGATTGCATTAATTTAAAACTATCGAACGAAAAGAAATATGGCTCTTTATGTAAGACAATACTAAAACCATTGATCTTTTCTTCCATTAATATAGGGATCGCCATAATGGAACGGTACTCAATTTGATTCGTTGTTAAACGACTGAAATCGGCAATAAACAGTGGATCATTCGTTTGAGCAAAATGCTGCTCAACATGTTTTATATAGGTCTGCCCCTCTTCTGCATTGAACAAAGATGTACTTGCGCCCGTCACTTCAAACGTATCATTTTTTTTAAATGCGAAACAAACTTCCATTGGTTGAAAAGATTTCAGTAACTGCTTTTGTAGGAAAAGTAACATTTCATGAATGTCAATCCGCATATTTAAACGATGTGATGTTTCATTGATGAGTTGTAAATCGCTTACAAGACGATGCGATTGATGATATAATTTTGCATTTTCAAGTGCATTTCCTGACGCTTGTGCAAGCATTCGTACGAAGTCTTTTTCAGTCGTTGAAAAAAGATAAGTCGTTGGTGCACTTACTTGCAAGATGCCATAGATAGCTTGCCTGCCCTTTATCGGCGCATTTAACAATCGACAATTTAAATCACTTGCTAGTTCTGTTGTTAACTCTCCTGATACAAAAGCCTCAATTGTAGCAGGTCTTTCTGATAAATAATCAAAAAGCTTAATATCGATGGTCGTATGTCGATCTTGATCATTCGATAATATAAGCTCTACATTAAACTCAGGGAAATTATCCCTTATATTTTTCAATACATTTTCTAAAATTAAATCAATATCCATTGTTGAATGAAATAAATCAGTCATATTATAGAGTTTTCTATATTGATCTTCGTTTATTTTGACATCTAAATTGTCCCTCATCATTTGAAGAACTTTCGAAAGTATTTCTATACACTCTTCACCATAATCCGAGGTCATAAAGTCATTCCAAGACTCTGATGCCTCCACAAGTAATACACCAATGGGATGTTTGCCCTCTGCTTGGAAAAGCACCATATCTGTCATCATTGAATAGGCCTGTCTTGCTTTTATTATATAAGGAATTTTCACTACTTTTTGTTGATAAAAACTAGCTTCGATCATCAGCCATGACACAGCATTTAGCTTTGTTTCAATTGTTAATGAAGCCATCTCCTCAATAGGTATTAATGAATTACCTTCAAAGCTGAGAAAAGCTGCATTATCAATTTTCAAGTGCTTCTTTAGACACTGTTTTAATGAATAAAAATACCCATTAAAACTAGCTTGTTCTTCATTAGAACTCACCCAAAAGCTCAAAACATCAGATTTTATATATTTTAGCGTTTGTAAATGGTCTGTCATGAAATCACCTTTTCTATATAACGTCCAAATCAATTACTATTAACTTATAATATATTATACATAATTTGTGTCATTTTGACTATGTAATTATCCCTTACTTTTACATTTTACATTACACAGCGTATCATTAACTATTTTCACATCATTTGAAATAGGTCTTAAGGAATTTCCTACTATGAAAACTCATGATGAAATTTTATATGTTAATAATTGACGTCCTTGTCCTGAGCAGTTACAATGGAGTTTGTGTAAAATAAACGCAGCAGTGGTATAAGCTTATAACTGTATTTTATTCCTCTATTTTCATATGTACAACTACTTAGATTCTTCTAGCAACGGAAATTAGATGGTGTATTGCGTAACCTAACGGCTGCATAGGCGAAAATACATGAAAATAAAATGCGTGTAAGAATGGGTACTACTGGTTTTTGTTTTACAACAAAAAAACCAAATTTAAAGGAGGAGACAACAATATGTCTCGTTATACAGGTCCATCTTGGAAATTATCACGTCGTCTTGGTATCTCACTAAGCGGTACAGGTAAAGAAATCGAAAAACGCCCTTACGCACCAGGTCAACACGGTCCAAACCAACGTAAAAAATTATCAGAATACGGTTTACAACTTCAAGAGAAGCAAAAACTTCGTCATATGTATGGTATGAACGAACGTCAATTCCGTACACTATTTGACCGTGCTGGTAAAATGAAAGGTGTTCACGGTGAAAACTTCATGATCCTTCTTGAAACTCGCCTTGACAACTTAGTTTACCGTTTAGGTTTAGCTCGTACTCGTCGTGGTTCTCGTCAATTAGTTAACCATGGTCACATTTTAGTAGATGGCAAACGCGTTGATATCCCATCATACAGCGTAAAACCAGGTCAAACGATTTCTCTTCGTGAAAAATCTCAAAACCTTGCTGTTGTAGCAGAAGCTATCGAAGTAAACAACTTCGTACCTGACTACTTAACATTCGACGCTGACAAAAAAGAAGGTACATTCACTCGCCTTCCTGAGCGTTCTGAATTATCAGCTGAAATCAACGAATCATTCATCGTAGAGTACTACTCTCGTTAATGACAACAAAAGCCCTGAAATCCCTTGTATATCAAGGTTTCAGGGCCTTTTTATTGTCTTCACCATATAATTGTAATAATAATTTTTACTTAGAGCTTCATCCTAACACCCCTAAACAATCAATTTAAACTTTTGTTGTTTCCAATTGTAATCATTAGTGCGGAAACGAATCCGATACTAAGTGTGATAGCTAGAAGAAGAAAGGCTACAGCAAAGCTACCAGATTGTATCAAATAAACAGATATGAATGGCGCAACACTTGTTCCAGCAAATAAAATGACTGTATACATAGAGATTGCAATCCCTCCCATATTCCAGCCTAACTGGCTAACAATTGTCACTAATGAAGGAACCGCAAGAGCAATCCCACTAACAAATAAAATACTAACGATCGTTAAACCAGCTATGGTTGAAAGAAAGCTCATCATGATTAGTGCGATAATCGAAAATGACAAGGCCATTTTCAGTACAAACAGCTCATTAAAGCGCTTTGCTAATTTACCTGCAAATGGTGACATCACCATTCCTACTATCCCAAAGGCACGAATGTAAATGAGGTTCTGACTTTTCATACCAAAGGAATCACTCGTTAAATATGCCCCCAAAATAATGTACATACTGACAAATGACATTAATAAAACAAATGCAATGATATAACTAAATATCAAATTTCTATTGGTGAAAATACTACCAATTCTCTTCAAGGGAGCCCATATATTTTTGGTTTCATTGTGAACGATTCCCTTCGGTAAGATCCACACGACTAACAAAGCAGTCATAGCATACACTACTGCAAGCACATAAAAGATGACGTGCCAATGACTATGTTCACTTACATATCCACTAAATACCTGACCAACTATACCCGCTACAAGAAATCCCGTACTAATAAAACCAACTGTCCCAACTTTTCGATCATTTGGAAAAACCTCAAGAGTATAAGCAAGCGCTACTGGTGAAAATGTAGCTGCCGCAAGCCCTTGTAATCCTCTCATTAGAAGAATAAAAGAAAAATCATTAACTAAACCTAGAAGTAACGTTATCACACTTAATGAAAAAAGCCCAAATACGATGACATTTTTACGTCCATATTTTTCTGATATTGCACCATAGAAAAAACACCCTAGCGCAAATCCAAGTGAAAAAACACTTGATGTAAAACCTGCTTTAGACAATGAAATATGAAAATAATCACTGAATAAACTAATAAGAGGTATTGTTAAATAGAGGCTCGACATCACCACCATACCTGTCCAGGCTAAAATAGTTGTCATTAAAGTATAATTTGCGCGATTTCCTGAAATTACAATGTTCATTAAATAAATCACCCTTTTAGTTTGATTAGCTTATAGTTAGATAATCTAATTAAACAACTAAAAATTAAACTGTATCAATATAGCTACAGTTTAACGTTCCACCTTTAGTTTTCTTTGTATAGATTTTAATAATTTACTCACTAATTTCTCGAATACTTTTCGTTCATCAGGTTCCAAATCGATTAAATTAGAAGCACATGACGACCAATAAGTCGGTAAAACCTCAGCGATAAAAGTACGCCCTTCATCAGTTAAACTTACATAGATCTTCCTCCGATCTTCTTTACTATGATTCCGTACAACAAGATTTCTCTTTTCTAGCCAATCCAGCATTGATGTTGCTGATGCCCTCGTAATTCCCAATCGTTTAGCTAAAGCAGACGGAGTCGCACGTCTCTCTTCATGTAGTGTCAGCAATAGTAATAAGTCCAATTTACTTTCTGTAATTCCAAAAGGAGCTAACTCATTGTCTGTTACATCTAAAACATGATCACTTAACCATAACAACATTAATCCCAATTTTGCATCTTCTTGATTTGTCTCACTTGAAGAGGACGCCTGAATCAGTTCAATATATGGCTCTACCCCTAACACTGGTAAATCATCTTCATTCGTGTACGTTTTCTTAAGTTTTGTCATTGAATCACCTTTTAATTAGATTATCTAACTATTAACCATTCTAACTATAAAATTAATCTAATGCAAGCACTTTTATTTCCACAAATTTCTTCAAAATAAAGCCACTATTTTTTAGCGCAGACGTATTTCATTATAACGAACAATAATTATTCCCCTCTCATATGATGACAATCTTATGTACTTTAAAATAGTAATTACACCGTTTCAAAATAACATAATCACTACCTTAATAATAAAAACAAAATATCAGTTATTTACTATTCAACTACTCATAAAAATAGAACCATTTTCTAAAAAATATATTTTACTTTCATAGTAAAATATTTTTCAAACTACATTAAATTCAATATTCTTATACAAAACTACTTTCTAAACACCCTTTCAACACCTTAACTTTTTTGTGAAATAATAACATGAATAAAATGAACAATTTTAATAAAAATACGAGTTGAACTTTTACAAAAAATAGAATACGATGAATTCCGAAAGGTGGTTCACCATCATTCAAGCAATAATAATTTTTTAAAAGGGGTTGGAAATATGTCAGACGTTCTAAAGCAATTTGTTATGCCGAAAACAAACTTATTTGGACCTGGAGCAATTCAAGAAGTTGGTAAACGCTTAAACGATTTAGAAGTGAAAAAGACATTAATCGTAACAGATGAGGGATTACACAAATTAGGTCTCTCAGAACAAATTGCAAACATCATTACAGCTGCTGGAATCGATGTAGCAATTTTCCCTAAAGCAGAACCAAATCCAACAGATCAGAATATTGAAGATGGTGTAGCAGTATATCATGCTGAAAACTGCGATTCCATTGTTTCTCTTGGAGGAGGCAGCGCACACGATGCAGCAAAAGGTATCGGACTTATTGCTTCGAATGGTGGACGCATTCATGACTATGAAGGCGTTGACAAATCACAAAATCCATTGGTGCCATTAATTGCGATCAATACAACTGCTGGGACAGCAAGTGAAATGACTCGATTCACAATTATTACAGATACAGCACGTAAAGTGAAAATGGCCATTGTTGACAAACATGTAACACCGTTATTATCCATTAATGACCCCGAGCTTATGATTGGCTTACCACCGGCTCTAACTGCGGCTACTGGCGTAGATGCATTAACACATGCGATTGAATCCTTTGTTTCTACTAATGCTACGCCAATTACAGATGCATGTGCTGAAAAGGTACTTCAACTCGTTCCTGAATTTTTACCGCGTGCTTATGCGAACGGTGCTGATTTAGAAGCGCGGGAGCAAATGGTGTATGCTCAATTTTTAGCAGGAATGGCCTTTAATAATGCATCGCTTGGCTACGTGCATGCGATTGCTCATCAATTAGGTGGCTACTATAATTTACCACATGGCGTGTGCAATGCTATTTTATTGCCACATGTTTGCCGCTACAATGTAACAGCACGTACAGAACGCTTTGCTCGTATCGCTGAATTATTAGGAGAGAATGTGGAAGGATTAAGTAAACGTGATGCCGCTGAAAAGGCTATTACAGCTATTGAAAAGCTATCACAAGATTTAAATATTCCTAGCGGCTTCCGTGCATTGGGTGCAAAAGATGAGGATATCGAAATCTTAGCGAAAAATGCAATGTTGGATGTTTGTGCTGAGACCAACCCTCGTAAAGCAACACTAGAGGATATTAAACAAATCATTACTAATGCAATGGGGCCTCTTGCGAAAAAAGAGGAGTCACTCGAAGCGGTTGTCCTTTCTTAATCGAGGAATTCATATAAGCCTACCATGACAATAGATGGAGAAAACGCTTGTTTTCTCCACTTTTTTATAGGTTCAGTATACATACATTGTCTATACTAGAAACTCTCGCTATACTTTTCTTAAAAAGAATAGGAGAAAAACGATATGCGTTTAATTTCAATTTGTCCTAGCAATACAGAATTAGTCGCTTATTTAGGGCTGACAGACCAGCTCGTTGGTGTCGATGATTTTTCTGATTGGCCAGCTACGGTTAAAGATTTACCACAGCTTGGACCAGATTTATCCATTAATATGGATGCATTAGAGGCATTACAGCCTGATCTTGTCCTAGCTTCCTTAAGTGTGCCTGGGATGGAAAGAAATATTGAAGCATTGAAAGAAAGAAAGATTCCCCACATCATTTTTAATGCAAACTCACTAGAGGAGATTGCTCAGGACCTTCTGACACTTGGAAGAGCTTGTCATGTGGAAAAACATGCACAGGCCATCGCCGAACAATACATGGATTCTATCGAAAAGATGCGTTCCATTGCACAGACTATCCAAAAGAAACCTACTCTTTATTGGGAATGGTGGCCCAATCCTATTTTTACACCAGGAAAAATAAACTGGCTTACGGAAATTAGTGCTATTGCAGGTGGGGTTAATTTATTTCAAGATGTAGATCTTGCCAGTGTTCAAACGGATTGGGCAGATGTCGTTGAGCGAAAGCCCGACTACATTATGATGGCTTGGGTAGGTGTAGCATTTGAGCGTATACAGCCTGCTAATTTATTAAAACGTCCACATGCTAAAGAGCTACATGCCGTTCAAATGAAACAGCTTCACGTAATGGAAGAATGGCTGTATTGCCGCCCCTCTCCACGGCTGATCGAAGGTGCCATAAAGCTTGCGAACCTATTGCATCCTAAAGAATATAAACAGATAAAACCTCCAAGTTTCTTATAAATGAAAAAAAGCAATATCCCCCTGAACAAGAGGATGTTGCTTTTTCATTTATAGAAATTAAACGAACTTCACCATATGATATTTTTTCTTCCCACGACGCACAATGCTGAATGCATCCTCTAAACGGTCCTTGGCATCGAATACATATTCTAAGTCCGTCACCTTCTCACCATTTACACTAATCGCACCATTCGATACGTCCTCACGGGCTTGACGTTTTGAGGATGAGATCCCCGCTTCCACAAGAAGGTCTACAATATTTTTGTCCTCTTTAGCCATTTCAATAGAAGGAACATCTTTAAATGCATCCTTCATTTCTTCAGCTGAAAGTGCTTTTAAATCCCCTGAGAATAAAGCTGCTGTAATACGAATGGCTTGCTCTAATGCCTCTTGACCATGAATTAAACGAGTCATTTCTTCTGCAAGTGCTTTTTGAGCCTTACGTAAATGTGGTTCTTCTTCTACAGAGACTGCTAATGCTTCAATTTCTTCACGAGAAAGGAACGTAAAGATTTTTAAGTATTTGATCACATCTGCATCAGCAGCATTGATCCAGAATTGGTAGAACTCATATGGAGATGTTTTCTTACTATCTAACCATACAGCACCACCTGCTGTTTTACCGAATTTTGTGCCGTCTGCTTTCGTTACTAAAGGAATCGTAATCCCGAATGCTTTCGTTTCTTCCTCATGTGTTTTACGAATAACTTCTAAGCCTGTTGTAATATTACCCCATTGGTCAGAGCCACCTACTTGTATACGACAATTGTAGTGATTGTATAAATGATTGTAATCAATACCTTGGATTAACGTGTATGCAAACTCTGTAAAAGAGATTCCTGTGTCTAGACGAGAAGCAATCGTATCCTTTGCTAACATGTAGTTTACGTTAATTAATTTACCGTAATCACGTAAAAATTCAATTGTATTGATATTGCCAATCCAGTCGCGGTTGTTCACAAGCTGTGCACCGTTGCCATCTTCTGCAAAATCAAAAATACGTTCTAATTGGCTACGGATTCCTTGGACATTTTTATCGATTTGCTCTACTGTTTGTAATTGGCGCTCTTCTGAACGACCAGATGGGTCACCTATCATCCCTGTTGCACCACCAACAAGTAAAATTGGACGGTGACCAGCTTTTTGGAATCGACGAAGTGTTAACAATGGAACAATATGTCCTATATGCATGGAGTCTGCTGTTGGATCTACTCCACAGTACAAGGATACTGATTGCTCATCTAATAATTTTGCCATGCCTTCTGCATCTGTTTGTTGGTATAGCAAACCACGCCATTCTAAATCTTGTAATAATTCGTTTGTCATATTAATTCCTCCTAAAAATGGTTGAAATGCGTTACGTGTATGGGCTTATTTAAATAAAAAAGTCCCTACACGCAAATAATTGCATGCAGGGACGTTAAGTTACAAACTAACGCGGTACCACCCGGCTTGAAGATGTCATCCATCTTCCACTTCATTCAACCGCCTTTATCGCAGGCGCGCACGTCTAAGCTCCAAGCACGTAATTCGTCTCTACACTATGACCAGTTTTCACCAACCACTGGCTCTCTAAACAGGGAATATAGATACTACTGCAAACTCTTCATCACTAGAAAACTATAAACATAATTCTATATGAATCTATTTCAAAGTCAATAACTATGTTCGAGCTAAAACATTATGTGCTATAATAGACAAGATTTTAGGAGGTCGATACATTGAAAGATTGGATTGAAAAAATCAATGCGAAGATCGATGAATTACTTGAACAAAAATGGATGAAGAAATTACGTATTTCAGGTAGTGTTACCTGGAACTTATTTTTACTATTTTTAGTCTTTGCATTGGTGGGCACTGTATTTGTCGGATCAGTTGGAGCTGGGTATTTCGCTTCTCTCGTAAAAGAAGAGCCATTACGCTCAAAAGAAGAGTTGCGCAATCAAATTTTTAGTTATGAAGAAACCAGTGAAATTTATTTTGCCAACGATATTTATATTGGGAAGTTACGGACAGATTTGGATCGCCGTGAAACATCACTTAGCAATGTAGCACCAGATGTTGTGAATGCTGTTCTAGCAACAGAAGATGAATATTTCCGCGATCATAACGGCATAGTACCAAAGGCGGTTGTTCGTGGTTTATTACAAGATGTCACTAACTCTGCTACGCAAACAGGTGGATCTACCCTTACTCAACAGCTTATTAAAAACCAAGTACTAACAAACGAAGTATCCTATGAACGTAAAGCTAAGGAAATCTTACTGGCAATGCGTTTAGAACATTTTATGACGAAGGAAGAAATATTAGAGGCTTACTTAAATATTATTCCGTACGGTCGTAACTCTTCAGGTCGAAATATTGCTGGTGTTGAAACAGCCGCTGAAGGGATTTTTGGTGTGAAAGCTAAAGAATTATCTCTTCCACAAGCTGCTTACATAGCTGGTATTCCACAGGCACCATTTGCCTACACACCTTTTACGAATACAGGTGAACTGAAAAGTGAAGAAGCTTTAAAACCGGGTATTGATCGTATGAAAACGGTACTATATCGTATGAAAGAAGCTGGTTATATTGACGACGCGCAATACAAAGAAGCTTTAGATTATGAGATAGCGGCAGATTTCCGCGGACCAGAAATGCGTGCGGAGGATCGTTACCCATGGCTAACATATGAGCTTGAAGCTCGTGCAAAAGAAATTATTGCAGAGAAACTAGCAAAAGAAGATGGGGTTGACCCAGAACGATTAAAAGCAGAAAAAAAACTAAAGGATAAATACACAATTTTAGCAGATCGTGATGTTCGTTCAAAGGGCTATCGTATTTACTCAACCATTAATAAAGATATGTATGATTCCATGCAAAAGGCCGCGAAGGACTTCCAGTATTACGGTCATACGTATACTGGTAAAGGAAAAGATCCTGTCACTGGTGAAGAAATAGATATTGAGATGCCTGTACAAGTGGGCAGTATTTTAATAGAAAATACTACAGGGAAAATTTTAAGCTTTGTCGGTGGTCGAGACTTTAAAACAACACAAGTAAACCACGCTACACAGGCTTTTCGCTCTAACGGTTCTACTATGAAGCCATTACTTGTTTACGCTCCTGCTATAGAATATGGGGTAATCGGTGCAGGTAGCCCACTCGTTGATGTGAAATTCTCGATTGGTTCCTGGAGTCCAAGTAACTATATTACGAGTGATGAACGAGGTCTTATTCCAGCTCGTGAGGCATTAGCAGACTCTCAAAATATTTCAGCGCTCCGTTTATATAATGACATTATTAATAGACGCCCTGCTGATTTATTAGTAAAAATGGGATTCACAAAATTACATCCTGATGATTTTACAAACTTAGCAACGGGTATCGGTGCTTTAAGTGAAGGGACTACTGTTGAAGAAAACACAAATGCCTTTGCAACTTTTGCAAATGGTGGACAATTCATTGATGCTTATATGATTGATCGAATTGAAGACCAAGAAGGAAATATTGTTTATCAACATGAAGTGGAACCTGTCCAAGTGTTCAGTCCCGAAACATCTTATATCGTGACAGATATGTTACGTGATGTTCTAACGAAGGGAACAGGGACAATGGCACGAAATACGTTAAAATTCTCTTCTGATTTCGCTGCAAAAACAGGGACTTCTCAAGAGTATAAAGATGTTTGGTTAGTTGGCTATAATCCAAATGTATCCCTTGGTGTTTGGATGGGGTACGATCAGCCTCGTACACTTTATGCATTTAACAATACGTATTTACAGCCAAGTGTTCGTGTCAATAAGCTATGGGGCACTTTAATGAATGCTGTTTATGATGCAGACCCTCAATTAATTGATCCGCCGACAAGCTTTAAGGCGCCTAAAAATGTTGTGACTGCTTCATTCTGTGGTATTTCAGGTATGGCACCTTCTGCCGCTTGTGCAAACGCAGGTCTTGTACGTTCAGATTTATTTAATGCGAAAGTATTTCTACCGTCACAACCTGATGATAGCTTAGCATCTTCAAGTGTTGTAACGATTAAAGGAAAAACCTATAATGCTCTGCCAAATACACCAGCAGAATTTGTTAAATCAGGTGGTGCAGGCATTAATCAAGCATTTATCAAACGAATGCTAGGAAGACTTGGTGGTAACCCAGCTAGTCTATTACCAAAGAATTCAACATTGTCGAATTCATCTGTATCAGCAGTTGATTTCCCAGCGGACGATAGCCCACCAGCAGCTGTAACAGCTACAGTAAATGGCTCGACATTATCATGGTCAGAGTCATCAAATGATGTTGTTGGTTATCGTATCTACAACGTTACGAATGGTGGTAACACACTTGTAACGTCTGTGCTAGAGTCAACACAAAGTATCTCTGTTGCTAGTGGACAAGCATATGTTGTGGTCGCTGTAGACATTACAGGTCTAACATCACCACAGTCTAATGTTGTTTCTACTGGTGGTAGCGAAAATGAACCTGACCCAGAGGAAAACGAGCAAGAACCAATTCCACCAACAACGCCACCTACAAATGGCAATGGCTCTGGTAGTAACGGTAATGGTTCTAATAATGGGAATGGCTCTAATAATGGCAACGGCTCTGGTAATAACGGCAACGGCTCTAATAACGGCGAGGGCTCTGGTAACAATGGCAATGGAACTGAAAACCCGGAAGATGGCTCAAATGGAGGAGACAATGGCAACACCCCTCCTCCTGACACATCAACAACAAGACGCTAATCTATGTTGCTTAGCATAAAGCAATCGAATAAAACAATCTAGCTAAACAGACTTACTACATCATTACTTATGAATTGTAGTAAGTCTGTTTTTTTGTCATTATAAAGAGGACTACTATTTTGAAGGGGTGGAAAAATATGAACATATTAGTTTTAGGAGGCACACGTTTTTTTGGTAAAAAGCTGGTGGAACTTTGTATTCAAAATGGACATGATGTAACGATTTTAACACGTGGTCAAAGCGGTAATCCCTTTGGTACAAATGTTAAGCAATTAGTGGCCAATCGTAATGATCGTGACGCTTTAGCACAGGCACTAGCTAATACTACATGGGATATTGTTTATGATAATATTTGCTATTCTCCCAACGAGGCACAAGCAATTTGTGAGCTATTAAAGGGGAAAACTAAAAAACTGGTTTTCACCTCTACTCTTTCAACCTATGAAGTAGATGGAAAGATGAAAAAGGAAGAAGACTTTGACCCATTCCAGTATCAAATTCGCATGGGTCAACAAGAGGAATTTTCTTATGGCGAGGGCAAACGACAAGCAGAGGCTGTCTTATTTAAAGAGGCTTCGTTCCCAGTTGTCGCTGTACGTTTTCCGATTGTGATGGGGGAACATGACTATACACATCGTTTACATTTCCATGTTGAACGTATTTTACAGGATCAACCGATCACTCTACCAAACATAGATGCAAAAATGAGCTATATTACAGATGAGGAAGCAGCTGCATTTTTATATTTTACTGGTGTTACTCCTATAGAAGGTCCATACAACGCTACTGCGTCTGGTACTATATCACTTAAGGATCTAATAGCTATGATTGAAGAGATAAGTGGTAAGCGTGCAAAAATTTCACTTATTGGCGGAAATGAGGAATCACAGTCACCCTACGGAGTTCCTGCAGACTGGTATATGTCGAATGAGAAAGCAGAGAAAGCAGGATTTACATTTAGTCAGCTTGAAAAGTGGCTACCCGAATTAGTGAGCACTTTAGTAAAACAGCTCCAATAACTCTTTAACAACACAAGGCGGCTGGTACAAAAGGATTTTATCCAATGAAAAACCCAAACTATTTAACGAAACGCTCATCTAGTGTTTCGTAATAGTTCGGGTTATCTATTTATATAAGAAAATGTCTAGCCTTCATCATGGACAATTAATTATAACCCATCCTCTATTCGTTCAATGTAAAATCGTCTTTAAAATAGCTACTGCTTTGTCTATCTCTTCCTTTGTGACCGTTAATGGTGGCAAGAGGCGAATAACAGTTGGTCCTGCCCCCACTAATAAAAGACCACGCTCTTCTGCTGCGGCAATATAAGGTGCTACCTCTGTATTACCACAACCAATCCCTAACAACAGACCCTGTCCCTGAATGGTATAGCTAGAAGGTAAATTTGCTTTTAGCTGAGCCACAAAATAAGCCGATACTTCTCGTACCTGCTGTAAAAATTCCGGCTCAAATACATGGCTCAAAACAGCTTGTGCTACATTCATTGCAAGAGGGTTTCCACCAAACGTTGTACCATGTGTTCCAGGGCTAAATGTCGCATGAAGCTCGGCAGTTCCTAGCATGGCGCCAACAGGGAAACCACCGCCTAATCCTTTTGCCAATGTCATAATATGTGGTTTTAATACCGTTTGTTCAAAGGCATAGCGTGTGCCCGTTCGTCCAATACCTGTTTGTACTTCATCAATAATTAGCAGTATCCCTTTGTCATCACAAGCTTTTGTAATAGCTGCTGCAAATTCTGCTGATACGCTATTGACACCGCCCTCTCCCTGAATCATTTCCAGCATAATAGCTGCTACCGAATCATCAATGGTTGCTTCAAGTGCGGCCACGTCATTGAATGGCAAAATCGTAAACTTTTCTACGAGTGGTCCAAAGCCATTATGTACTTTGCCTTGACCTGTTGCAGACATGGCGCCAAAGGTACGACCATGAAAGGATTTTTCAAATGTAATAATATGATGTTTTCCTGTATGCTTCCGCGCTAATTTAATAGCCGCCTCATTAGCCTCTGCTCCACTATTACAGAAAAAGGCATGAGCAAAGTGCGTATGGGCGATTAATTTTTGTGCTACCTTCTCCTGACCCGATATATCAAAAAGGTTTGATATATGCCACAGCTTTTCACTTTGCTCTTGCAGTGCCTGCACAATGGCTGGATGGGCATGACCAAGGCTCACTACAGCAATTCCACTAGTAAAATCTAAATATTGTTTCCCTGTAGAATCTTCCACAACGGTCCCATGTCCTTTGACAATTTGTGCGCGGCGCTTACCGTAGTTCCCAAATAAAGCACTCATGTTATCATCTCCACTATCATTAGAAATAGTCTTCTTTCAACAACTATACTTATCACATTATCTTATTAGAACTCTAGGGCGAATGAAGTTTACTCGAAGCGATAATCGTTGTCCCTATTAATGTTTCTCCCACAATTTGCACAGAAGGAATACCTGCACGTAAACCGTCAATAGCCCCTTGTACTTTCGGAATCATTCCTCCGTATATATGCCCCTGCTCTGTCCACTGATCGATGAGAGCAGGTGTAGCTATTGATTGATATTCATCCTGAATACGAATACCACTCACATCCGTTACGAGTAATAAGCTATCTGCCCCTATCGCTAGCGCAATTTCACTTGCCACTGTATCACCATTTATATTGAGAGCCTGACCTGCTTCGTTAGCACCTACACAAGCAATAACTGGAACAATGCCCCCACTCATTAACATTTCCAATAATGATGTATTGATGGTTTTGATAGCTCCAACATAGCCATAAATAGCTTGATCTAAAAAGTCTGCGACCATCAATTGACCATCAAAGCCATTTAACCCAAGAGCAGCTATACCTGCATGTGTTAATTCATGAACTAGCGCAGGATTCACTTGACCGATTAAAGTCGATTGGACAACTTTCATAGCCGTCTCATTCGTAACACGTATGCCATTTAATGTATGTGATTGTATACCTCGAGCAGCCAGTTCACGATTAATGGCTGGACCACCACCATGGGTGATAATCAGTTCTACCCCACTTTCTTGTAACCTTTTAAAATTATCAAAGAAAGCTTCATTTAACCCTTCCAGTGTACTGCCTCCAAGCTTAATCACCATACGTTTACGAGCGGTATGAGGCATTGATTTGGACGTAGTCATATGTTAAGTCACATCCCCAAGCATGCCCCTTGCCTTCACCCAGACCAAGAGACACATAGATTTTTACTTCATGCATTTTTAATATTTGAATTAACGCATCTTCAGAGAAAGCAATTGGCTCACCGTTTTCAACCATTATGGCACCACCAATTTGAATAGTAATTTTATCTGGATCTATAGTTGCTCCACTATACCCTACCGCAGCAATAATACGCCCCCAGTTAGCATCACAGCCAAAAACGGCCGTCTTCACAAGTGGTGAACCCACGACAGTTTTAGCAATTTTTCGTGCCTCTTCATCTGAAATTGCCCCAACAACTTCCACTTCTATGAGCTTTGTTGCCCCTTCTCCATCTTTGGCAATCATTTTTGCTAAATCTTCCGCCACTGTTTGCAACGTGTAATAAAAATTTTGCCAGTCTGGATGCTCAGGCGTTAGAGTATCATTTCCCGCTAAACCGTTTGCCAATACAACCACTGTGTCATTAGTGGATGTATCCCCATCCACTGTAATAGCGTTAAATGTCAAATTTGTAATAGCTGAAAAAGCCGCTTGTAACACATCAGATTCAATGTTGGCATCAGTTGTAATAAAACCAAGCATTGTTGCCATATTCGGTTCGATCATGCCTGAACCTTTTGCAACACCAGCGATAATGACTTCCTTGCCATCCACCGTTGTACTATAGCTTGTGTTTTTCATAACCGTATCTGTCGTCAAAATAGCTTGTGCAAAGTCAATGGCATTTTCTAAATTATCCTTTGGCTCTAGCTGTTGAATACCATTAGCAACTGGCTCCAATTTCATTATTTCGCCAATAACACCCGTTGAACAAACACCTATCAAATTCGGTGCAATTCCTAGCTTTTCAGCAGCTAACGCCTGCATCGTTTGGGCATCCTTAACCCCTTGTTTACCAGTGCAGGCATTCGCATTGCCAGAATTCACAACGATTGCTTGCATTTTCTTTGTTGTATAGACAACTTCTTTCGTGACTTTTAATGGTGCTGCTTGGACAGCGTTTGTTGTAAAAACACCAGCTACACTTGCGGGTACTTCGCTTACTAAAAGTGCTAAGTCTTTTTTCTTATGCTTTAAACCGCAATGTAATCCTGCCGCTTTAAAGCCTTTTGGTGAAACGATATTTTTACTTGATAATTTCTTCATTACAGTTGTTAACGTAGTGACTGTCATTTGAAATTCCTCCTTTGATGGATAAAATAAGACAAGCATACAGTTCCCTGCATGCTGTTAAATAAAGAACGGTACAACATCTAGCCCTGTCGTTTGTGGTAAATCAAATTGCACATTCATATTTTGAATGGCTTGCCCTGCTG
This sequence comes from Lysinibacillus sp. OF-1, assembly GCF_028356935.1. Classification (NCBI taxonomy): domain Bacteria; kingdom Bacillati; phylum Bacillota; class Bacilli; order Caryophanales; family Bacillaceae; genus Lysinibacillus; species Lysinibacillus sp. OF-1. The sequence continues at coordinate 3,512,502 of NZ_CP102798.1, forward strand.
CCCCTTTGACAAGATTGTCAATTACACTGACAATCGTGGCACGATTCGTACGGGAATCAACTTTTACCAAAATATCACAATAGTTTGATCCTTTCACACGATTTGTCCCTAAACCGTTTGCATCCGTAACTACTCGAACAAATGGATGCTTTTCATAGGTTGTCTGTAAACAAGTGATCAATTGTGCCTCTGTAATGCCAGGCATAACAGGTGCATAGGATGTCGCCAAAATCCCCCGTGTCATTGGCACCAAATGCGTATTAAAAGTAATCGTTGTATCTACATGAGCAAACATGGAAAGTGCCTGTTCGATTTCTGGTATATGCTGATGTGTATTTACTTTATAGATTGAAAAGCTCTCATTCGCCTCACTAAAGTGGGTCGTTTGTGATGGCTTATTGCCAGCTCCCGAAATACCGCTCTTAGCATCAATCACTAAAAAGCTCGGATCAATCAACCGCTCTTTTACAAGTGGCAATAAGGATAACAAAACCGCTGTTGGGTAACAGCCTGGATTAGCAATAAGTGTTGCTTGCTGGATAAGTTCTGTATTCCATTCCGTTAAGCCATACACACTCTGTTGCACACTATGGGATGGTGCCGCTTTTTTGCCATACCATGCTTCATAGCTTGCGAGATTTTTTAAGCGATAATCACCAGATAAATCGATTAATCTTGGTCCTTTTCCAATCAATGGCGGTAAAAGCTCACTAGTCACCCCAGATGGTGTACTCGTAAACAAAACATCAAATTTTTCTAAAGTGTCATACTCTATTTTTTGTAATGGCGTATCTACTATCGTAATAAGATGACCAAATTTTGAAGAAAAAAGTACACCCTCTTCTGATGAGGTAAATAAATCAATCTGATCCACAGCCGGATGGTTATGTAAAAATCGAATAAGCTCTAGTCCACCATATCCAGTTGCTCCAACAATACCTACTTTCAATGCACTCACCTCTGAAATAAGTTAAAAATAGTATACGTCTGCATATTTATTAAGTCAACTGAATTTTTATAAAATTATATATTTTCTCTGTAGACTTTACTTCATCTTTAGAATGCTTATGTAACATTGTAAAGTCAGAAAAAAGAAGGCAAGAATCCTTTCGTTCATCGAATGAATCCTTGCCTTCCTTTTATGCATATGTTGTATAAATATCAATTGTTGTTAGCTTACTTGTTTAATCTTCCATCGTCGATAAATCACCAGTTGGCAAATTTAATTCCCATGCTTTCAATACGCGACGCATAATTTTACCACTACGTGTTTTTGGCAATTTATCCTTAAATTCAATTTCACGCGGTGCTGCATGTGCAGATAAACCTTTCTTAACAAAATCACGGATATCTTCAATCAATGCATCAGAAGGTTCAACCCCTTCTCGTAAAGATACAAAGGCTTTAATGATTTCCCCCCGCACTGGGTCTGGCTTCCCGATAACACCTGCTTCGATTACATCTGGATGCTCAAGTAGCTTGCTTTCTACTTCAAACGGTCCTACACGTTCACCAGCTGTCATGATGACATCATCCACACGTCCTTGAAACCAGAAGTAACCATCATCATCCATATAAGCCGAATCACCGGATACATACCATTGTCCTTTTAGGAAATAAGATTCATAGCGCTCTGGGTTGCCCCAAATTTGGCGCATCATGGCTGGCCAACCACGTTGAATAGCTAGATTACCCATTGTAAAGGGTGGCACTTCATTGCCAGCATCATCAACAATCGTTGCATGAATACCTGGAAGAGGTTTCCCCATCGAACCCGGCTTAATATCCATCGAAGGATAATTACAAATCATATGAGCTCCTGTCTCGGTCATCCACCATGTGTCATGTATACGATGTCCTAATTCCTCCATTCCCCAACGAATAACTTCTGGATTCAAAGGCTCACCGACAGATAACACATGTCGTAAAGAGGATAAATCATAGCTTTCGAGTAAACCACTACCTGCCCCCATGAGCATACGGAACGCAGTTGGCGCACTATACCAAACTGTTACACCATAATCCTCAATGGCTTGATACCATGCTTGCGGTGAAAATCTTCCGCCAACAATTAGCATTGTCACACCGTTTAACCAAGGCCCAAAAATACCATAGGCTGTTCCAGTAACCCATCCAGGATCGGCTGTACACCAATAGATATCGTCTTCCCGTAAATCAAGCACCCACTGTGTTGATTGATATTGCTGAATCATTGCATTATGGACATGCAACACACCCTTTGGAGCACCTGTTGAACCTGAAGTATAATGAAGAATCATCCCATCTTCTCTCTCAACCCACTCCACTTCAAATCGTGCCGAAGCCTCTTTTAAATGTTTATTAAAGTCTAGAATTTGAGCTGTTTCCTCAATATCCTCCCCAACTAAAAAAACATGTTCTAGCTGAGGCAATTTGGCTAATGGCACACGTTCAAGCAACGCTGGTGTTGTGACTAATACTTTCGCCTCACTATCTGCCAGACGATCATACACAGCTCCTTCCATAAAAGCTTCAAACAATGGTCCAACAATAACACCCATTTTCAGTGCACCTAACAATGAAAAGTAAAGCTCAGGTGAACGTGGCATAAAAATAAATAAACGATCACCCTTTTGCAGGCTAGTAGCTGATTTAAAAACGTTTGCCGCTTTATTTGTTAATCTCTTCATTTCATTAAAAGAGTAAGCCTCTTTTCGTTTACCATCATTAAAATAAAGTGCCACCTTATTTTTACGTTGTGTTTCTGTATGACGATCAATTGCCTCATACGCCATATTTACTAAACCTGTTTCGTACCAGCTAAATGCCTTTTCCGTATTCGTCCAATTATGAGACTTTGCTACTTCTTCGTAATTCGTTAAATGGTGTTGACCAGGTAAAGCCATTAGCTTCTCCTTCATTTTCATCCCCATAAAACTACCCCTTTCTTTGCTTTTGCATTTGTCTAAATTTCAACAATCCCCCCTGTTGAAATGTAGAAATAATCGTAAAAGCAAATTTGATATACAGCCTTTGTTATATAACAGTTTACTACTGTAATAATGATAGAATTCTTAATCACACTACTTTCATCTGTTAAATAACAGAAGCATTATATTTTTATTTTACACGAATTTTGATGGATTGTCTTAATATTTTCACTTTTCAAAAAATACAGGTATATTTTGCAAAAATAAGCGTTTTTCCGCAAGAAATCAGCTATAATGGAATTATTAAACTCAGGTGGTGTAATTATGGAACATAAAAAAACTTTTTTTTCTGTCACAAAGGAAACTAAGCATGGTACTGTGTATGTGGAAGGACCTGTACCTCCAGAAAAATTAGCTACATATTCATTCCATGAGGGCTTGGTTGCCTTCAGACCTCCAAAACAGCAGCAGCAGGCCATCATCGAAATTGCAGGGCTCCCAGAAGGTCGTATTATTATTATTCGAAACGAAGATATTATCGTAGGCTATGTTACCTATCTTTATCCTGATCCACTTGAACGATGGGCAGAAGATCGAATCGATGACATGATTGAATTGGGAGCCATTGAAGTCATTCCAGACTATCGTGGAACGGGTTCAGGTAAGGCTCTGCTAGCCGTTTCATTTATGGGAGATGAAATGGAAGACTATCTGGTGATTACTACCGAGTATTATTGGCATTGGGATTTAAAAGGAACGGGTTTAAATGTTTGGGACTACCGCAAAATGATGGAGAAAATGATGAGCTCCGTCGGCTTTGAATATTTCGCTACGGATGATCCCGAAATTACTTCACATCCAGCAAATTGCCTTATGGCACGTGAAGGAAAACGTGTGCCTCCTGAGACAATGGAAAGATTTGATAGGCTTCGTTTTAGAAATCGTTTCATGTATTAAAACCAACACAAAGGGGATGCGTATATGATCGTAGAAGAAATTATGAATGATGAGCCTTACACATTAGCGCCTACTAATACCGTGCATGAAGCACTAAAACTAATGCGTGAAAAAAAAGTTCGTCATTTACCAGTTATAGATGAGGAACGTCATGTTTTAGGTGTAATTACTGAACGAGATATTAAAGAGGTTTTACCGTCATCATTACAGGATGAACCTCACTCTCCTGTTTTTAATGCAAAAGTAGAGGAAATTATGGTGAAAGACCCGCTTATCGGTCATCCACTAGATTTCGTTGAAGAGGTAGCTCTTACATTTTATGAAACGAAAATAGGCTGTTTACCGATTGTCTCTGGTGGAAAATTAGTAGGGATTGTGACAACAACAGACTTACTCTATACATATATAGAGCTGACCGGTGCTACGGAGCCTGGCTCAAAAATCGAGATCCGAGTATCAGATACGCCAGGGGTTTTATTTGAAATCACCAAAATATTTCATCAACATCATGCCAATGTCCAAAGCGTCTTAGTTTATCCTGATTCTGAAAATACACAAAATAAAATTTTAAGTGTCCGAGTAAAAACACTGAATCCTTTAGCCATGATTGAAGACCTTCGCAAAGAGGGCTTTGATGTTCTCTGGCCCAATTTACCAGGTGTTTCATTATAATGAAAAAGGCCGTATTCGTTTACTCGCCTGAACAACTCGGATATAAATTTTCAGATACACATCCTTTCAATCATAAACGCTTGACGCTAACTATGGATTTATTAAAAAATATCAATGCTCTTGATGATGTGGATATTGTGCCTGCTCGTGTTGCAACGGAAGAAGAGTTATTGCTTGCACATGATCCAAAATATATAGACATCGTGAAAAGAGCTGGACATGGTGAATTATCGGAAGCACAATGTGAAAGCTATGGTATTGGCACTGAAGATACACCTATTTTTGCCAATATGCATGAAGCAAGTGCACAGCTCGTTGGTGGAACGTTAACCGCTGTTGATTATGTAATGGAAGGTAAAGCCGAACATGCCCTCAACCTTGGCGGAGGGCTACATCATGGTTTCCGTGGTCGTGCATCAGGATTTTGTATTTACAATGATAGTACGGTTGCTATTCGTTACTTGCAGGAAAAATACAATGCTCGTGTACTTTACGTAGACACAGATGCTCATCATGGAGACGGTGTCCAATGGAGCTTTTATGAGGATCCAAATGTTTGTACATTGTCTATTCACGAAACTGGCCGCTATCTCTTTCCAGGAACAGGAAACATCACAGAGCGCGGCAATGGTCAAGGCTATGGAACCTCGTTTAATTTTCCAATGGATGCTTTCACAGAGGATGAAAGTTTCCTAGATATTTATGAACAGTCCATGCGAGAGGTCTTTGAATTTTTCAAGCCCGATGTTGTGTTAACACAAAATGGTGCTGATGCCCATTTTTTTGATCCGTTAACACATTTACACGGAACGATGAATATTTATCGTGAAATTCCAAGGCTCGCCCATCAATTAGCACATGAGTATTGTCAGGGGAAATGGATTGCTGTTGGTGGTGGTGGCTATGATATTTGGCGAGTGGTGCCTCGCGCCTGGTCCATGTTATGGTTGGAAATGACTGATCAAGTATGTCCAACAGGATCACTCCCTCAGGCATGGCTTGATCGCTGGCAGCCAGAAGCACCTGTTCCTTTTATACCAACTTGGGAGGACCCAATTCCTTTATATGAGCCCATTCCTCGAAAAGCTGAAATCGAAGAGAAGAATGCTCAAATGTTAGCCAAAGCGCTACATATTATTCGAAATGAAAAAAGAGATTAACTTTTTTTGCCTCACGATCAACGTGAGGCTTTTTCATTGGAGCGATAATGGCCCGCCGCATTTAATCCATCGCTTCTATAGTTCTATTCTTCATCATTTTGGAGTTCTATCCACCACTTTTATAGTTTTATCCACTACTTTTAGAATTCTATCCTTCATTTTTATAGTCCTATCCACCACTTTTGCAGTTCTATCCATCCATATAAAAAAACACGCAAACTCTTCACAAGTTTACGTGTTACAATCATTATTTACTTTTGACCGATTGTCGATGCTCAATACGGTGGGGTAGAATAACTGCCTCGTCCTCGACAGGCTCCTTGCTCATTAATTTTGTCAGCAAGCGCATGGCAACTGCTCCAATATCATATAGCGGTAATGCTACACTTGTTAGCTGTGGGCGTACCATTCGCGCTAGCTTTGAGTTCTCAAAGCTGATGACTTCAATATCCTCTGGAACATTTTTGCCTGCGTCTTGTGCGCCATGAATTAAGCCGATTGCCAGCTCATCACTGCCTGCAAAATAAGCTGTTGGTGGATGTTCGAGAGCAGATAATATTTCCCAAGCCTCTAAGCCCATGTCATAGCTAGACTCTTCTGCGGCAATTAATGCCTCATCTATTGGTAAACCAGCATCCTGCAATGCTTTCTTATAGGCTGCTAGCTTGAATTTTCCGTTAATTGTATACGAAAGTGGACCAGTTACGAAACCAATACGTGTATGTCCATTTTGAATAAGTAATGAAATTGCTTCATAGGCCGCTTGGAAATAATCGATATTCACAGTGGCAATTGTCTGCGATTCATCAACCGAGCCAGCTAGCACAATCGGTACTGGAGAATGATCCATCGTTTGTTGCATTTTTTCTGTGACCTCATCACTCATCATAACAATTCCATCTACTTGTTTTCCAAGCATCGTATCCAATAGCTGTAACTCTTTATCTTCATGTTGATCTGAGTTGGCTAAAATAATATTATAACGATACATCGTGGCAATATCCTCTACACCACGAGCCAGCTCCGCATAAACATTGTTTGCAATATCTGGGATAATCACGCCAACTGTTGTTGTTTTCTTACTTGCTAAACCTCGCGCTACTGCGTTTGGACGGTATTCTAATCGCTCAATTACTTCTAATACTTTTTTTCGTGTTGCTGGTTTTACATTTTGATTACCATTGACTACACGAGAGACCGTTGCCATGGAAACATTCGCTTCTCTTGCAACATCATAAATTGTAACAGTCATCGTACGTGCCTCCCTTTTTTCCTATTATAGCCTTATCATACGATAATTTTCATATTATTTTCAAGAAGAACTACGTAAAAACCAAGTACTAATAGTCCTATTCTAGACATTATTTTGTCACGATATAACAAACACCGCCTGCCGAAGTAAGCAAGCGGTGTTCGCTGTTAACAATTAAGCATGAATTTCATGATTCTTCATGAATTTTTGTAGTGTTTCATAGAATGCGTCAAATGTTGGAATGTCCATTTGTTGTTGTGAATCAGACAATGCTACAGATGGATCTGGATGCACTTCTGCCATAACGCCATCAGCGCCAATTGCGATGGCTGCTTTAGCACATGGTAATAATAAATCACGACGACCTGTTGAATGCGTTACATCTACGAATACTGGCAAATGCGTTTCTTGTTTTAAAATTGGTACAGCTGAAATATCTAATGTATTACGTGTTGCTTTTTCATAAGTACGAATACCACGCTCACAAAGGATAATGTTTTCATTGCCTTTAGACATAATATACTCAGCAGCATGAATGAACTCATCAATTGTAGCAGCTAAGCCTCGTTTTAATAGGACAGGTTTATTTGTTGCACCTGCTGCCTTTAATAATTCAAAGTTTTGCATATTACGTGCACCAATTTGGATAACATCTATATAGTCTAATGCTTCCTCTAAATGACCTGGTGTTACGATTTCTGTAATCACACCTAAACCATATTCCTCTGACACACGTTTTAAAATTTTAAGTCCTTCTAGCCCAAGACCTTGGAAGTCATATGGAGAAGTACGTGGTTTATAAGCACCACCGCGAATTAACTTTTCGCCTTTTGCTTTAATAGAAGCGGCAACAGCTGCTACTTGCTCATACGACTCAACTGCACAAGGACCAAATACGAAAGATGGCTTCCCTTGTCCAATTAATTCACCATTGATATTAACAACTGTATCTTCGGATTTCTTTTTACGAGATACAAGCAATTCCTTCTTCTTATCAGCTTCTAATTGTTTTAAAGCTGTTTTAAAGATTTGCTTAAATATATAATCAACCGTCATTTGGTTTAATGGTCCTTGATTGTGTTCTTTAATAAGATCGAGCATGTGTCTTTCACGTAGTGGATCATAGCGATTCACACCTTGCTTTTCTTTAATCTTACCGATTTCATCAACTACAGCTGCACGTTCGTTAATTAGACGAAGAATTTCTAAGTTTAAACCGTCAATTTGACTACGTAAGCTTTCTAAATCTTTTTGGCTCATGCTTACTTGCTCCTCTCCTCATGACAGACACTTTCAGAACTCTGAAATGTATGTTACATTTTTAGATAATAGCATTATTATAATCAATGTTGTTCAGAATGTCACGCATTTTTAATTTAGCGCTTCAACTCGCTAAATTATTTTTCAAGTATGACGCGAAAGGAAGCGATTACATTGAGTTCTAAATTATTCGCACTTGATATTGGTACACGCTCAGTGGTCGGGATTATTCTACAAGAAGAAAATGACCATTTTCATGTGGAAGATATTTTAGTGAAAGAGCATAAAGAACGTGCCATGGTAGATGGTCAAATACATAATGTCATGTATGTGGCAGATTTAATAAATGAAATAAAACGTGAACTCGAAGAAAAACATGGTCCTCTTACAAAGGTAAGTGTGGCTGCCGCAGGTCGATCTTTGAAAACTGAACAAGCTAGTGTGATCATTAATATACGTAATCGGCCTATTTTTACTGAAGAAGATATTAGTCGCTTGGAACTTCAGGCCGTTCAACAAGCACAGCAACAACTTTTACAACAAAAGGAGGATGCAAAGATTAGCCACTATTATTGTGTAGGCTATTCAGTCCTCTATTATCGCTTGGATGGCGAGGAAATCGGCAGTCTGCTCGATCAACAAGGTGATGAAGCACAAATTGAAGTGATTGCCACTTTCCTACCTCGCGTTGTTGTGGAATCACTTATTGCTGCTCTTAAACGGGCAGATTTAGAAATGGAAGCACTGACATTAGAACCTATTGCTGCCATTAATGTGCTCATTCCGCCAACGATGCGTCGCTTAAATGTGGCACTTGTTGATATAGGGGCAGGAACATCTGATATCGCGATCACTGATAAAAGTACAGTTGTGGCCTATGGTATGGTGCCAACAGCTGGCGACGAAATTACAGAAGCATTAAGCGACCACTATTTACTAGACTTCCCTGTAGCAGAAGAGGCAAAACGTCAGCTCCAAACAGCAGAAGAAATATTAATTCAAGATATCCTAGGATTTGATCAGTTTTATCCAAAGGATGAGGTGTTATTAGCAATTGAGCCTGCAGTGAAGCAACTGGCAAAGTCTATTGGTGAAGAAATCTTACGACTCAATAATCGTGTCGCACCGAAAGCCGTTATGTTAGTTGGTGGTGGTAGCTTAACACCCAATCTGACTACAGAACTTGGACAAGTCCTTGACTTACCAGCAAATCGTATCGCTGTTCGAGGTATTGATGCTATTCAAAACCTTACAAAGGAAGAACATATAAAAGCATCACCTGAGTTAGTCACGCCGATTGGAATTGCGATTGCTGCTAAAAAAATGCCGATTCAATATATGAGTTTAACGGTTAATAATCAAGTGGTTCGCCTTTTTGAATTAAAGGAAATGACTGTGGCGGATGCTTTTTTAGCGGCAAATATACGAGCAAAGCAATTATATGGAAAACCTGGACTTGGGCTATCTGTCAGTGTCAATGGACAAGATATTTTTATCCCAGGTGGTCATGGGCAACCAGCAGAAATATTGGTCAATGGCCAACAGGCATCTACCAAAACATTGATTAAATCGGGTGATGCTATTCAGCTAATTGAAGGGCAAGATGGCCAAACTGCAACAGCTACAGTGAGAGATCTTGTTGATGATGCAGCGATAAAAACAATTACAATACAACAAACCAAATATGTGATTGAGCCAAAAATTACTGTCAATCAATCACCTGCATCACTTGATACAATTTTAAATGATCGTGATAGAGTAGTTTTTGATATAGCTGATACAATTGAAGATGTATTTAAAGTCACGAACAACTGGAATTTAGTCAAACAATTTGAATCCTATTCTATTCAAGTGGACAGTCAACCTTTGTATTTACCAGAATTCTCTTCACAGCTAATGATTAATGGAAAAATAGCTAAAATGAGCTATGCGGTTCAAGATGGCGATATCATTAGCTTTCACCAACCATCTTTACCAACCGTACAACGTATAGCAGACCAAATGAACCTTTTGCTAGAGGATAAAATCATTATTCATTTCCAACAGGAAGTTTTAGAACTTAAGAAAACAGCAAATGAGGCGCTCGTCAATCAAAACGTTGTATCACCACTGTCCACTGTGCCGAATGGAGCAACTATCGAATTTAGAGAAAAGGATCGCAGTCGTTGGATTTATCAGGATGTATTCCGTTTCTCTAATTGGCAGTTACCAGGTACATTTAAAGGGAATTTCACGATTTTAAGAAATGGTCAACCAGCAAGCTTTGATACAGAAATATTTGGTGGTGATCAACTAGAAATACTATTAGAAGCTTCACCCATCACTTAAAAAAGGGATACGTTACATCATTATCATGTAACGTATCCCTTTTTATTATGCATTATGCGCGTACTTCTTCATTTGTCTCTTCTGTTTGTTCCTTTATTTCTTGAGCTTTAGGTTCCTCACTAGGAATAAATTCCTCTAGCGGTTCTTCACCCTCAAAGGAAACCGTACCATCATCAAAAACAGCTGGTGCTTTTGCCGTTTTCAATGTTTTTACTTTTTCCACTAATTGTGTAGATTGTTCTTGAAGTTGTTTAGAAAGTTGAACCGTTTTATCTTTTGCAGTTGTCGAGAAGTCTGCACTCTTATCTTTTAACTGAACAGCTTGTACCGCCACATCACTACGTAAATCTTTTCCTGATTTTGGGGCTAACAGTAGACCTGCCGCAGCACCTACGATTCCTCCGACTAATGCGCCAATCACAAAATCTTTCATGTTTACACGCTCCTCTTCATAAATCGAGTCTTGTGAATGATAAAGCTGAGGTAAAGAACTTTCAAGCTGTTGTTCCTTTACTTCGTTAAAATTTGGCTTTTGAGTTGTCATACAACAATTCCTCCCCATCTTATTATCAAATTTGTCTAGACTGGTTGTCCATCTACTTTCACAGATGCATCTACAACTTATGTCTAAGACTTTATTTTTATTCAGTCAGCATGTAATACTCACTGAATAATTATCATTTTTTACGACCCCATTTTCTTTTTGGCTTTTCTTCTACCTGTACCGTTTCAAATGCATAGGCATCCTCAGAAACTGACTCTTGCTCAATGATTTTGCGTTTTTTCCACTTATCCGCAATACCCATCGCCACATTACTCCATTGTACAACCTGTGCAATTTTTTCTTCGTTTTGTTCTACGCTTTTAGAAACAGAAGAAGTGATTTGCTGTACAGAATTATTTAAACCATTAACGGAATCACCAATACCTTTAACAGCTTGAACAACTGAATTTAATTGTTCCGATTTATGTTGAATATCATCTGCTAAGCTATTTGTTTTTGTTAATAAGGACGTTGTTTCACGCGTAATGCCTTCCATTTGTCCTTCAATCCCAGATAATGTCCCAGCTAAACTGTTTAAAATGGACTTGAGCGAAAATAATGTCATACCAACGCTCACACATAAAATTAAAAATCCGATTGCAGCAATAATGGCTGCAATATACAAAATCACTTCCATAAGATAACCTCCTGCTAGTAAATTGTCTTTACTATTACTTTCCCTATCTTCGACAAAAAAAACGGAATTCCTTCTCAAATTTGAGAAAAAACAGCTTAACCCCTACGGACTAAGCTGTTTCATTGTTTGTAAGCACGTCTTCAAAAGCATCTTGGAACTTGTGAACATCACCAGCGCCCATAAATAAAAATACTGCGCCTTTATGTTTTGTTAATATATCAATTCCTTCAGTGGTAATCACTGCACTGCCTTCGATAAGAGACGCTAAATCATGAATAGATAGTGCACCTTGCGTTTCTCTTGCAGAGCCAAATATATCACATAAATAGGCTGTATCTGCAAGGCTCAAACTATCCGCAAAATCTTGTAAAAAAGCTTGGGTACGTGTAAATGTATGTGGTTGGAAAATAGCAACTAGCTCACGTTCAGGGAACTTTTGTCGTGCCGATTGAATTGTTGCACGAATTTCCGTTGGATGGTGTGCATAGTCGTCTATTAAAACAGTATCCCCTATATCGGTTTCAGTAAAACGTCTCTTAACACCTTTATATGTGTGTAGACGCTCCTGAATAATATCAGGTGAAATGCCTTCATATTCGCATAGCGTAATGACAGCCAATGTATTTAAAACAGCATGATCCCCAAATAACGGGATAAAGAAAGTACTATAAAATTCATTGCGAACAAATACATCAAATTTTGTACCTTTAGTTGTTTTTTCTACATTACGCGCTTCGAAGTCATTTTCAGCACCAAATCCATAATAGACAACTGGTACTTTTGCTTGAATACGCTGAAGCTGTTCATCATCACCACATGCGATGATCGCTTTTTTCACTTGTAACGCTAATGATTGAAATGCAGAATATACATCCTCTATGTTGGCAAAGTAGTCTGGATGATCAAAATCGATATTAGTCATCACAGCATAATCTGGATTGTAGGCTAAGAAGTGACGGCGATATTCACATGCTTCCATCACAAAGAAATCAGCATTTTCATGCCCTGCACCTGTACCATCACCAATTAAATAAGATGTTGGCTTATAACCGCCTACAACATGTGCCATCAAGCCTGTTGTAGATGTTTTACCATGCGCACCTGTGATTGCAATGGATGTATAGTTGCCAATATATTCACCTAAAAATTTATGGTAACGAATGATTTCTACACCGATTTCTTGGGCACGTACTAATTCAGGATGATCATCTGGAAACGCATTTCCTGCAATTACTGTCATGCCTTCTTTAATATTATCTGCATTAAATGTAAAAATTGGAATATTACGTTCACGTAACGGCTGCTCCGTGAAGAAATATTTATCGACATCTGAGCCCTGTACTTGTTCACCAGCATCAAATAAGATTTGTGCAAGCGAACTCATGCCAGAACCTTTAATGCCTGTGAAATGAAAAACTGTCATTAATTAAACCCCCCGGGAATTTCAATATCCCATCTATCATCTATTAGGTGTAACGTATTATTTCACGAATCGTTAGGTATTAATACCTTCACAAGTGTTAAAAAATACGTACTATTCAACACATCCTGTCTATTATAGCACTTTTTATGCATAAGGATAGATGTGTAACTTTTCTAAAAAAACTAAAATCGACGTAAATTAGATAATCTAGACGAAAACAATGCAATTCTTATTCAAACATAGTAATTAAATCTTCTTCTGTAATGTAACTTTCACGCGGCTTACTTCCTCTTGCCTCCGAAACAAAGCCATGTGATTCTAACATATCAATTAAACGAGCAGCACGATTATAGCCAATATGATATTTTCGTTGAATCAATGAGGTTGAGGCGCCACCTTGCTCATAGACAAATCGGCAAACATCTTCAAACAGATCATCCTGTTCTGCGGACACCTCTGTTTTCTTCAATAACTCCTCTTGATCGAAAATATAATCAGGCTCTCCCTGCTCACGAACATGCTCAATAATGGCTTCAATTTCATCATCTGTCACAAATGTTCCCTGTAGTCGCACTGGCGCTGACATACCATTACCTAAATATAGCATATCCCCTCGCCCAAGTAATCTTTCTGCTCCCTGCCCATCTAAAATGGTACGAGAATCAATTTGTGAGGAAACAGCAAAGGCAATACGTGTAGGGATATTTGATTTGATTAACCCTGTAATAACATCCACAGAAGGTCTTTGCGTCGCAACAATTAAATGAATACCACAAGCACGTGCCTTTTGAGCAATTCGACAAATGGCCTCCTCTACATCAGCCGGAGACATCATCATTAAATCAGCTAACTCATCAATGACAATTAAAATATAGGGTAGCTTCAAGCTATGCTCATTATTTTTATCTGCTATTGCATTATAACGTGTAATATCACGTGCACCTGCATGAGCAAATAGCTGATAGCGACGCTCCATTTCCTCCACTGCCCATTTCAGTGCAGCCGTTGCTGCCTTCACATCTGTAATAACAGGGCTAACTAAATGCGGTATATGGTTAAATGGTGCAAGCTCTACCATTTTAGGGTCGATCAGCATGAGTTTTAACTCATGTGGTGCAGCTTTATATAATAAACTAACCAAAATAGAATTAATACAAACAGATTTACCCGAACCCGTTGCACCAGCAATTAAGCCATGAGGCATTTTTCGCAAATCTAATGTAACAGGCTTTCCTGTTAAATCAAGACCTAACGCTGCCTCTAATGGAGAATCCGATTCAAGGAAAGAGGCACTATTTGTCACCTCTGACAAGCGAACAGCACGAGATACGCGGTTTGGAATCTCAATACCTATTGAACTTTTTCCAGGGATTGGTGCCTGAATACGAATATCTTTTGCTGCTAAGGCCAGTTTTAAATCATCGGCTAAGTTTCGGATTTTACTAACCTTTGTACCATGGCTCACCGTTATTTCGAATTGCGTAACAGCTGGCCCCTGCATAATCGATTCAATTTGAGCGGAAACCTGGAAATAAGAAAGTGCCTCGACCAATGTATCTCCCTGTTGTTCCATCCAATCCGTATCCTGTGTTTTCTCCTCTGGTGGCTCTAAATACTCATCTGTAGGCTTTTGATAGACATGAACTGGCTTTGCAGGTTTTTCAGCTTCCTGTGCTTCCACTTCAAATACTGGTGGTTCCTCTTGCTTGTCAACAGACTGTACAGGACCATACGCTACAATTTCTGAAATTTCATCAGTGTTGGTAGTTAGTTCTGGTTCTGGTTCTAGCTCTAAATCTGGTTCTAGTTCTGATTCTAGCTCTGACTCTAAACCTCGTTCTAGTTCTGATTCTAGCTCTGACTCTAAACCTCGTTCTAGTTCTGATTCTAGCTCTGACTCTAAACCTCGTTCTAGTTCTGATTCTAGCTCTGGCTCAGTAGTAGCTGAAATTTCATCATTAGCGGCTTTTTCAATTTCTGTTCTTTCTTGCGTTAATACACCAGACATTGTTGTCACAGGTGTCATTGTAATGACTGCTACATTGTCTTCAGAGCTATGTGGAGTAGTAGCATTTCGCGTATCGTCCTTGGCATATTGATGGGATGCTAACTCATCTTGCAATGGCATATGCTCTGTCATTGACTCAACAAGATCCTCTTCTGTTAGCGAATCAGCTGGTTGGGGACGATCTATTATTACAACGCTGTCTAGAGAACATGATTCTTCCTCTTCATAGGCAACCGCCACATCCACTGGTTCGTTTTCCATTGCTTTCTGAGTACTTTCTACATGAAGAGGCTGTGCCTTTTTCATTTGCTGTTGGATTCTCCATTTTTCTTTATCCGTTTTTAACATGAGGACATTAAAAGGAATACGACTTGTTTCTTCCTTCTGCACCGTATCAACAGATTGGTCGTCAACAAGTAATGGGTCATCCTTCGATGGCTGTACAACTGTTACCTCTCCGATATGAATCGTGGAATTTTCGATTTGTACTTGCTCTACTATCATTTCTTTCACGTGAATTTCAGATTGATCGGCAGAAAGTTGTTGAACTGTTTGGTCTTGCAGAACAGCTTCCTTCACTTGATCTTCAAAGGCCATGGCAAATGATGTTGTTTGAGGTATAGCCATATTAGATAACATACTCTCCTGCTCACCATTAGCCTCTACCGATACATCATCATCAAAATGAATAGGCTCATTTGCTAAAGGTAGCTCATCAGGTTCAATGATTTCATGCTGCTCTACTTCAACCATTTGACCTATGCTAGCCGGCTCTTTTTCTTCTAGTATATTTTCATTAGCCTCATTTGTTGTCGTTTCTTTTATAGAGTTCGTAACCGTCACCATTTCGGTATCATGTACCGAGGTTTCTTGCTCCTCGTATTCTTCTTTTCTTTTATCTAATAATTCTTTGATGGGACTTGGTTTTGCAAATCCATAGACGGGTGAAGGTACATCTGTTGGCACAAAGCGTTTACGATTCTCAGGTAAAATGCTTTCAACTTTTTGTTCCTTCCACTGCTTTTTCTCTTTCGAAACAGATGCTGGTGCAGACGCAGACTTAACATTGACTGTCTCATGTTGTGCATCCCGAAACACTAAGCTTGCTCGTGAACGATATTGCTGTTCTACAGGCTGACTTTTCATCGTTGTTTTTCGACCAGTGCGTTTTGAACGATTTGCTAATAAATCACGAATCCCTGAAACCTCCACATCATAAACACTGGAGTCAACAATATGGTGGTTTAAATGCTTCGGTAAAGATAAATCACCAATCTGTCCATAATCATCATTACCCATTTGATCAAACATTTCTTTTTGTGGTGTGTAGGATGTCCCGCTTTCATCATCGTCAATCAATGGAAAACGGAAAGTCTTCTGCTTAGCCATCGGTACTTCATTTTGCGTATGTAGTTGCTCGGTCTGCTCTTCTTCGTAGCCATCATAATATTCTTCATACTCGTAATATTCATCTTCTTTATTTATAAATTTACTAATTTGTTTTTTAAACCAGTTCACTTCGTTTCACTCATTTCTCTTACACTTCATTTATAGCATTGGCTTGATTCATATAATTAATAGCTCAATGTCTATATCAAAAAGCATACCATAAAAACGCTCTTGAAACTTGCATTTAGAGGCTCATTCTAAACAAAAAAATCGTTACGCTACTAGCATATTAGTAACATAACGATTTAGGGCATTTCACCTTGATACAAGGAATAATATCATGATAAAACATTTACATTTTAATAAATTCCTTTTCAAATAAAGGCATTTCTATTTAGTTGGTGTTTCAAAAGCACTACCAATAGTGGCATCTCCCGGTAATACTAAAATTCCTTTTTCAGAAGGAGCGTTAGGAATGGCTAATTCACGAGCTGAGCAAAGCATGCCGTAAGACTCAACACCACGTAAATTTCCTGCTTTAATGAGCATACCTGAAGGCATTACTGCACCAATTTTTGCAACAACTACCTTCTGACCTGCTTCTACATTAGGAGCACCACAAACAATTTGCAATGTCTCATCGCCTACATTTACGGAACAGATACTTAATTTATCAGCGTTCGGATGCTTGTCCTTTGTTTCCACATAACCCACCACAAATTTTGGAGAAAAGTCAACATCAAGGTTGATTGTAGCTCCATTTTTCTCGATGGCTGCAGTTAGTTGTGCTACTAGTTCTGGTGTCACTTCCACTAAGCCTCTTGCATCTGTTTGGATGTAGCTGCTTGCATTAAATAAATTAAACGCCTTTATTTCTCCTGTTTGTGCTTCTTTTAAAATAGCGATATCTCCAGCTCGTTCTACTACTGTTTTCACAATAGACTCAGTTGCTAATTGAACTAGTAAGACATCTCCTACATGCTCTTTGTTGTAAAATACGTTCATTGTTTTTCTTGCTCCTTTTTCACTCTGTTTTTGGCTAAAATAAAGATTGGTTCTAGTTCCCCATCTTCATAAATAAAAGATAATGATGTGATCGGTACTATACCGACAGTAAAGAAATGCATCGTCATCTGTGCTAATACATCATACCCTGTTTCATTGCGAATATCACCTATAATTAACACATCTTGATGTGGCACAGACAATGTCATATCGCCTTCCACCAGTGCTCGCATGTCTGTCAAAAAACTCTCATTTAAAATACGGCTAGCATCGTAGCCATCATTCACATTGACAAAATAAAATAGATTACCTGCTACCTCATCTTTTTTATATGCGGTTGGTAATTGCTTTACTGAAAAGCGTGCCATTTCTCGAATTTGCTCTACCGTTAATTGTAATGCTTCTAGCATGGATTCATCAATAAAACGATAGGTTTTACCCAAATCGAGCGCATAAAAAATACGTGTCTCCGCTGTATGCTCAGTTGTAATAAACGCATGTCCTTCTTTAGATGCTTGGGGATAAGAAGTCGCACGTATAATAGGATAAATTTGTGTAGTCGTTTGAAAGCCTTGTTCTTTTTCTTGCTCCATCGCATTAAAAGTCTGCTCAATCGTATAGACAACTTCCTCAATCGCTGCCTCTTGCTTATCATTGTATTTTGCTAAGATACCAGGTAATGAGAGCTCCATTCCTTTGTCAATCGTCTTATGATTCAATCGTAATTTATCATGCTTTTTATCAAAATGAAATTCGTATTTCTCTTCATTCAATCGTTTTTTTAATAGCTCTATCAGTTGTTCTGATTTCAATTGCTTCATTTCTCTCACATCCTGACTTCAAAATGAAACGGCTCACATGTTTGTGAACCGTCTGTTCAATCCAATCTATTTACTTCATTTTAACCGAATGTACAATTTTCGTCATCTCACGCAAATTAGTTTCAATATGTTTGGTCTGAGAAATCGTTGTCATTTTCACGCCGCCGCTACTAACAATGAGCTCCATCTCATTTTTATCTTCCGTCTTTAGAACCGCAGTGAAGCCAAAACGACCATTCTTGTCATAAGTTAACTCTTCGATAATTTTGTCCGCTTCATTTTCTTTTAAAAGATTATAATAAAGTTTACTGTCTTGTGCTTCTTCATCATTAATAAAAAGAATATAGCTTTCTTTTCCTTTTGAAATCACAATATTATAAGCATCTGAACTGTCTTCAACTTTAAAGTTTGAAGGTAAGTATAATTTGATATCTCCAATTTTCTCCGTATGTTCTTCTGGCTCTTCAGCAAAAACCGTCTCCGTTAATTGGAGCCCATTCGCAATTTGGTCATCAATCGATTGATTACAGCCAGAAAGGACCAGAAGTAAAAGCATCAGGCCGATAGTTTTTAGCCAGGTAAACGACATGTTCCTCTTCCTTTCTCTGCTAACTTTTTTCTATTTTAAAAAAATTATTCATCAGATGCAACCTAACTGCATGCTGAATACTAATTCTATTTAACTATTTTTGTGAAAATGTGAACAAATATTGACCAACCAATAGTGATACAATATGCTCAAACATCATCTGTCGACTCACCAAACCTTGCGTAAAAATACCTACAGCACCTGCACCTTGACGAATATCTCGACGTTTTGTGTATTGCTCCATAATAGGGCCAAGTTCTCCACCACCTCTTATTTCCTGGGCAATTTCTTTTGGTAATATAATTTGTGCACCAGCAGCTGTGAAAATTGTTCCATCAGAAACTGTTAATGCACCCCAATTACAAACATACATTTCATCATCTATTTCAGTTACGCCACCCTCTAAGCCAAATGCGAATTGTGCACCTGTTGTGTTCATGGCGTTTTTTGCACGATTAATCGCCCCTAGTCTCGTTTCTTCATTACTTATTGGTTGATCTGACACTTCAGAAGCAGCTTTCACATGCGTAAAGATGGCATCTTCAAAATATTGTCGAGCAATTACTTCAACTGCCTCTGTCTTCGCTTTATTCATTGTCCCAATGGCTATATTCATCTAATCCCCACTTTCTTTCCATAGAAAAAGATGCCTCTAAAAGGCATCTTGTTAACTTCTTATACATTAGCGCGAATTGTCTCTAATGTCGAACGATCTGCTTTTTTCACTAATTCAACAATTAATGCCTTGGCAGCTGCGTAATCATCAATATGAATAATGGACGCTGACGTGTGAATATAGCGTGAGCAAACACCAATAACAGCGCTTGGAACACCATCATTTGCTGTATGTACTCGCCCTGCGTCAGTTCCTCCCTGAGATACAAAGTACTGGTAAGGAATATGATTTGATTCGGCAGTATCTAAAATAAATTCTCGCATACCACGATGTGTGACCATTGTGCGGTCTAAAATACGAAGTAATGTACCTTTGCCAAGCTGTCCAAATTGATTTTTTTCTCCCGACGTATCGTTGGCAGGAGAAGCATCTAATGCGAAGAATAAATCTGGTTTAATCATATTTGCTGATACTTGAGCACCACGTAAACCTACTTCCTCCATAACATTTGCGCCTGAATATAAATGCGATCCTAGTTTTTCATTTTGTACTTCTTTCATTAACTCAATCGCTAGACCACAGCCATAACGGTTATCCCAAGCCTTAGCCATAATTTTTTTCGGATTGGCCATTGGTGTAAATGGACAAATAGGAATGATAGATTGTCCTGGTCGAACACCCATACCCATTGCATCTTCTTTGTTGTCAGCGCCAACATCGATAAGCATATTTTTTATATCCATCGGCTTAGCACGTTCCGCATCTGTTAATAAATGCGGTGGAATAGATGAAACAACGCCAGGTATTGCGCCATTTTTTGTATAAACTTCTACACGCTGTGCAAGCATAACCTGGTTCCACCAGCCACCTAATGTTTGGAAACGGATCATGCCATTATCTGTAATAGAAGTAACCATAAATGCTACTTCATCCATATGTCCAGCAACCAACACTTTCGGCGCGTCAGCAACCTCACTGCGCTTGACACCAAAGATGCCCCCTAAATTATCTTGAACGATTTCATCCGAGTATTTTTCTAACTCAGAACGCATGAACGCACGTACAGCATGTTCATTCCCCGGAGCGCCTGGTAGTTCTGTTAATGTTTTAAATAATTGTAATGTTTCCTCATTCATGATGACTCTCTCCCCACGAAGTAGAATATTCTTCCTTGCCTATTGTAACACATTTATTTCCGAATTCGAAATATTGATACATTTCCTAAAACTGTTAAAGTGTGAACGTGCATTCACTCCATAGGCTATGCTAAAATATAGGTATAGAAAAAGGAGGAAAGATGTATGAAATTACGTGATTTTTTAATTGGTGTTGCAACTGGCTTAGCTGCCGCAGTCATTATTAAAGAAGCTAGTGAAAAAGTTTCTCCGTTCGTACCTGCAGGACAAGTACTTGAAAACATAAAAAGAGAGTTTAAAAAGGATGCACCGATTGACGGTTCTTGGATTTTTATGAAAACAGAAGATTTCACAAACGGTATTATGACTATCCCAGTATATCGCGGAGGAATCTCTCGTATGAATGAAGGGGAAATGCAGACTTTCGAGTTTGCTGCCGACGCACGCTCTGGTGTTGTCGTGGAACTAACAGAAGTTTAATCATGTATAGACAATAAGAAGCCATCTCCAATGAATGAGATGGCTTCTTATTGTTATTCGGATAAACCTTTATTATTAAAGTACTTTTTATACTTACGATAATAATTCAAGTTATTGAGCGTTAACTTCACCCAACGCTTCGTATTCATATCCTCATTAAAGTAAAGAGAGTTTGTATATTTGCCCTCACTAATTAATTTTTTTGCTTCTAGTTTAAGCTTTTCATTTGATGCATATTTGAATAATACGCCCTTAGGAATAATCATCCATAAATGTTTGTCCTGCACATATGTGACATCTTGCTCGATATTTAACATATGGTCATCAGCGACATACTTCATTAAATTATGACCACTTGCTGTTACATAGTAGCTAGAGCGACCATTACGTAAATTAATTTCAAATAGCTTATACTGCTTGTCTCGAATATCATATTTCATATCGAAATTTGCAAAGCCTGTATAACCGATATCCTCTAAGAAGAATCGTACTTGATCCATTAATTCTTTATCATAGGTTGTAACGATGGCTGCATAACTTCCGATTCCTTCAGGAGAATGTTCTTCTAGAATAGGATTACCTAGACACATCAGCTTTACTTTTCCATCTTTCCCTACGTAAGCATTTAACACACGCATATAAGAATCATCACCAGGAATAAATTCTTGGATAATCATAGTATCCTGATATGTTGAGCTATAAATCGCTTTTAATATGGCCGTTTTTTCCGCATCATCATGCGCAACAAATACTTTTTTCTTACCTGGGAATTTACATGCCCAATATTCTACAGAGTTTGAAGCTTTTAAAATAATAGGGTAATCAAATGGTGGTGTAAAGTTTTCATAGTTATCGGCTGTCACCGTTGTTGTACCTGGATATTTAAAATTATATTGATCACACATTTTATAGAAGTTTTCTTTCAATAAAATTTCATCCATCAACGATTCATCGATGTACGGTACAGTAAAATGCTCTTGTAACGCTGGCTTATTTTTAATAATCAGCTTAGCATAATCGTCTCCACATGCTAAAAGCAATAGTTTTTTATCAGCATATTTTTTTGCAACTTCTGCAAGTGCAGGTGCAAAAACATCTTGTTCATTTAAACGGTCTATTTCTTGAAATTGTAGGATATGGCTATCTTGAGTCGCTGTTAAATGAGAACGTCCTAAGACAAGTGGTTTAATACCATATGCTTCATAAAACGCGCGTGCCATACCATATGCATTCATATCTGATCCTAGTAAAACTGGTAAAAATGGTTGTTCAGTTGCCATGTTTATTTCAACTCTCTTTTGTATTTTAGTATCGTGTTAAGTGTATCATATTTTCTATCCTGTTCACGAACAAAAAAGCGAGGTAATTGACATTTTATATGTCAATTACCTCGGCCTTTGCTGGCGCTATTAAAATGTAATAACAGCTTGTCTACTACGTTCAAGCTTATTGACAATTTCTTTGCCCGTTTCATCCCATTTAATCATACGGTAATATGCATCGTGATAGAAAATAAAGCTATAGCTATTGGTAAGCGCCTCTTTTATAAGTCGCTCTTTGGCAAATACACTTGTCATTGGGTAATCATCATACGCTAATACCCATAATGGATTCTGGTGAGCATGTGTTGGCATAATATCCGCCATATGCAATAATACTTCACCATTTTGCGTTAGCTTGATAACAGCATGTCCCTCACTATGTCCACCTGTATGAATCATTTCGATCCCTGGTACCACTTCCAACGTATCTTCATAGGTTTCAACTAAGTGCTGCACTGGCTCCCAATTCTCTTTCCAATACGTATTTTTAGAGCGGATATTAGGATTACGCATTTCATCCCATTCAATTTTCGTAACAAAAATTTTGGCATTCGGAAAAGTTGGTACAAGTACATCCTCTTCCCATTGTGTTAAGCCACCAGCATGATCAAAATGTAAATGAGTCATTAACACTGCATCAATATCCGCTGTTGTTAACCCCAGTTCCTGTAAGCTTTCCGTTAATGAGGATTCCTCGGTTACACCAAAGTTTCGTAATTGTTTTTCGTTTAATTTATTAAAACCAACTCCTGTATCAATCAGGTAGTTTTTGCCCTCATATTGAATGAGAATGGGTTCTGTTGGTAATTCAATTTGATTTTTTTCATTGACTGGATATTTACGTGACCAAAGCGGCTTCGGTACAACACCAAACATTGCCCCGCCATCTAGGCACGTAACACCCCCGTTAAGCCATGTTAATGACATTTTGTGAAACTGTAACTGATCCATCCATATTCCCCCTACAATTTAATGATAAATTGTGATTCTAAGCGATAAATCGGCTGCCCTTTCGCAGAAAATTTCTCCTCATATTCCGTCATCACATTATCCTCTGGCATATTTGCATGTAGGTCGAGAGATACATACTTTAGTAACATACCATATTCAGACATACTGATTAAAGAATACTCGAACAGACCACGGTTATCCGTTTTAAAATGGACTTCCCCATTATCCACTAAAATCGACTCATATAATTTCAAAAAACCCTCGTGCGTTAAACGTCTTTTTGCATGACGTGTTTTTGGCCAAGGATCTGAGAAATTCAGGTATACACGTGATACATCATTTTTATCAAAGAATTTATATAAATCTGCGCCATTTACTTTTAGTAAGCGTAAATTCGCTGGAGATTTTGCCTCTAGCACTTTTTCTAGTGCACAAACAATCACACTATCATAAAGCTCAATGCCAATATAATTAATCGTTGGGTTTTGCAAAGCCATACCTGTAACAAATTGCCCTTTTCCAGAACCTACTTCAATATGGATAGGATTGTCATTTCCGAAAACAGACTGCCACTTACCTTTAAAGTCTTCAGGATTTGGAATAATCACCTCTGGGTGATCTGTAATCATTTCCTCTGCCCAAGGCTTATTTCTTAATCTCAATGTTGTTCCTCATTTCTTTCTTGTGAAGTTATTGATGTTTTATAGTATAACGTATTCCCCTACAATTCGCATGAAATTATTGCACAATGATATTTTTAGGCATCTTTAGCAATAACCTGCCATGCATTTTGCTGTACTGTACAGTGTATAGGGATCCCTTGATTCACAACGCCCACGTAATTGCCATCCGTATGACAATCAACCTGATGAGCGCGTACACTCATATCAAAGTGTTGGCCCTGTAAAAAAGTAATTTCCTTAAATTTTGTATGCTTTTCAAAAAAAACAGTGATAAAAACAAGTAATAATTTGATACGTGATATTCCATGGACAATCGTTATATCCACAAGGCCATCATCTGCTTTTGCAGCTGGTGATATTTTCATGCCTCCCCCGAAATAAGGCTGATTACTCATCGCTACAAACCATGCCTGCTGGAATTGCCATTCTTGTTCACCTGAACGAATCGTTACATCAAAACGCTTAAAGCGAAATAACCCTCTCATAACAGCTACAGCATAGGAAAGCTTTCCTAACCCAATTTTATTGAGATAAAATTTAAGACGAGATGTATTAATTGATTTTGTCACATAGGCATCGAAGCCTATACCCGCATTATTAACGAAAATTTCATTCCATTTATCACCGAGCTGAATAATTCCTGCATCCATCTGTGTATTGGCCATAGTGTTCCTTATATAGGCCTCTATTTGCCTCGCATGTTGAAAGCTTGGGAAAAAGCGGGCAAAATCATTGCCAGAGCCTGCTCGAACGACACCTATAATGACGTATTTATTATGTACAACACCACTAACTACCTCATGGATGGTGCCATCACCACCAACAACGACAAGTAACATGTGTTCTTGCTGTTGCTGAGCCCATTGTTTGGCTATTTCCTTCCCATGTCCTTCATATTCCGTAAAAGCTACTTGATAGGTGATCGTTAGTTGCTGTTGCAGCTGAAGCCAAACCCTCTTGCCTTTCCCATTTCCTGCTGCCTCATTGACAATAAATAATACCTGCATATATCAGTCCTTTGTTGGTTGTGGCGCTTGCTGCCAAATGTCTCGATTAAAGGAGGTTGTTTGGACAGTATTTAAAATTGTTTGAGCAGCCCGTATTTGCATATGCTTCATAGGAGAGGAAACTTTTCTCAACTGCTCTATCCATTCGTGGTAATTTCGACGATCAACAAAGCGAATCCCAAATGGTGCACCAGGATAATCAAAATAACCATTCCGAGTTAGCACAACTTTACGGATAGGCATATCTATATTCTCTTGTTTAAATAATTGCGATAGCACCGATTCCATCCGCCCTAAATTAATTGTTGGATTCAGTACTTTAACGTCCTTAGTTCCCACTTTCTTCATCCAGAAGCGATCACTCCCACCTACATAGACAGCTTGATTTTCAGCTTCTAACACCGTAATACAAATACATTCTGTTGGTGACATGAGTACTACATCAAGCTCAATAGGGGCTTTTCTTATTTGTAGAATAGGATAATAAAACAACAAATAGTTATCTGGTAACGTTTGCAATAATGTACGTAGTAAAGAGTCACGCATGAAACGAGGATCTACATATGATTTTTCACGTAATGTTGAACTAGCCCATTTCATTTGAAAATGGAAAAATTGATCGATAAACATTCGTTTCAGCTCATGGATGGATTGTGGTGCAAACACAATTTTAGGTTCAAATGTGAGCGTCGTTTCTTCTTCTGGAATGGTATCTTCATCACTGACAAGCTCGTTGGATATTTCTAGTTTTTCAACATCCTCAGTTGCTTCCTTTTGGCGGCCAGCAAAGATTTTTTTGAAGAAGGAAAACCGTTCCTTTTCTTCGAAGGCATTTGTTTCTGCCTCATTGTCGTCATGTTGCCATTCGCTTATATCCTCTCCCAATTCCCACTGACGCTTAATGCGCTCCCACTGACTTTTCTTTAAGCGCACAAATTGAGTTGGATATCTCGCTAAATCAATTTGATAGCGTGAAATATAATCTTGTAATTTCACCAATTGTGCCATGTAAAGGTCACTCCATTCTTACTCACCATATCTATATTTCTTTTTATCTTGATTCAGCAATTGTTTTTTGTACTAAAAGCGTGTGTTCAAACGCTCGCTGAAATAGGGAGAACACTGTCAAAAAGCATCATGCCCTGAAGCAATGACGACGTGATCTACTCCATGTTGTCCCGAATTCCCCGACGAATGTTACAACCTTTAAGAGAAGATAATTAACTGCTCACACAACAGGATGACTTGAGGTTAACTTCTTACTTGCAGGCTTGAAAAAAATTTAGACACTATTACACCGAGACATCATGGATTACGATTGCTTTAGTAGAAAAAGAGGCAATTGTATACATTACATCGACATTTGTTCTACGAATTTCAATCTGTAAAATTATTCTTTCCTATCCTTTTTATTTTACATGACGACACTCAACATTACATCCATAAAAAAGAGAACTATCCTTATTGGTAGTTCTCTAAATGTTTTTTTATTTTGTATTTGAAGAAAGTGGTAATTTCGCTTCAAAAGCTTGTTGCAATTGACGTGTCCATTCCCCTGGTACACCAGCACCAATTTGGTTTCCATCAACATCCACTACAGGCGTCACTTCAGAAGATACAGACGAAACAATGATTTCATCCATCGTTAATAAATCAGCTTTTGTCATCGGCTCTTCCACGACAGGTAAATTAATTTCCTCTGCACATTTTAAAATGACTTGACGGGTAATGCCATTTAAAATGAAGTTATTCGCTGGATGTGTATAAAGCTTGCCGTCTTTAATACCATAAACATTCGCTGATGAGCATTCTGTCACGATATCCCCACGATGTAATATCGCTTCATAGCAACCTTTTTCAGCAGCCTCTTGCTTTGCTAATACGGCACCAAGTAGGTTTAAAGATTTGATATCACAGCGTAACCAACGAATATCCTCAACAAAAGTAGCCTTTACCCCTTTTTCAAAGTTTTCATATGCACGTTCACCCTCTTTAACATTACCAGTTAATACAGCTGGAACACTCGCATCTGGGAAAACATGATTACGGGCATTAGCACCACGTGTAATTTGGAAGTATACATGCCCTGTATCTAGATTATTTTTTTCAATTAGCTCATGTAATAATTTGTGTAAAACGTCCTTTGTATAAGGAATAACAAGACGAATTTTTTCGGCGCTTGCATAGAAACGATCAATATGCTCTTGTGCTGTAAACATATTTCCGTTATAAACTTTGATTACCTCATAAATGCCGTCACCGAATTGATAACCTCGGTCTTCTGGAGATATCACAATCGATCCTTCTTCAACAATTTGATCATTCCATAATGAATATGCCATGTTTTGTTCATCCTTTTCGTCTTTTAGTTATTTTTTTCCTGCAAGTTCAACAATTGCTTCAGCATAAATTGCTGCAGCTTTAACGAGATTTTCAACGACAACAAACTCATCTGCACAATGCGCTACATCTGGCTCTCCCGGAAACAGCATGCCAAATGCCACACCTTTTTTCATCACACGTGCATACGTCCCACCACCTGTCGATAATAGAGGTGTTTCTCTATCACCCGTTTGACGTCTATAAATAGCTGCTAATGTTTGGATAAATGGATCATCTTCACTGACATAATGCGGTTTGGAATCGTCTTGAATATCTAGTGAGAACCCTTTTTCCACCGTTAAGCGTTGAGCCGCCGTTATTTTTTCATCGAATGGGTAGGACACAGAATAGCGCATACTAATTACTAAACTGCCACCTTTATGAACATCATAGCTGACGATACCTGGATTTAATGTAGTTTTTCCTGACATTGCATCCTCAAACTGTAGCGCAAGCTGATGGCCGTAATGATCCTGATAAAAAACATGTGCGATAAAGTCAACAAATTGTTTACTTGCCTCTGTCGTCAACTCTTGTTGTAAAAATGCTGCAAGATAAACAGCTGCATTAACACCTTTTTCTGGTTCCATTGCATGGGCTGCTTTACCTTTGATAGTTATTATATAGCGAGAGTCCTCCATTAATAAAGAGCCATCTAGCTGATTTTTGCTTAAAAATGTTTGAAAATTCTGTTCGAATGACTCGGAGACATGCTGAATTGTTGCTTTCGCAAAATCAGGTACCATATTTGGGCGCTTTCCTGCATTAAATAGTAGTAGTTGTTCTTTCGTTGCATCACCTATTTTATTTTGAGAGAACACAAGCTCGGCAATGCCTTTTTCCGCATTGATGAGCGGGAAATCCGCATCTGGTGCAAAACCAATTGTCGGCATTTCCTCTTGTTTAAAATAGTGGTCGACACAGCGGAATCCTGTTTCTTCATCCGTACCAATAATCATTCGTACTCTTTTTTCTAATGGAATACCCGCTTCTTTCACAAGCTTCATAGCCATCCATGCCGCAATCGTAGGACCTTTATCGTCAATCGCACCACGTGCATATAACTTACCGTCTGCTACTGTACCGCTGAATGGTGGGTATGTCCAGTCAGCTTCGTCTCCAACCGGTACAACATCAACATGACATAAAATACCAAGTAATTCTTCACCTGAACCCATTTCAATATGCCCAGCATAATTATCAACATTTTTCGTTTGTAAGCCTTCGTTCTGACCTTTTGCTAGTAACCATTCAAGCGCTTGAAGTGGACCATCTCCAAATGGTACTTCAGTAGTTATTGTATCCTCATCAAGAACACTATTAATTTGCACAAGCTCCTGTAACTCTTGTATCAATTCATCTTGCCTTTCTTTTGCAGCCTGTAACCAATCCATACCATATACCTCCTTCAAAGTATCAACATTATTCTACACCTTACAACATATATGACAATCAGCTTTCTGACAACTATTTTCAGTAACTTCTACTGACACTACCACATATAGCATGTTTTTCACGTATTCCCACAAAATACAGTATAAAATTTATATTTCAAATGTAAATTTCTCTTGCATTCACTAGAAAATTAAGTAGTTTTTCTATATAATGAAGTTATCAGAATAATTGTTCTGACTATAAAATTAGAAAAGGGGATGTCTAAGGCAGCTACTTATTAGCCTAAGTGCACTCCGCACATATTGTCGTCCGCTAGTCTTTGCCAAGAGAATTAAGATGAAGGAGTGGTTCATTTAATGAAACCAACTACTGATCGAATGCTTAATCGTATTAAAGACGTGTACATGTTTATTTTAGACAAAGGAACCGTGTCTACACAGGATTTAGTCGAAGAGTTTAGTATCACTCCTCGCACCGTTCAAAGAGATTTGAACGTGTTAGCCTTTAACGATTTGGTAATGAGTCCAAGTCGAGGCAAATGGACAACGACGAAGAAAAAAGTAAAAATGACGTCTTAGTTTTACGTTTTGTACGTAAAGCATTGTGTATGGAAAAAGAATGACCTTTCGTCGGGGTCATTCTTTTTTGTCGTTATAAGCGTATTAGATTTTTTTATGGCTTATTGGAAGGGCCAGTCATTTCACTATTGTGCATTCAAAACATACCCTTTATGCTCCATACTTACAGAAAAATTTCCCTATGTGCTCCTTCAAGATTATTTTGACTATTTACAGTTGCTTAACAATCCGTTAAACTCGAAACATTCTAAATGTTGAGAGGAGGATTTTATTTGAAATTGTCAACGTACTTTCATCCATTAGTTTGGATTATCTTAGGCGGAACAATATTTACACGTATTGCAAGCTTTATGGCAATGCCTTTTTTAGCTATTTATCTACATAATGAAATTCAAGCCTCCCCTTTACAAATTGGGTTGACGATTGGAATTGCGCCACTTATTTCCACTATTGGTGGATTTTTTGGTGGTTATCTAACAGATCGCTTTGGTCGAAAAAGTGTTATTTTACTAACGATTATTGTTTGGAGCCTTGTATTTTTCGGCTTTGCAACTGTTCATACCGTATGGCTCTTTGTCCTATTCAATGCCTTGAATGGTCTTTGTCGTTCATTTTTTGAACCTTCCACACAGGCATTAATGATTGATTTTACACCTGCTGATAAACGAAAAAGACTATTTTCGTTACGTTATACAGCCATTAATATTGCAGCGGTCATCGGCCCTATTATCGGTGTGTACATCTCACAGCTATCAAGTCCAAGTATCCCCTTTATGCTGACAGGTATTATGTATATCATTTATGCTGTATTTTTATTTTTCGTGTTAAACCGTTATCAAATGCAACAACCTAAAGCTGTCACTCAAACAAAAATACTAAGTACATTCACAATTTTATTAACAAATCGTGTACTACTTAGCTTTATTTTAGGTGCCATCCTAATCAATATAGGATACTCTCAATTTGATTCTACATTACCACAAATCATTGAATTAAAAATCGAGGAAGGTGCGAAACTTTATTCGCTATTAATCTCTCTCAATGCAGCGGTTGTCTTATTATTACAATTACCAATAAGCATTGTATCAGAGCGGTTTTCATCGTCCGCAACATTATTGGTAGGTATACTGTTCTTTGCAATTGGTCTATTTTTATTCGGATTCTCCAATAATTATACGCTCTATATCATCGCCATGATTATTTTTACAATAGGTGAGATTTTTGCCTTCCCAACAATGAATGTTATGATTGATGAAATTGCACCAGATACACAAAAAGCAACTTATTTGGGCGCTGCGCAATTTAAAAATTTAGGCGGCTTTATTGGACCCATAATAGGTGGTTGGTTATTGACTCATTATATGAATGCTATGTTTGCTGTCATCGCCATTCTTGTATTATGTAGTTGTTTCTTTTATAGATCCAAAACGACAACGCATTAAAAAACGCTCCATTGCTATCATTGGCTAATGATAGAATGGAGCGTTTTTTTAAATACTATAGTCTTCGTCAGCAGCGACCTCAGCATAACTAGAATATTGATCTTTACCTGCATTTTTAGATTGATATAGTGCCTTATCCGCCCGTTCAAATAAGCTCATTTCTGTCTCTTCAACATGATGATAAATGGCGCCACCCATGCTGACAGATAATACGGACCATTTTTCACTAGCATATCCCTCATATTTTACGGTTCTGATTTGAGTCAAAATGGCCTCTGCAATTTGTTGCATCTGTTGTTCTGTCGTATCGTACAAGACAATAGCAAATTCATCTCCACCGAATCTCACGACAAAGCCATTGTTTTTCACTACATGCTTTAAAATCATGGCTGTTTCAATCAGGATACGATCCCCTTCCACATGCCCAAATTGATCATTTACTTGCTTAAAATTATCCAAGTCGATTAACAACAAACCAGGCACATTCATTTTTCGTTTTTTTAATAAATTGTCAAACTTCCGAATATAGGTAGCACGATTATAGACACCCGTTAACGGATCGAATGTGGCAAGATAGATTGTTTTAGATAAAATTTTATTGATGACTAATAGCATAATAAATGCTGTTAGCAAGGCAATGGATAGTAAAATCCAAAATTGTTTTGTATTTTTTTGGAGCGCTTCTATTTTAGTAGAATTGACAAATTTCACATAAACAAGCCTTTTTGAAGACTCCCCTCTCACTGTCTCTGCTTCATAAGGCAAAAAAAGATGCGTTTCTATATAACCATGATGTAATGCTTTTTGAAATTCAACTGGCTCCATTTTTTTCTTCGCTAGCTCAAAATATTGCTGAAATTGTTTGGATTGATCTCGCACGGTGATCTTCTTCAATCTAGAATCATCAAAAAAAACTCCACCGGCGTTAATGATTTGCACTTCTACTAAATCCTCGTATTTAGCAATTAAGGATTCTGCGGTTTTCTCAAAATTAAAGGTTTGAAAGACTGGATCATTCAGTAAGTCTATGCCTAACTCAAGCAGATATTTCTTATCATGCGTTGCCAAATAGCCGAACTTTCGGTATTCTCCTGTCGTTGTCGAAATATCTATTCCATCTGTATAAAACTCACCACTAGCACGCCGCTCATCCAATAATGCCGAAAAACGCTGACAGCAGCTCGAAAAATCCAAACCAATATCTTTCTCAAATGTCGTGTAAATCACCTTGTTGGATTGATCTACTATGTAAATATCCATACCATGCTTCTGTTTCTTCTGTTGCAAATCCCAAGTTTCAATAGCAGGATTTTTGCGATAATCGTTTTGTAATTTTCTAAGTTCCTGTTCCATATTATCTGACATATTTTTATCAAAATAAAAATGAGCATTATCGATCGTTTGCATATCTGTCAGAATATGATTTTCAATTAATACTTTATTCATGGCCACTTGCTTCTCGATATCTGCCACTAGTATTTGTCTGTTGACATATGAAATGACAGCAACGAGTATGACTGCAAAAGCTATTAAAGATAGTAATAATTTTATACGCAGGTTCTTCATATATTTGTCCTCTACCTATTTTCACCATCATATTTTAAAAACTTTAGATAATGATAAGCTACATGAGTACATCACAGTAACTCATTCATATTATACCGTTACTGTCATCATACTGTATATAAAAAATCCCCGATGCTATAGTAGCACCGAGGATTGTGTTAATGATTGTTTTGTAAGCTGGCTAGCTCTTCTGCAGTTAGTTCACGATATTCACCTAATGCCAGCTTATCATCTAGGTGAAGATTCCCCATAGACAACCGCTTTAAATACGTTACACGTTTACCCACAGCCTCAAACATTCGTTTCACCTGATGAAATTTGCCTTCCTGAATTGTCAGCTCTATTTCTGATTGCTGTGCAGATTGTAGAATCACAAGCTTTCCAGGCTTTGTAACGTAGCCATCATCTAATTCCACGCCATGCGCAAATTTCTCGACATCTTCTTCCGTCACAACGCCCTCAATCTGTGCAAAATAAACCTTTGGCACATGTTTTTTCGGAGACAATAAATTATGGGCCAGCAAACCGTCATTGGTTAATAACAGTAACCCTTCTGTATCTTTGTCCAGCCGTCCAACTGGGAAAGGTTGAAAATGCTGATGCAATGGCTCTAATAATTCAATCACCGTTTCGTCTCTTAAATCTTCTGTTGCAGAAATAACATCAGGTGGCTTATTCATCATAAAATAGACAAACTCTGTATAAACAACGCGCTCTCCAAACACTGATACAATCTGCTGTTCTGGGTCTACATGTAGCGCTGCGTCTTTAACATAAGCACCATCCACTGTGACAGCCTTTTGCTTTAATAGCTGCTTCACTTCTTTACGGGAACCATACCCCATATTCGCTAGTAATTTATCTAAACGCATAGTACCACTCCTATTTCATTCCCAGTTTGCTCATAATGCGCGTTAATCGTTCACCCAATAACTTTTGTGCCAAACCTAAGCGCAGTGATAAAAAGCCGTAAACAGCCACACCAACACCCGCACAAATAATAGAGAATAGTAATGCTGAGAATTTACTATCTACTGGGCCCATAAGCAATTCCAATAATTTATGCACAACGAGCACGCTAATTGCCATTGCCATTGTCAATAAAGCAATCAACATAACACGACGAACAACCATTTCTGATCGATAATTCAATGTTTTTCGTAGCACAAGGATATTGATAAGAATCGATACACTATAGCCAATTGCAGTTGCCACAATGGCACCATCTGCCTCCAGCCAACGAATGAATGGAATATTTAACGCTAGCTTAACGAATATCCCTGATAATAAGCTGAAGACAATCCACTTTTGAAAATCAATCCCTTGTAACAACGCTGCTGTTACTTGGAATAATGCAAATAAAATCGCAACTGGTGCATAATGCGCTAATATAGTAGCACCCATTTCACTTTCTGAATAAAGCATGAAGTAGATTTCATTAGCTAAAAGAGAAATACCTACTACAGCTGGCAATGTAATAAAAATTAAAATTTGATAGGTTTTATCCATCGCATGGCGTAGCGATAAATACTCACCCTGTGTGTAATATTTTGTAATCGTCGGTACTAATGCCATTGAAAAGCCTGTCGCTAGCATGACCGGAATGATGACAACCTTATGTGTCATAAAGTTTATCATCGATAAATAAGTATCTGTCACTTCTGCTAAACCAATGGAAGTCATCGCCCCATTAAATGTAAGCATGTCAACTAATTGGAATAACGGGTTGGCTACTCCAACAAACACCATTGGTATGGAATAGGTAATCACTTCTTTATAAATATTGGACATCGGTAGCTGTGTAGACGTCACACTTTGGCTACGTAATAAGTTGAATTCAGGCTGATATTTTTTCCAGTAGTAATAAAGAACACCTAATCCACCGATTGCCCCAATAAAGGCAGCAAACACAGCAAACGAAATCGCTGTCTCTGGCTTCCCTTTGAACACCACAACGACTAAGAAAGAACCACCAAGTAACACAACAATTCGCACAATTTGTTCTACCAATTGAGAAACTGCCGTAGGCTCCATTTTGTCATAGCCTTGGAAGAAGCCGCGCCATAGACTCATAAATGGTACGACGATTAAGGCAAAGCTGACCCAGCGAATCACCGAAGCAATTTGTTCAACCGTAAAGACTTGTTCCTCACTTTTAATAACTAGCCCTGCTATCGGCGTTGCAAGCAGGAAGAGTGCGATAAATGCCCCGAAGCCTGTTACCATCATAATGAGTATGCCCGATTTCATCAGCTTGCGACCTGATTGATAGTCTCCCATTGCATTATACTTGGAGACAAATTTAGAGACGGCTATTGGCGCACCTGAAATAGCTATTGCCAACATAATAGAATAGGGAATATATGCATACTGATAAAGCGCAATGTTCTTTTCGCCAACAATTGCATAAAACGGAAAAATATAAATTAATCCGAGTACCTTCGATAAAAACATCCCCAGTGTTAATATCGCAGTACCTTTCATTAAATTGGACATCATACCCATCCATTCATTGTAAAATCAATATTAATATCGTAACACTTCAAGGATACTTATAAAACATTTTCGTTTCTGTTACTTCAAAGAAACCAACATGCAAGCGCTATCACCTTGTGAATAGCATAAGTAAACCAACTGTAATCTTAACATATTTATAGGAAATGAGACGCATAAATACACCAAAAAGTTCATTCAAAAATACCTGATGAAAAAAGACCTTAAAATAATCGGTGAGGAATGGAACATCCCCACCGATTAACCGTATTTCTTATACCATGTCCACAAAGAACTTTTTATACCACACTAGGAATACATAAACCGTCCAAATATATCGACCGCGATTTGCTTTCCCTTCATAGTGCTCATCTAGATAGCCCACTAATTGTTTTGTATCAAAGAATTCATTCGCAAAGTCCGTTGTAAACATTTCTTTGACCATGCTGTAATACTTTTCTTCACGTAACCAGTGACGAATTGGCACTGGGAAACCAAGTTTTGGCCGTTTCGCCCATTCCTCTGGTAATTCTTGATGTGCCGCTTGACGTAAAACATATTTTGTATCAATGTCATTGACACGATATCTAGATGGAATATTTTTCGCTAATTCCATAACTTCTTTATCTAAAAATGGTACACGTAATTCAATTGAATGAGCCATACTCATTTTATCTGCTTTTAATAAAATGTCACCAGGCATCCAAAGGTTTAGATCCAGGTATTGCATTTTTGTCACATCGTCATCACCAGGCACTTCATCATAAATACGTTTTGTAATCGATTTTACAGATGGCGCATTTTTATAAGCTGGTTTTAAAACATTAATGGCATCTACTTCATCCCACACGACTGCTTCTCCAATAAAACGCTCTTCTACCGTTTGAGCACCTTTAATAAGGAAGTTCGTATATTGATTTTTCGGTAGGGCTTCTGCCATTCCTCGTAATGTTTTACGAAGACCTAATGGTAGTTTTTCGTATTTTTGCATTTTCCCTGAGTTTTGATACCAAGCATAGCCACCAAAAATTTCATCTGCGCCTTCACCTGATAGCACAACTGTTACATCTTTTGATGCAAGCTCTGAAAGGAAGTAAAGTGGCACTGAAGATGGATTGGACTGTGGCTCATCCATATGCCATTGAATTTTAGGAAGAGCTTCAAAGCACTCATCCGCTGTAATATATCTACGTTCATTTTGAATATTCAACGTATCTGATAAATCTTTTGCAAGATTTGTCTCATTGAACATATCTTCATAGTCAGCAAATCCTACTGAGAAGGATTTATCTGGGCGTAATAAAGAAGTAATATAACTAGAGTCAATACCACCAGATAAGAATGAACCAACTTTTACATCACTAATTTTATGAGCTTCTACAGACTCTTTAACCGTTGACTGAATTTCTTCGATATATTTTTCAATCGGTGCGTCTTTTGCATGGAATTTTTTATCCCAATATTGCACAATTTGCTTTTGTCCATTTTGAATCAGCATATAGTGTGCAGGTGGTAATTTAAAGACACCTTTAAAGAAGGTTTCATCCATTGAAGAATATTGGAATGTTAAGTATGGGCGTATCGCCTGTTTATTTAATTCTTTAATAAATGAAGGATGTGGTAAAAACGATTTTATTTCAGAACCGAAAATAAATGTACCATCTGTTGTATACTCAGAATAGTACAATGGTTTAATACCAAAACCATCACGTGCAATAAATTGTAAATCATTCTTTTTATCCCAAATACAGAAGGCAAACATCCCACGTAGTTTTTTCACAAAATCTACGCCATATTCTACATAGCCATAAATAATGACTTCACTATCTGACTGTGTTTTAAACGTATGACCTTTTTCAATAAGATCTGCACGTAACTCTTGGAAGTTGAAAATTTCCCCATTAAATACAAGCACAATATTGCCGTCTTCACTATATAATGGTTGATTTGCTACTTCTGATAAGTCAATAATACTTAATCGACGGAAACCTAACGTTACTTTATCGTCACTATGAATACCGCCGCTATCTGGTCCGCGGTGAATAATTGTATTCATCATATTTTCTATTGTTTGATGATGATCAATCACATTTGTTCCATTAATATAACCAATAAATCCGCACATTCTATTTTTCACCTCATAATTTAGTGCATAACCTTT
This sequence comes from Lysinibacillus sp. OF-1, assembly GCF_028356935.1. Taxonomy (NCBI): domain Bacteria; kingdom Bacillati; phylum Bacillota; class Bacilli; order Caryophanales; family Bacillaceae; genus Lysinibacillus; species Lysinibacillus sp. OF-1. Next base: position 3,549,668 of record NZ_CP102798.1, read on the forward strand.
ACCATAATAGCATGAAAAGACGTTCATTTCATGCTGACAATGCTAATAAAGGAAAACTTTCATCGAAACAATTGTATAACAAAGATTCATGTGTTTCATTCTACTATAAACACTCTTCATCACGAAAGATGAGATAAGGAATTATAAAACACTTTTCTATTATTTTCAATGTCCAAGAAAACCCCTCTCTATATAGACTTCATGTATAATAGGAAAGATTCCTAATTTGAACAGAAAGTGAGTTTCTAACTATGTATGATGTAATCGTGATCGGTGGTGGCCCATCTGGTTTAATGGCGGCGATTGCTGCCGGAGAGCGTAAAAAGAAAGTGTTATTGTTAGAAAAAGGCGCAAAACTTGGCAAGAAATTAGCCATCTCTGGCGGTGGACGTTGTAATGTTACTAATCGTTTACCTGTCGAAGAAATAGTTAAGCATATACCTGGCAATGGTCGTTTTCTTTATAGTCCATTTACAGTTTATAATAACGAAGATATTATCGCATTTTTTGAAGGGCTTGGTGTCGCCCTAAAAGAAGAGGATCACGGCAGAATGTTCCCTGTATCCAATCGGGCACAAGATGTAGTTGATACACTAATTCGTCAGCTTCAACGACTACATATTGAAGTTCGTTTACACACAGCCGTCAGTAAGCTTCTGATGGACGAAAATAAAATTTTGGGTGTACGTCTTGCGGATGGCTCCGAAGTCCGTAGTCAAGCAGTCATTGTAGCTGTTGGTGGCAAGGCGGTCCCACAAACCGGTTCAACAGGTGATGGCTATCCTTGGGCAGAGCGTGCTGGTCATACAATCACGACGCTCTTCCCAACAGAGGTGCCTGTTCTATCAAAAGAGGACTTTATCCAAGCGCGTGAGCTTCAAGGGCTAGCATTGCGTGATGTCGCTGTCTCTGTGCTCAACAAAAAAGGCAAGACACTTGTCACACATCAAATGGATATGCTCTTTACCCATTTTGGCTTGAGTGGTCCCGCTGTTTTACGCTGTAGTCAGTTCGTTGTGAAAGAATTAATGAAAACAGGCTATGAACCAGTGACAATACGTATTCAGACACTGCCTCATTATAATGAAGAAACATGTCTGCAATATTTAAATAAACTAATCAAGGAAGATCCAAAAAAGGCTGTGAAAAATGTCTGGAAAGGCATTGCACCAGAACGGTGGCTCTTATTCTTATGTGAGCGAGCAAATATCGATGTCCAATCAACAGGTGCTGAGTTATCCCAAGAGAAAATTCGTCAATTAGCACATTTACTAGTCAATTTCACATTAAAAGTGAGCGGCACACAGTCACTTGACAAAGCGTTTGTTACGGGCGGTGGTGTCTCTGTAAAAGAAATCGAGCCAAAAACAATGGCATCAAAGAAAAAAGAAGGTTTATTCTTCTGTGGAGAAATTCTTGATATTCATGGCTATACAGGAGGCTATAATATTACCTCTGCGCTCGTAACGGGACGTATTGCAGGAATGCATGCTGCATTATAATAGAAGAGAAAGACCTTTTGGCAAGGCAAGGGGTTGATTTCCGTTCAAGGGGCGTCCGATAAGCCGCCTCCACCATGTTTCTTTATCTTTCATATAGCTGTTGCAATCGAATAGCCCTTTATTTGTATAATGAGAGAAAGAACAGGCTCTTATTTTCAATGTGGAGAAGTGTTTAGTTACAACACGCTTTCATAAATGCTTAGTGAACACCTTCACTTTATTTAAAAACCTTTGCTAAAAAGTTAAATATTTGTGGGTTGAGGTGGCAGGCTACTTGACTCCCATGGGATAGCGAGACAGTTGAAACCCTACACCGAGCGGTAGCGGAGGAAGCAGCTCGGTGCTCGCCTACAGGAAAGCAAATAGCCAGCAACGGAAATCCATTTTCATCTTTCACAAAAATGCTATTGATTGCTTTGTTTTTCAACACTATGAAAAAGCGTGTCCAAGAAAAACGGACACGCTCTTTTTAGCTTTCACTAGACATATAAACTTCTTCAAACGGCTGGATAATGACAAAGCCTTCACCTGAAAATGCCATCTGAATGGATTCGCCACTGCCACGACCGATAAATGTACGGAAGCTGATATCTGTTTTAAACTCAGGTGTTAAATTTCCTGACCATGCAACAGTAGCATGTGGATCAGTATAAACTGTTTCACCTGGTTTCACTAATAATGTCAATGGTTCAAAATGTGTTGTAATGGCCACTTTCCCTGTTCCTTGTAGTGTCACATTGAATAGACCGCCTGACATGATGCCAGCCATTTTACGCATTAAGCGTATATCCCACTCAATACTAGGCTCAAAGGCAAGTAAATCATTTCCGTTTACACAAATACTGTCATTTTTCAAATCAAAGACCGTTACTTTCTTTCCTTGGTCTGCTAAATAAAGTCTTCCCTTTCCGCTTGCTTTCATCAATTGCGTGCCTTCACCTGTTAAAGCCTTCTTAAACATCTTACCAAGACCATGCTCCAGCACACGCTCACGTTCAAATTTAATATCACCCGTATAGGAAATCATTGCACCCATTTTTGACCATACTTCACCGTTTAGATTCACTTCTAATACTCGTTCAGTTTCCAATTCAAAATAATCATTTTCATTGTCATCTTGCTGTGTTTTATGAACAAATTCATCTAAAGAAAATTTTCCCAAGATTCATCCCTCCTAATTACCTTATATACGTTTACATTTGAGAAAAGATTCAAATTTTAGCGGATTGTCCCTGATTGTGCATTTCGTTACAGAATCTCTCTTTTAATAACAAAATCACTTCATTTCCAGTCATGTTATTGACATCAAATATATACTGTTATACATTAAACTAAGAAACGATAATTGTTATATAACAACCGCTACAAAAAATAACTATATAAGTGCCATGTGCGAAATGACACTTATATAGTTCCTGTCTCAATTGAAAGTTCACTTTATTGAGTAGCGGAGACATCTCCAACATTTTGTGCTGCTTTTAAAGCAGTTTGTTTACGTACATCTGCACGTAGTGTTAACGAAATAATTAATGAAGCTGCGATTAACCCAGCAAATACATAGAACACAGGAATATAGCTTCCGTAAGCATTTTTAATTGTACTTACTAACAACGGTCCGAAAATACCACCTAATGACCAAGTTGTTAATAAATAGCCATGAATAACGCCAAGTTGCTTTGTACCAAATAGATCACTAGCAAATGCAGGTAAATTCGAGAATCCACCACCGTAGCAACTAACAACTAAGAAAATAAGTGCTTGGAAAATAATTACGTTTGTTGTATGTGGTAGGACAATAAATGTAATTAATTGTGCTGTAAAGAAAATAACAAAAACGTTTGAACGACCAATATAATCAGACACAGCGGCCCAAATTAAACGACCACCACCATTAAATAGCCCCATTATTCCTACCATTGCAGCAGCACCAGCAACTGATAGACCAACAATCTCCTGTGCCATCGGAGAGGCAACAGATATCATCATAATCCCCGCAGTTACATTGACTAAATGCATGGACCATAGCATCCAGAAATGCTTTGTTTTGACAGCCTCACGCGCTGACATCACTGCTAAATCTTTCTTTACTACTTCTTTGCCTTTATCGGCAGCTGCCTTCATATTCGCTGGCATATAACCAGGCTTAGGTGGCGCTATATATGAAGCCCCTAAAATCATTAACGTGAAATAACTTGCCCCTAAAATAAAATACGTTGTAGAAATGCCAACTGCCTCCATTAAGTTGGCTGCGACTGGCGCTGTAATTAATGCACCAGATCCAAATCCAAGTACGGCCATACCTGTTGCTAGACCACGGCGATCTGGGAACCATTTTACAAGTGTTGATACAGGGGCTATATAACCAATCCCCATACCTAACCCACTAAGAACACCATATGTTAACCAGTACATGACAACAGAATCCATTGAAATCGCTACACCCGCACCAGCTTGTCCTGCTCCAAATAAGACAGCTGCTACCATCGCCGATTTACGTGGCCCCATTTTTTCTACTAAGCTACCAAATAATGCGGCAGAGAAACCTGCAAGCCCCATCATAATGGTAAAGGCAACCGTTACCTTTGTTTCACTCCATCCCATTTCTGTGACAATCGGTAGCTTATATACACTGTATGCATAGGCTCCACCGATTGAAAGGTGAATAGCGATTGCAGATAATGCAATTAACCATCTATTTTTATTCATAAATTCTCATTTCTCCCCTCTTTTGCTACCTGTGAAAATTCTATGAACGTCCATGTAAAACAATTTACCACTTAGAATTATTCAAATGCAAGATGTTTTTCTAAAAAATATTATTTCTCCAAAAAGGATTTTGTTTTTTTATCAATGATTTTTATCACATAAACCTTACAGTCTCTAAGTATAAATTCGTTTTTCCTACAAAAAACATGACAGCTTTTAGCTAATATTACTTTTCTACTCTATTATACTAGGTATCATTAATTATATTAATATAATTATTTTTGTGCATAACTTCACATTCTGATGTTGTATACGTCTTATTTTACCAACAATATTTTTATGCTCATTTCTCTAAAAAGGAAGCAGATCAAATTAATGAATAATAGAAATTTTTAGAACAAAAGAGAATTTCACCATATAAATGTACGAAATTTTAATTTTTAGAAGTAGCAATAAAAATTAAAAATCAATTCTGTTTTTACTTAAACTTTCAAAAAAATAATTTATTGACAATACAGAGTATGCATATTTTATAAATAGCTTTCAATCGCTCCCTATTTTTATTATTCAAATATACATTTTTATTTCAGGAAATTGAATATTAATGGCAACTAAACAAAATCAATTGCTTCTTATAGAATACAAATAATCTGGAACAAGACGATTTTCGAAGTCATATTGTTTTTGTAAAAAAATAAAACAAGCGCTACAAAAAAACAGCATGTTAGAAGCTACCTCTAACATACTGTACAGAAAAATACATTTTTTAATTTGTTTTTCCTTTCATAAAAAGCATAACTTTTATTTCTTTATAATAAATACATAGCAAAATCCCTAGTAAAATCAGTAAGGAGCCATAAATTTGGACACTGGTAGGAAATTGCTTTAAAAAAATCGCACTCAACAGCATGGCAATAGCTGGCTCAAAATTCAATAACAGCGAAGCATTCGTCGAGCCTATTTCCTTCATTTTTTGATTCCACATTAAATTACTAACCCCATGAATAACGATTGCTGATAAAACTAGCAAAATCCAATAGGGGTATGTTACTTGCCAATTTGTTTGCGGCAATATAGTAAAAGAAAATGGTATAAGCATCAGTAAGCCAATTAGATTTGTATAAAAGGTGATGGACTGAGCTGACATTTTTAGACTAAGATGATTCACAATAATAAGAAATAAGGAAAAGCTTAGCATTGTAATTAAACTTAGCACCTCTCCCTTACCAATAGAAATGGTGATGAGGGCTCCTTTTGTAATGATGAGACCCACTCCTACAAATGAAATGATCGCACCTAGCCAAAATATGCCGTTCCGTGATTCATGATAAATCAATTTATTCAATAATGATGTGACAATCGGTGCACAGGCTAATATTAAAGCCGCAGTGATAGGAGAAGTATGCTGAAGGCTGGCATAAAAACTATAGTGATTAATGGAAACGCCCAGTATTCCTGCAATGACCAACAATAGTAAATTCTTGCGCGTAAATATTGTTCGGGTAATAGCTTTCCAACTAATACATCCCAAAAATAAAACAATGATAATTAGCCTAAAAATGGCGACTGTTATAGGAGCCCAGTGTTCAATTAAAATCGAGCCAATAATGAAGTTACTGGCCCAAAAAAATACACAGCTAAATAAAATCATATAGATAGTGAATTGCTTCATATTAATCGTACCTGCATGTAAAGAGACTTCTACATAAGTTCTGGGTCAACTATTAAAAATCTACTTCCCTTTCCTTTATTAATCTTTTCTATTAAAACATAAGTATAGCAAACTAGAAATCTTCTAGTTTGCTATCATATCTAAATAAGGGGGATTTAGATTTATACTTAGTTGATAAACTTACCATTTGACATAACCACTCGGTTAGATAGTTTACGTGCAATGACCTCAGCACTTGATACTGCGTCAAAGAATACAAAGCTTGCTTCGTCTTTCACATTCGGCCAAACCTTTTGACCATTTGCATCTAATGGTGTTACACCATTTGTAATATATTTTAATGTTTGTCGAATAGAGCGTTCATCTAGCTTACGAGAAATATCAGCAAAAGTAGTCGCTTTTTCTAAAATATCTCCAGAGCCATTAGGACTCCAAGAATCATAAAAGCCATCGCACCCAAAGTGGACATCTACTCCGTGCTCTGTTAGTAAATCAATTGGTGGAATTAAACGTCTTAAATCGAATGGCACAGTAGACATAATTTTCACTTGCTGTTGTGCGAGACGATCAGCGATTTTATGCTGTTCCATAACGGATACATCCCCAAGTGAAAATGCATGACTAATCGCCGTTCTACCTTGATATTGTGCATCCTCAACGATATCTATCCATTTATCGATTGTATAATACCCAACATGACCACCATCATGGAGGTGAATATCAACATCTACATTAAACTCCTGTGCGATATCCATCACTTCATAAAGAGAAGGCTCAATTGAATTATCAATCCCTGCTGGATCTAAGCCGCCAATCATCGTTGCCCCATTGCGTAAGGCTTCACGCAATAATTTAGGGATATCATCTCTTAGTAAGCCATGCTGTGGGAAGGCAATGACTTCTGACGTCACGACATCTTTATATTCATCCAATGCCGCTAGTACACCTTCTAAATTTTTCAAGCCAATGTAAGGATCAATATTAACATGGGTACGAATATGGTTGGCGCCATTCTTAACGATTTTCTCAATCATTGCAGCTGCACGTTGTTTACCTGTTGTAGCAAGAACGGATAACTCTTGTGCTTCACGATCAAGTCGTTCCTTTAAATTTTTTACGGGTACACAAGCCTTCCATGGTAAAGTTAAGTATGTTTTATCTAAATGATTATGCATTTCCTTAAAGGCAGGTAATAGCAGCTTCCCGTTCATATTTGTTACTTCATTTGGAGAATCGATTACCTGCGTTGCTGGTACAATTTGAGAAATATAGCCATCTGTAATTTCAAGGTTAAAAAGCTCCACTTTCGTACCAACTGTATCATTTTCTTTTACATATTCTCCTGTTTCAAGTAGAACATTTGTAAGCCAGTGCTTCATCTGAATTCTCCTTTCAACTCTCCTACTTCCTGTTGGTGAATAATTTTGCCCTGTGAAATAACAGTAGAAATTGGGCATCTTCTTGCTATAACATGAGCAGTGCTAACGCCATCTACTAACAGCATATTGGCTTTATCACCAGCTTGTGGCCAAACACGTTCTCCCACGTCGTTCAAAGGTGTGATACCACCAGAAGCGTATCTCCAAGCACGACTTAATGAATATTCGTCGATAAAACGGAATCTCTGTGCCATCACATTTAATTTCATAATCGTATTGCCCGTACCGTATGGTGACCAATGGTCTGTTAAACTATCATGTCCTACAGAAACCTTTACACCATTGTTATAAAGATAAGGCATTGGTATTGTTGAACGATTCAGGTCTGTTGGTACAGTTGTTGTGACATCCATTTGTACAGCAGCCATCGCCTGTACTAAATCTTCTAATCGTGACTGTTCTAAATCCGCAAGTGCCATCGCATGGCTAATTGTCACTTGTCCTTCTTTTTTCGCCTGTTTCGTTAACTCGATTAGCTTATAAAATTCAAATTCACCAAGTGTGTTAGCTGTATGAATATGAATATCTATTCCTGCATTATAGTCTTGGGCAATACCCATCGTTGTGTGCAGTGATTTCTCAATATTGCGATCTACAATGGATGGGTCAACGCCCCCAACGAGCGTTGCACCCATTGCCATTGCTTCACGGATCAATTCTTCCACATTGGAGCGTAATAAGCCATGTTGTGGAAAAGCCACAATCTCATAGGTGATTTGATCTTGGTATTTTTCTAATACTTGCTTTGTGATGTCAATGTGTTTTGTCCCAATTTGTGGGTCCACATTACAATGTGAACGAATATGTGTATGTCCTTGGGAAATAAGCCACTTCACCATTTCCTCTGCTCGATAAGCAGCCGTTGGTAATTGCTTTGGTAATAGCGTTCTTTCTTCTTCAATACGCGTTAATATCCCTTTAGTAATGGGTCTTGGTGCTTGCCATTCCCCACCAAAATACGTTTTATCGATATGGATATGCATTTCTCGGAAAGAAGGGACTAATAGTTGCTTTTGAGCATCCACTACTTCTACGTCTCCATCGGCCACTATATTGTTATCCACTTGTTGAACATGCCCATCTACGATTAGGACATCATAAATACCTGTACGAGTTGCAACAATATGTTCATTTTCGTGCTCATATGCTTCTTCTAATCTTACATTTTTCAGCAATAGTTTACTCATAGTTTCCTCCCAATTGGTATTTTTTATCTTTCACCAAATTCGATTATTCTACAATTTCAACGCCACCGATTATTGTGTAGTTAGATGCGTCTAACCAGAAACCTTTTACAGCATTGCTGTAGACTGCTAAATGCTCATAGTTACGAACTGGAATGTATACAGCTTCATCTAACTCTATTTGCATTGCCTTTTTGTAGATTTCATTACGTGCTTCTTGATTTGACTCAGAACGCCCTTGCTCAATTAGCTTGTCTACCTCTGGATTTGAATAGTAGAAATGGTTGCCTGGAGGTCCCATAGAAGCCGTGTGGAATAGATTAAATTGGTTATAATCAGCATCCCCAGTAGCATTACCCCAACCACTAATAAATATTTGGTGCTGTTCTTTCGTGATTTCAGAAATAAATGCACCATACTCCATTACTTGAATTTCAACATCTAATCCAATACCTTTTAATTGAGATTGAATAACCTCAGCCATATTGATACGCTCTTTACGGTCACTTGTCAGTAATTTAACTTTTGTTCCTTCTTTAACGCCAGCTTCTTTTAGTAACTCTTTTGCCTTTACTACATCATAGTCATATGGTTTTGTTTCACTAGAATAACCAATAATTTTAGGACTCATTGCCGAATTTGCAAGTGTACCTACATTATCATAAATACCACTAATAATTGCTTCGCGGTCAACTGCATAACTAATTGCCTGACGTACTTTTACATCTAATAATAGTGCATCTTTCACATTGAAACCGATAAATTCTACTGCAAGTCCTTCGGCACGGAATAAATTCATCGTTGAAGAATTTTCTATGCGGTCAATCTCTGTTACGGGTACTTGTTCAGCGATATGTGCTTCTCCACTTTCAATCATTGCTAAACGAGTAGAGTCCTCTGGTACGACTTTAAATGTTACTTTATCTACTTTCGGTACAGTGCCCCAGTAATCTTTGTTTGTATTTAATGTAATTTCTTGACCAGATTTCCAATCCTCGAATACAAATGGACCTGTCCCTACTGGATGTGTTGCTAATTCATCAGCCGCTTCCGCAATAGCTTTCGGGCTGATCATACTACCTTCTTGACTTGCTAAAATAGATAAAAGCGGTGCATATGGTTCTTTTAACTTCAACGTGACAACATACGTATCATCTACCACTGCTTCATTAATCATTGATAATTTATCACGTTGTGGTGAACCAGTTGCAGGATCTAAAATACGATCAAATGTAGCTTTAACAGCCTCTGCATTAAAATCTGCTCCATCATGGAATTTAATGCCCTCATTTAATGTAAATGTCCAAGTGACATCATCTTTTTGCTCCCACTCTTTTGCAAGTAATGGATCAATTTTGCGATCTCTATCAAAAGCAACAAGTGTTTCATATATTTTGCCATGGATAATATTCGCTGACGGAATATCTGTAATAAAATGAGGATCAAGGCTTGTCGCATCCGATGCTCTTAGAACAACTAATTCTCCTCCTACACTTTTTGATCCCTCCTTAGAACCTTCTGAACTTTGATTACTTGCAGTTGAACATGCCTGTAAAACAAGTACGGTAATGAGTGTCATAAATAAAATCAACTTCATTTTCTTCATAAACATTTCCTCCTTATATGATTTGATCCTTACATTTCGAATTATAAAGAAATAAAATTCACTTGTTTTTTAAAATCTTTACTTATTTTTTAAATTTTCTGACTAATACTCCATTAATCATTTACATTCTTTACGCTTTTCACTAAATTGAAAACAAATCAAATAGAAAAGGAGATTCGATATGGATAAAGTAACTACTACTATCGATCATTCTGTTTTAGTGAATGCACGCAAGGCCTCTAGAAAAAAGAATCTTGTCTCTTTCCTAAACAAAATAAAAAAAAATAAAGCGGCGGTCGCTGGGGGCATCATCATTCTTCTATATATATTGATGTTTCTTATCGGACCTATTCTAGCACCTTATGATCCTTACGACGTACAGTTAGATCAAAAATTACAAGGGCCAAGTTTAGATCATCTAATGGGCACCGATGACAAAGGACGAGATATTTTAAGTCGAATTTTATATGGTTCACGCTTATCCATTGGAGTTGGTATTTCAGCTGTGTTATTTGGTGGATCGATTGGCACATTCCTAGGACTTATCGCTGGTTATTATGGTAAATGGGTTGATTCTATTATTAGTCGAATTTTAGATATCATGCTTGCCTTTCCAGGTATTTTATTAGCTCTAGCTATTGTCAGTGCATTAGGGCCAAGTCTAATTAACGTCACAATTGCAGTAGGTTTTTTCTCTATCCCCATGTTTGCTCGTATCGTACGTGGCTCGACAATGGAAGTTAAAAAACTAGAATATATCGATGCTGTCAAAACACTCGGAGCAAATGATATGACGATTTTAATTAAACATATTTTCCCGAACATTTTATCACCGATTATTGTACAAGCATCTATGCGTTTAGCAACGGCTATTCTATCTGCGGCAGGTCTATCCTTTTTAGGATTAGGGGCACAGCCACCATCTCCTGAATGGGGTGCCATGCTATCAAACGGAAGAGATTTCTTATTTACTGCTCCTTATATGGCGCTATTCCCTGGTATTATGATTTCCATCCTTGTTTTAGGATTTAACTTATTTGGCGATGGTTTACGCGATGCGCTAGACCCAAGAATGAAAAATTAAAGGAGAGAAGACACATGACATTATTTATCATAAAACGGCTCGCTCAAATTATTCCTGTGACCCTTGGTGTAACGCTTGTTGTTTTTTTAATTATGCAAATGATCCCCGGTGATCCCGCCATTATTTTAGCAGGAGAAGGAGCTTCTCAAGAAACGGTTGAAGAATTACGTGAAAATTTAGGGCTTAATAAACCATTAGCTATCCAATATACAGATTATATTAAAAATCTTGTACAGGGAGATATGGGGCATTCGTTAAAAAATAAACAACCTGTATTTGAGGAAATTACTGCACGTTTACCAATTACAATTGAGCTAGCCTTTTATGGTATTTTAATCACTATTATTTTGGGGTTGATTGCCGGCATCATCTCAGCAATCCGTCCATATTCGTTTATGGATGTTGGACTAATGATTGTCGCCTTATTAGGGATTTCCCTACCAAGTTTTTGGTTAGGTATTTTATTGATGTATGTTTTCTCTGTACAGCTACACTGGCTTCCTGTAGCAGGTTGGGATAGTGCCAAACATATTATTCTACCAGCGGTCACACTAGGTGCTGGTGGCGCTGCAATCGTTGCGCGTATGACTCGCTCTAGTATGCTAGAGGTTGTGAACCAAGACTATATTCGAACAGCGAAGGCGAAAGGTTTAAAAGGCTATATTATCATTTTAAAACACGCACTACGCAATGCCTTAATTCCAGTTATTACAGTTGTAGGCTTACAGTTTGGTAGTTTACTTGGGGGAACAGTATTAGTAGAATCTGTGTTCGCTGTCAACGGCTTAGGACGAATGATTGTAGATGCTATTCGTACACGAGATATACCTGTTGTTCAAGGCGGCGTTCTCGTAGCCTCATTAATATTTGTTTTCATTAATCTTTTCGTAGACATATTATATCGAATTTTTAATAAACGAATGGATTTAAACTAGGGAGGGAAAAAGCGATGAAACAAAATACCGTGTTAGAAGTAAAAAATTTACAAACTTATTTTTATTCGAGTGAAGGCGTTGCCAAAGCTGTGGATGGTGTTTCCTTTATACTTCAAAAGGGAGAAACGCTAGGCATTGTTGGTGAATCTGGTTGTGGGAAATCAATGACCTCCCTATCGTTACTTCGTTTAGTACCGTCACCTCCTGGTAAAATCATCAACGGTGAGATTTTCTTAAATAATACAGATATCTTAAAATTATCAGATGAGGAATTACGCAAAATTCGAGGCAATAAAATATCAATGATTTTCCAAGAGCCTATGACAAGTCTAAATCCTGTGTTATCCGTTGGGGAGCAAATTGCTGAATCTATTCGCTTACACCAAGGTTTATCACGTAAAGAGGCATGGCAAAAGGCCGTCGATATGATCCGTCTAGTGGGAATTCCTGCACCAGAAAAAAGAGCGAAGCAGGAGCCGTACCAGTTAAGCGGTGGGATGCGTCAGCGCATTATGATCGCAATGGCATTAGCGTGTACACCCGATGTTTTAATTGCAGACGAACCTACAACGGCACTTGATGTAACCATTCAGGCTCAAATTATTGAAATTATACAAAATCTGCAAAAGCAATTAGGCATGAGCATTATTTTCATTACTCACGACCTAGGTGTTGTAGCAGAAATTTGCGATAAAATTGCTGTGATGTATGCGGGGCAGATTGTAGAAGAAGGCACAACAGAAAGTCTTTTTGAAAAACCGTTACACCCCTATACAAATGGATTAATACAATCATTACCAAAGCTCTATGAAGAGCAAGAAGAATTATCTACTATTCACGGAACTGTTCCAAGTCCATACAATTATCCGGTTGGCTGTCGTTATGCAGAACGTTGCCCATTTGCTACAGATTTATGTCATGAACAACAACCTGAGCTTATGACTGTGGAGCACGAGAAAAAAGTAAGATGTTGGATGTACAGCAATGAATGGCAAGGGCAAACAATGATGAAGGAGATGACAGTATGACAACAGCGCTACAAACACAACCACTCTTACAAGTAAATGATTTAAAACAGCATTTTTTCTTAAAAAAAGAAAAGCTCTTCGGTCCTCAGCAAATTGTAAAAGCTGTGGATGGTGTTTCCTTTGACATTATGCCTGGTGAAACACTTAGCATTGTTGGAGAATCTGGCTGCGGAAAATCAACGACGGGGCGTTCTATTTTAAGATTAGATGAACCTACTTCTGGAGAAGTAATGTTATTTGGTAAAAACTTAGTGAATATGAACAAAAAAGAGCTACGTGCTGCACGCAAGGACATCCAAATTATTTTCCAAGATCCGTATGCATCCCTTAACCCACGAAGAACCATTCGTAAAATGTTAACAGAGGCCATGTCTATTCAAAAAATAGTACCACCTGAACAACAAGAGGCACGCATGATTGAATTAATGTCGCTTGTTGGATTACGTCCTGAATACTTAGAGCGCTATCCACATGAATTTTCTGGTGGTCAGCGTCAACGTATCGGAATTGCAAGAGCTCTTGCAGTCAATCCTAAAATTATTATTTGTGATGAATCGGTTTCTGCGCTAGACGTTTCTATTCAAGCACAAATTTTAAATTTATTAAAGCAGCTACAACGAGATTTAGATTTAACATTTTTATTTATCTCACACGATTTAAGTGTTGTTCGACATATTTCAGATCGTATCATGGTCATGTATCTTGGAAAGGTTGTCGAAATTGCTGATAAGCATTCCCTTTTCACACAGCCATATCATCCTTATACAAAAGCATTATTTTCTTCTATTCCAGTAATCGACAAACAACATCGCAAGGAGCGCATTATTTTAAAAGGAGACCTACCGTCACCTCTTAATCCTCCTACTGGCTGTAGCTTTCACACACGTTGTCCATTCGCCACAGAGAAATGTAAAGCAGAAGTTCCAGCATTACGAGAAATCACTGCAACACATAAGGTAGCTTGCCATTTTGCAGAAAATTTAGTTTAATGTATCTTACACTTATAAAATAAATGGAGAGATCATTATGTTACAACTAGAAACCTTCAACATATATATTCTCCTATGTGTAATTGCTCCAATTATTGGAGCTTTTCTGCTTACTTTTATATTTATTTTCGAAAAACAAATCGATAGCCTTGAGGAAGAAAAGAGAAGTTTAGAGCTCAAGCAGGATTTACAACGAGCGAATATTCTTCAGTTAAATCAGCAAATACAACCACATTTCTTTTTTAACGCATTAAATTCATTGCTAAGCCTAGCCCGCATCAATCGTAAGGAAGATTTGGTTGCGGGTATTGAGGCCTTAGCAACGTTTTTTAAATTTAAATACAATAATCATGAGGTTTTAATCGCGTTAAAGAACGAGATACAATTTATGGATAGCTATTTAAATATTCAACAGTTACGCTTTGGACATCGTTTGACGATTCATAAGGATATGGATGATGAAGCTCTATCTGTACAAATACCTCCATTTATTTTGCAGACCATTATTGAAAATGCATATAAACATAGCTTTGAAAAGCATATAGGACCTGCTGAGTTATCCATTACGATAAAAAAAATGGACAAGATCTTATTAATAGAAATAAAAAATACACAGCCCTTAGAAAAGATAGAAACTGCTATTGAACAGCTAGAAGATGAATTACAGCAAGGTTATGGTCTTGAAAATATTAGACAACGGCTTGAGCTTATTTATGGTCTCGAAAATGTTTTATTTTCGATTCAAAATAATGAACAGTTTTACACAGTTACAATTCACGTTCCCGCTTAGCCCTTCTATCAATTTGAATGTGAAAGGAGAATCTCACCATGCATATTTTAATCGCAGATGATGAGCCGTTAGAGCTAGAGCAAATGATTTATTTATTAAAACCGCATTTCCCTAATTGGACATTCCATACTGCTCAGGATGCCTCACAAGCTCTGCAATTAGCTAAAAAACACCGTATGACTATCGCCTTTTTGGATATCCAAATGCCTGGGAAAGATGGTATCACTTTGAGCAAGGAATTAAAAGAAATGTATGAAATAGACATCATTATGGTAACTGCTTATCAGACCTTCGAATATGCCCAGCAAGCATTGCGTATCGGGGTAAAAGATTATCTTACAAAACCTGTTATTGCTAGTGAATTAGATGCGATTGTGGAGAAATATAAAGTATGGAGCTCCAACCATGATGCGATTCAAAGTGCGCTTTCCTATATCCATGAAAACTATTATGAAAAGCTCGGTTTAAATATTATTGCAGAAAAGATCCATTTGAATCCAAGCTACTTAAGTCGTAAATTTTTGGAGGAGCAGTCTATTGGCATTAATGAGTATATAAATAATTACCGCCTCGAAATGGCCGTGAAGAAAATAAATGAAAACCTGGACGCAAGCATGTCTGCAATTGCGGAGAGCTGTGGATTTAATAGCCAACACTATTTTAGTGTGGCCTTTAAGAAAAAGTATAATCAATCGCCACGTCAATATAAATCCGCTAAAATGAGTAAAGGTATTTGATGGTATGTTAAAAAATTATTCATTGCTCGTACCATTTGCAAGTTTAAGCACAGCAGCAGGCGTCATCATTCTTTTAGCAAGATGGATTAACGGTAATTTATTATTGTCCTCTCCCTCAGCCCTTATTTCTTTTGGCTTTATGGCAGGCATTTGTTATACATTAGCAACAGCCATTTCATTTATTGTATTGAGCTCCTTGTTAAATAAAAGGAATTACAAGCAAAACCAGCATACACAAAGCTTTTTACTCTTTACCATACAACAAAAATTGAGTGGTATGAATTTAAAAGTGATACGACTGTTTTACCTTTTGACAAGCATTGAACTTTGGTTAATTCAATTAATTAGCATTAGTGTCTTGTCTGAAATCATGTTAAATATCCCGATACCCATTACGCTTTTTTTATTTCTAACCGGTATGTTACTGCTTGATCGCATCATGTCTGTGAAAAGTATACTTTGGCTAGAAATTTTATTTATCATCGCCCTGTTTTCATTACTTATTTTTATCCCTATTTACTACTTTGTACAAAATGGAGCAAGCACCGTTTATGAAGGCATTCGCTTATACCACCCTTATTTATTTTATTTTAAAAATAGCGAAATCCTCCTGTTCTATGTCATTATTCAATTAGCCGTTTTAGGACAAGTACTTTTTGATAAATCAACATGGTATTTAATTGCATTTATCAAGCCCAAAAAAATACGTCGCAGCCTATTTTCATCAGGTGTGATTTTAGCATTATTAACATTATCCTTTACAGCTATTTTAATGATTGCTTTATACAGTGGCTCCTTTGGTCAGTTTCAAGTGCTAATTTTTACGTTCTTATATGAAGTACAGCCTGGGTTTCTGACATTCGCTTTCCTTGTCATTGTCCTGTTGGCCGTTGTGACGTCCTTACTTGTAGATATGCGTGCAACAAAACGTTTTTTTATGAAGAAAAGACCCTATTATTTTTACTTAATTGGACTTATGGTCATTTTACTTACCTTTTTCTTATCTATCGATTTAACGATTTTAGGGGTTATTTATTCTTTCGCGTTCCTGCACATTACCATACTGCCGTTTATGTTAATTCTTTTATTTACGAATCGCCGTATTCATAAACATAGTTGGTTTGTCATACTGCTATCTATCCTCATAGGAATTGGCGTTGCCCTAAGCTTCAATGCACTTTACGGATTAGCAACTAGCTTTATGATCTCTAGCATTTATCAATTAATGCTTCAGACCGATACTATAGAAAAAATGCCTGAACCCTAAAATATATGGAGGTCAGGCATTAGTCTGTAGTTAACTAAATATATGTCTTTTATGTTTTCGTAAATAATGATTAGGTAAAAAAATACATCCTAAATACCTTCTTCTGCATCTTTAAATAACACCACTCGTACGTTTGCCACAATGGTCAGAACTTCCCAAACACGCCTTACACTTTCACTTCCCTAGTTGGTTTCCTACGTTTTCATTTACACATTGGTCATAAAATTTTAAAAACTTCACACAATAAAAAAGTGTTTTGACATGAGCTTTTCTTGTTATAGAACTGTATTTATCGTATTCGTATGCCCTGTTGCATACTTTTTTTCTATTATCTATTGAATAACTAGCAAAAAAACTGTTATAGTGAGATTGTTTGTCTGACGTCTGACTAATTAAGATCTTTAGCTGTTCTTCTGAATTTAGAACATCAGGACAAACTATTACACATACTTATGGAGGAACTTATGAGATACTTAATATCCTTTTGTGGATTGTTACTTGTTTTTGCCCTAGCTTTATTAATGAGTAAAAACAAAAAAGAAATAAAATATAAATATATAGTGGTGATGTTAATCATCCAATTTTTATTGGCAGCTCTACTACTCAATACGACAATTGGTTTTGTTTTAATCAAAGGAATCACCAAAGTATTTGATCATTTATTGTCTTACGCAAATGCAGGGATATCATTTGTTTTTGGTGGATTAGCAAATGAAGGAGAGTCTCCGTTCTTCCTAGCTGTATTATTACCGATTGTCTTTATATCAGTCTTAATTGGGATTTTGCAGCATTTTAAAATTCTCCCTTTCTTCATGAAATGGATAGGATTACTGTTGAGTAAAGTAAGTGGAATGGGGAAATTGGAATCCTATAATGCTGTTGCTTCCGCAATGGTTGGACAATCGGAAGTATTCATTACAGTTAAAAAACAATTAGATAAGATTGCGCCACAGCGTATGTATACATTATGCGCATCCGCGATGTCGACCGTCTCGATGTCAGTTGTTGGCGCGTACATGACGATGATTGAACCAAAGTATGTCGTAACGGCGATTGTGTTAAACTTATTTGGTGGTTTTATAATTGTTTCCATCATTAATCCGTATACCGTAAAAGAAGAGGAAGATATCTTAACCATTGAAGATGAGCAGAAGCAAGCTTTCTTCCAAATGCTTGGTGAATATATTATGGATGGCTTTAAGGTAGCCATCATAGTTGGAGCCATGCTGATTGGTTTCGTAGCATTAATGGATTTAATCAATTCATTGTTTGATATGATTATCGGTGTTTCTTTCCAAGAAATATTAGGCTATATTTTTGCACCAATAGCTTTCCTAATGGGTATCCCATGGGCAGACGCTGTTTCAGCTGGTGGAATAATGGCCACTAAATTAGTAACGAATGAATTTGTTGCTATGATCAACCTTGGCGACGTCTCAGAGTCCATGAGTGAACGTACACTGGGCATTATTTCGGTATTCCTTGTATCCTTTGCCAACTTTTCATCCATCGGTATTATTTCCGGAGCAGTTAAAGGGTTAAATGAAAGACAGGGTAATGTCGTTGCTCGTTTTGGCTTAAAGTTATTGTACGGAGCCACACTTGTCAGTATCCTAACAGCTATTATTGTTGGATTGATTATTTAAACATCATCATTTGAGCTGCACTCCGATAGTTATGGAGTGTAGTTTTTTAAATTATCCACTATAAACTCTTCACGAAAAATAAAAAATGTACATCACTAAAATTTCATTTAGTAATGTACATTTTTATTATTTAGATCATTTTATTTAACGACAATATTGACAAGTTTGCTTGGAATAACGATAATTTTCACTAGGTTTTTTCCTGCCATATATTCTTGTACTTTTTCATCAGCAAGCGCTACTTTTTCGATATCCTCTTTTGAAGCATCTTTCGCTACGACGATTTTTGCACGGACTTTACCAGCCACTTGCACGGCAATCTCCACTTCATCATCCACAAGCTTCGTTTCATCGTATGTTGGCCATTGCTCGTAAGAAAGTGTTGAATCGTGGCCTAATAGCTGCCATAGCTCTTCTGCAATATGCGGCGCGATTGGTGCTAGCATTTTAACAAAGCCTTCCGCATACTCTGCTGGAATAACGTCAGCTTTATAGCAATCATTGATAAATACCATCATCTGTGAAATAGCTGTGTTAAAGCGGATACCTTCGTAATCCTCTGTCACTTTTTTCACTGTTTGGTGGTATGCTTTTTCAAGTGTTTGATCGTTAGACACTTGAATTTTTGATGAAATGGCACCATCTTCTTCATTAACAAATAGACGCCAAATACGATCTAAGAAACGACGTGCCCCATCTAAACCATTTGTTGACCATGCAACAGATGCCTCTAATGGTCCCATGAACATTTCATACAAACGTAATGTATCGGCACCATGTGATGAAATGATTTCATCTGGGTTTACAACATTACCTTTCGATTTAGACATTTTTTCATTACCTTCACCAAGAATCATACCTTGGTTAAATAATTTATGGAATGGCTCTTTCGTGTGAACAACACCTAGATCATAAAGAACTTTATGCCAGAAGCGAGCGTAAAGTAAGTGCAGTACTGCATGCTCCGCTCCTCCAATATAAATATCTACTGGTAACCAACGTTTTAGTAACTCTGGATCTGCAATCGCCTCTGTATTTGTAGGGTCGATATAGCGTAAGAAGTACCAGCTAGACCCAGCCCACTGTGGCATTGTATTTGTTTCACGGCGACCCTTTTTGCCTGTCTCTGGATCTACAACATTCACCCATTCAGCGATATTAGCTAATGGTGATTCACCAGTACCCGATGGACGGATATTATCTGTTTTTGGAAGCACTAATGGTAATTCTGATTCTGGAACAGGTGTGATCGTGCCATCTTCCCAATGAATCATTGGAATTGGTTCACCCCAGTAACGCTGACGTGAGAATAGCCAATCACGTAGTCGATAAGAAATTTTCTTCTCTCCAACGCCTTTTTGCTCTAACCATTCAATTGCTTTCGCAATGCCATCTTCTTTATTTAAACCATTAAGGAATTCAGAATTAATATGTTGACCATCACCTGTAAATGCTTCTTTGCTAATGTCCCCACCCTCAAGTACAGGAACGATGTCTAAACCAAATGCAGTCGCAAATTCATAGTCACGTTCATCATGTGCTGGCACCGCCATAATAGCACCTGTACCGTAAGACACTAACACATAGTCAGCAATCCAAATCGGCGCTTTTTTCCCGTTAATCGGATTCACGGCATAAGCACCTGTGAATACGCCTGTTTTTTCTTTTGCTAAATCTGTGCGCTCAAGATCCGATTTCATTTTCACTTTCTCTAAATATGCCTCAACAGCTTGACGTTGCTCAGCTGTCGTTATTTGTTCTACCAATTTATGTTCAGGCGCAAGTACACAATATGTAGCACCAAATAATGTATCTGGACGTGTTGTGAAGACCGTGAAGTTTTGATCTGAACCATCAATAGCAAATGTTACTTCTGCCCCTTCTGAACGACCAATCCAGTTGCGCTGCATATCTTTAATAGATTCTGGCCAATCAACTTCTTCTAGGTCATCGATTAAACGATCAGCATATGCAGTAATTTTAAGCATCCATTGTTTCATTGGTCGACGTTCTACTGGATGCCCACCACGCTCTGATTTTCCATCAATTACTTCTTCGTTAGCCAATACCGTACCAAGCGCTGGACACCAGTTAACAGCTACTTCATCCACATAGGCTAAACCTTTTTTATAAAGCTGGATAAAAATCCATTGTGTCCATTTATAATACTCTGGATCCGTCGTGTTAATTTCGCGATCCCAATCATAACTGAATCCTAGCTCTTGAATTTGGCGTTTAAAAGTTGCAATATTTTTAGCTGTAAATTCTGCTGGGTCATTTCCTGTATCGAGTGCATATTGCTCAGCTGGTAAACCAAAAGCATCCCAGCCCATTGGATGTAATACATTGTAGCCTTGCATACGTTTAAAGCGTGATAAAATATCTGTCGCTGTATATCCTTCTGGATGTCCTACATGCAGTCCAGCGCCAGATGGATATGGAAACATATCTAATGCAAAAAATTTAGGCTTCGCTGTTTCATTTTCAGTTTTGAATGTTTTGTTATTAGCCCAATATTGCTGCCACTTTTTTTCAATTTGTAGATGATTAAAACTCATTCTTTTTCCTCCTTCGATTGAATCATGTTGCTCTTCATCATAATTGACAAAATATTTAAAAAATAAAAAAACTCGTCCCTTTCTTTATAGAAGGGACGAGAGAATTTGTACTCCCGCGGTACCACCCAAATTAGTGATTACACTCGGCTCAAGCTTCCTTAACGCGGAAGAAACGACACACGCTGTTTCACGCGGGCAGACTCAGAAGGCGAGTTCAACTTGCTTTCTTACTAGCTCCCACCAGCCGCTAGCTCTCTAAAAAGAACGACAAATTTACTATTCCTCATCACAGTCTTTACATGATATTGCATTTATTCTAATGGAAAGTATTGAAAAGCACAAGCCTTTGTTTACAGACTAACCCATTACTGAAGAATTAATTCCTCTTCTTCCTTAGATTTTGATAAATCCTTACATTCATGAAAAGCAAAATGCTGGCATCCGATGCATTTCTTTGTGTCCAAATAGCCGAGAGCCTTAGTAATCGCTTCTCCAGTATGCTGATAAAAATGATGCGCTCCAATCTTATCGTAAATACCATTGTGCTGAAGAGCTATTTTTAAATCACCTTGCACACCTGTTACCAGAATTTTACCACCCTGTGCTGTAAAGTTTTCAATGATATTGCTAAAATATGCTTCACCAGTGGAATCCATAAAGGGCACTTTCCCCATTCGCAATATCAAAACTCTTGGTTGCTGATGCAAAGTGCTTTCAATTTTTTGTTCAAACATTTGAGCAGCTCCAAAGAACAATGGTCCTTCAATTGTATACATGTTAATTTGCGGACAATCATGCTGCTGGTGAACCACATGGGGCTGTACCTTCCCACTTTTGTTTGAATGGTCTGGGAGTACCTTTGTCACAACAAGCTTTTCACTCATGCGTTTTGCAAATAATAGCACAGCTAATACAAGCCCTACTTCCACTGCTAATGTGAGACTTGTAAACACCGTTAATAAAAAGGTAATCAATAACACTAGCGAGTCACCCGATTTTAATTTCACAATATGTGAGAAATGGTGTCGTTCGCTCATATTCCAGGCTACAACCATCAATACAGGAGCCATACTTGCTAATGGAATATGAGACGCATATGGTGCTAATAGCAATAATGTAACTAAAACAAATACTCCGTGTATGATACCTGACATAGGCGATACTGCACCTGTTTTAATATTAGTTGCAGTCCGTGCAATAGCACCTGTAGCTGGAATCCCCCCGAACAAAGGCGTCACGATATTAGCAATTCCTTGACCAATCAGCTCTCGATTACTGTTATGCTTACTATTCGTCATCCCATCTGCAACGACTGCCGATAGTAGTGACTCTATGCCCCCTAGCATGGCGATGACAAACGCTGGTCCAATAAGCAGTTGTAGGCGTTCAAAGGTGATATCAGGTATAGCAAAATGAGGCAATGAATTCGGAATTTGCCCATAAGCTGTCGCGATCGTAGCAACATGTCCTGTAAAGAGGAAAGTGGCCACAAGTGTAGAAACAACAATACCTGCTAATGCTCCAGGAACCTTTGGAAAAAACTTCGGCGTCATCAGTATTGTCACAAAACAGATAACAGCCGTCAAAATACTATACATATTGGTCGTTCCAAGCTGCTTCATAATTTCTTGTATATTGGCAATAAAATACTCATGTCTTTTAACATTTGTTAACCCTAAAAAGTTGGCAATTTGACCTGTAAAAATAATAACTGCTATACCTGCTGTAAAGCCAACTGTTACAGGGCGAGGAATAAATTTAATTAAAGATCCTAACTTAAAAATGCCCATTAAGCAAAGCATAATCCCAGCCATTAATCCTGCAAGTAATAAATCCTCATAGCCATAGGTAATGACAATTCCTAATAAAATCGGTACAAACGCCCCTGTTGGCCCACCAATTTGATATTTCGATCCACCAAAAAGAGAAATAAGAATACCCGCAATACAGGCGGTATAAATCCCATATTCGGGTTTCACCCCCGATGCAATGGCAAAAGACATGGCAAGTGGAATAGCGACGATCCCAACTATAATTCCGGATAATAGATCCTTCTTGACGTGATGAACAGAATACCCTTCAAAGCGTCCTGTAAACAGTGACTTCATAGATAAATCTTCCCTTCGAAATAATAAGCAAAGCATAATTTTTCAACTTCTTTGATTTACTTATTGCCTTCGTCACCTTCATTGCTCGTCATTTCCTCTAATCTCGAAATGGTGTTAACTAAATGGTTATTGAAAATATCCTTTGCCACCCCAAGTAATTCACCAATCATTGGATCACTTAAAGAATAGTAGACTTTTTTACCTTCCTTCACACCATAAACGATATTTTTGGCGCGTAATACACTTAATTGCTGAGAAACAGCAGAACCCTCTTTCTCTAAGCAATCTTGAATCTCATTGACACTTTTCTGACCTTCTACAAGGAGTTCCAGTATTCTAATGCGTAACGGATGTGCTAATGCTTTAAAAAAATCCGCCTTAAATTGTTGTAAACCCTCTTCCATAAAAAACACCCTCCACATTACTACATATTCAAATATTTGAATATGTATGATTGTAAGCCTGTATCGATTATTTTTCAATAGCTTCAATAAAAAAAGAGCAAAACCAAGTGCTGATCACTCGTTTTTGCTCTTTTCCTTGCCTACTATTAATCTGCAACGATATTATTCTTTTTTAAAGGATAATCATAAGTTAAACATGGAATAATAGCCAACAGCACAACTACCACTAAAGTTAATACAAGAGGTATCATGCCAAATTGATCCACCATTATCCCACCGAATAATGGCCCTATCATCCGACCACCTGTCGCTGCACTATTGATAATGCCCTGATAGAATCCTTGTCGACCTTTTGGTGCGAGTTGATTCGCGATGGTTGGTAATGCTGGGGTATAGAACATTTCACCAAACGTTAAAACAAGCATCGCGGCTCCAAACATTTTAAAATCACTTGCAAAGGCGATGATTCCAAACGATAGGGCAATCAGAATTACACCAAATACGAGCTGACGCTTTAAATTGTTTTCCCATCTTTTCACAAGCGGTGCAATGAGTGGCTGACCTACAACTATAAGCAAACCATTTATTGTCCAAAGTAAACTATATTGCTTTAACCCTAAGCCTAAATCTTGAGTATAGGATGAAATAGTAGCACTCCATTGAGAATATGCAAGCCAACATAACACTGAGGATGCGCTAATAATTAACAAAGCATAGAATGGTGCTTTGTTAACAATTCGTTTACTTTCACTGACGACATTTTTAGGGGCAATACTGCCTGCCTCTAAACGTTTAAATGTAAATAAAGCAATAAAAAAGAATAAAATATACATGCCTAAATTCACTTTAAAAACATAATCAAATTGATAATCAGCCACTATACCCGCAAGAGCAGGGCCAACTGCAACACCGACATTCTGTGCCAAATAGATCGCATTAAAGGCTTTTCGTCCGCCCTCAGGCCATGCAGCCCCTGCTAATGCGAACATACTTGGAAAAACGATGCCCCCACTAAAGCCTAGTATCGTTAAAAACCACACATAATGTGGCCAACCATGCCAAATTGTTAAGCCTATTAATGAAGCAATCGTTAGCAGGATGCCAAACATAATCGCCTTATAGCCACCGATTCTATCAAATAAGTAACCACCTAATAGATTGCCCAATACTCCAGCAGCAGAGTTGAGCATTAAGACAAAACCAGCCATCGCTAAAGTTTTCCCTAAATAATCATGCATATATATGGCATTTAAAGGCCATAAAAAAGAGTTACCTGTTGTGTTCACAAGCATTCCAATAAGTAAAAACCAAACACGTTTTGGCATATGATGACCTCCATTATTTCGCCTCTCTAAATAGCTAGTTTATGCTGAAAACCTTAAAAGCACAAGAAAAATAATTTTACCCTTTTTACAAGTATGCCATCATACTTTAACTAAGTTTTAAAAGTCTTTTTCTTGTTTTCATTACAATTTTTCTTCATTGATGTAACGATCAAGCCCTTCCCCCATGACGGAACGAAAAGCACATGATAGAATAAAGCGTTAGAGGAGTGAAATAAATGACAGAAACGAATTTTCCTTTTCCTTCAGAAGGAAAAAGGTATTATACATGGAATCGCTATTTACGTGATCAATTCGGACATAAAGTATTTAAAGTCGCATTAGACGCAGGCTTTGATTGTCCAAACCGTGATGGCACAGTCGCTTTTGGTGGCTGTACATTTTGCAGTGCTGCAGGCTCTGGTGATTTTGCCGGTAATAAGGTAGATCCAATCGATGTACAATTTGCTGAAATCCGAGACAAAATGCATCAGAAATGGAAGGACGGCAAATATATGGCGTACTTCCAAGCCTATACAAATACACATGCCCCACTGCCAGTTTTAAAGGAAAAATTTGAAGCTGCTTTAGCACAAGAAGGTGTTGTTGGTCTTTCCATTGCTACTCGCCCTGATTGTTTGCCAGATGATGTCGTGGAATACTTAGCAGAGTTAAACGAGCGTACGTATTTATGGATTGAGCTTGGTCTTCAAACCGTGCATGAAAAAACAGCGAATCTGATTAATCGTGCCCATGATTATGCAACCTATGTGGAAGGCGTTGAAAAATTGCGCAAGCACGGCATACGTGTTTGCTCACATATCATTAATGGCCTGCCTCTTGAAGACTATGACATGATGATGGAAACTGCTCGAGCAGTAGCACAGCTAGATGTCCAAGGCATAAAAATCCACTTACTACATCTACTAAAAGGGACGCCAATGGTGAAGCAATATGAAAAAGGCATGTTAGAATTTTTAGATCAGGATGTCTATACAAAACTAGTAGCAGATCAATTAGAACTTCTCCCACCTGAAATGGTCATTCATCGTATTACCGGCGATGGACCGATTGATTTAATGATTGGACCAATGTGGAGCGTCAATAAATGGGAAGTATTGAATGGTATTGATGCCGAGCTTGAACGTCGTGGCAGCTGGCAAGGGAAGTTTTATAAGGCTGAGGTTACAAAATGAAACTACAACGTGTTTTACAATATGCACAGCAGCTTTTAAAGGACAGTATAGATGAGGGAGATACGGTCGTTGATGCTACTGCTGGAAACGGTCATGATACATTGTTTCTAGCACAGCTTGTGGGAGATAATGGACAAGTTTATGCCTTTGATGTTCAAAAAGAAGCGGTTGATGCAACACTCCTTCGTCTTTTAGATCACGGTTTAGAACATCGTGCACTGGTCCTTAATAAAGGGCATGAAGACGTAGCACAGTATGTACACAAGCCTGTAGCTGCAGCCATTTTCAACCTTGGCTATTTACCTGGCAGCAATCATGACATTATTACAAAGCCCGCTACAACGACACAAGCTATTGAGGAATTACTAAAGCTTTTGAAGGTTGGCGGCCTAATCATTCTTGTTATTTATCATGGTCATCCTGGTGGTAAGGAAGAACGAGATACGGTTATGGACTATGTTAGTAGGCTTCCACAAAAACATGTACATGTCTTAAAATACGAGTTTCTCAATCAACAAAATGATCCACCCTTCGTTATTGCGTTAGAGAAAATGAAAGAATTTCCTATTTAATACATGACATGCAAAAGGCTATCTACTAGTTTAATAGAAACTAGTAGATAGCCTTCGTCATTTACTATTTATTTTTACGTTGCTCATTATAATCAACCCAGAAATCTGCACCCTTAATGCCTAGTTTACGAGGATCAAAGACAGGGTCTTTCCCCTCTTTTTTCTGTTTCTCGTAATCTTTTAATGCTACGATAGCTGGTTTCATAATAATTAAAATAGCAAGAACGTTAATCCAAACCATTAGTCCAAGACCCACATCTCCCATTGCCCAAGCTAGGTCAGACGTACGGACTGTACCATAAAAGACAGCAACTAAAATGGCAATTTTCGCAATCCAAATGAAAATCTTCTCCGTGCTACCTCTGAATAAATAGGCGACATTCGTTTCAGCAATATAGTAATAGGCCATAATTGTTGTAAAGGCAAAGAAGAATAACGCGATTGCTACGAATGGAGCTCCAAAACCAGGTAATGATGAATCAACTGCATATTGTGTATAAGCAGCACCTGCTTCAATACTTTTCGCAAATGTCATTTGCTCATCGCCTGCTAATCCGCCACTATTGAATTCCCCAATATGGATAAATGGATCTGCTCCTTCAGCGGCCTTTTCATCATGTACATTGTACATACCTGTAAATAAAATCATAAATGCAGTAGCAGAACAAATTAATAATGTATCAATGTACACAGACGCCGCTTGTACTATCCCTTGTTTAGCAGGATGTGATACTTCCGCAGCAGCAGCAGGGTGCGCCCCTGTTCCTTGACCAGCTTCATTGGAATAGATGCCACGCTTCACTCCCCAAGCTATCGCAGAACCAATGATACCACCAAAAATCTCTTGTGCACCAAAGGCACTTGAGAAAATTAAAGCAAAGACTGCAGGTACCTCAGAAATATTCATAGCAATAATGATAATAGCCATAATAATGTATGCTAATGCCATGAACGGTACAATGATTTGGGCAGCATTCGCGATAGATTTAACTCCCCCAATAATAATAGCACCTAACAACACTACAATAATCAGTCCTGTAATCCATGTATCCAGACCAAAAGCGTTTTCAACAGCTCCTGCAATGGCGTTAGACTGCACACCTGGCATTAAAATTAGCATTGCAATCAACGCAGCTACAGCAAAAATAACTGCAAACCATTTTTGACCCATTCCCTTTTCTATGTAAAAGGCTGGTCCACCACGATATTCCGTATCTTTTTCTTCTTTATAGATTTGTGCTAATGTTGACTCTACATATGCGGTAGCCGCACCAATGAAAGCGATTGCCCACATCCAAAAGACAGCACCAGGTCCCCCCATCCCAATTGCAGTTGCAGTACCAGCAATATTACCAGTACCTACACGGCCTGATAATGCAATCGACATTGCTTGGAAAGATGAAATCCCCTTTTCCGATTTCTCCCCTTTAAACATTAAAACAAACATGTCTTTAATGTGTCTTACTTGCAGAAACCTTGTGATGATTGAGAAAAAAAGTCCAATCAATAAAATACCATAAATAAACCACGGTCCCCATAAAATACCATTCAACTTACCAACGATTACCTCCATTTTACCCCTCCAATTTGAAAATACCATACTTTAAGTCATTATAGTATTACACTTTTCTGAAAATTACAACATTATATTTAAGTAACAATATTTAAGTAAGTCTTCTAGTAAATGGAAGGGATAAAACCTATTTAATGATATAACCGATTCTTCGAAGAGCATTATTAATAAAATCACGAATATACATAAAAATCTCTTCTCGTTCTACTTCGTGAAATAAATTGTGATAGCAATTTGCCCATTCTTTAAATTGAAACTCTGTAAACTCTTGTTGATGGAGCCAATTTCGAGTTTGTCGTGTTTCCGTAATTTTATCTTTCTCAGCTGTCATAATGAGCATAGGCATATTCGGAAATTCACCTTTTGGAAGCATCACTAAATTTTTCATCATCTGCTGAAGCTCTCGATACCATTTCACTGAAACGACTGACATGAATGGTACCTCATCTTTCATTTCGTCCCTACCTTCAACATTGCGTGTAAGGTTCTCATATGAAATATTGTGAGTCATTTTAACATTTGCAGTCAATGCACTTAGACTCGTTAAAGCATTTGATAATTTACCTGGTAAAAGCTTTAATTGCAGCCACGGTGATGTCAAAATAATGCCTGCACATTCATATTGCTTCTTTTGCATTGTGTGAAGAACTAACGTTGCTCCAAGCCCATGTCCTATTACAAAAGTTGGTAAATTATATGAAAAAGCATTCTCAATCAGATTTCTTGTATATTTATTGTACAATTTGAAGTCCTCATCATGGACACGAGCAAACCTTGCATTCACGCCATGATTAGGTAAATCTCCCATGACTATGTGGAAGCCTTCCAATCTTAATTTCTCTATCAGCCATGCATACCATCGGTGATTTTCATATGCACCATGAACTATAGCAATCACAGCCTTTGCTTGTCCTTCAGCTTCCCATTTCCACATTCACATAGTCCTCCTAAAAAATAATTACACATTGATTATATCGAAATAAATAGCTCATTTTAATTTTATATTTCCATAAAGTTGCGTATTTGATACGATAATACTACATTATAGAAAGAATTGAGGCGATTTTCATGATTTATCCATTTAAAGATAAAATGCCAAAGATCGATCCATCTGTCTTCATTGCTGATTACGCAACTGTTACGGGCGACGTAACAATTGGTGCTGAAACAACCATTTGGTTTAATACGGTCATTCGTGGTGATGTTTCCCCAACCATTATTGGGAAACGTGTCAGTATCCAAGATCTTTGTTGCTTACATCAAAGCCCAAAATTTCCGCTAATTATTGAAGATGAGGTAACAGTTGGACACCAAGTCACTTTACATAGCTGTACAATTCGCAAAAATGCTTTAATTGGTATGGGCTCCATTATATTAGACGGGGCAGAGATTGGAGAGGGTGCATTTATTGGGGCAGGAAGCCTAGTACCTCCTGGTAAAGTCATTCCTCCGAATAGTTTAGCATTAGGTCGTCCGGCAAAAGTAGTCCGTGAATTAAATGCAGAAGATAAAGAGGATATGGAACGTATCGTGCGCGAATATGCAGAAAAAGGACAATATTATAAATCCCTTCAGAAGTAAACAATATACACAAAAATTCAATATTAACGAAAAAAATACCTCGCATTTCCGTGTAACCAAAATGTTCACGGATCGTAGCGAGGGATTTTTTGTAAAACAAAGGGGACAATATTGCCCCTTTCCTTTTTAATACATTAGAATAATTTTCTAATGTATTCATTACTTTAGCTCAATAGTTTATAGATGTGCCTTTTCTCGTAGAGCATCTGCTTTATCGATTTGTTCCCATGGTACATTTAAATCTGTACGACCAAAATGACCATAAGCTGCCGTTTGTTTATAAATCGGACGACGTAAATCTAGCATTTTAATAATACCTGCTGGACGTAAATCAAATAGCTCACGTACCCACTCTACGATTGCGCTTTCTTTCACTTTACCTGTACCAAATGTGTCAACCGCAATGGAAACTGGTTGAGCCACACCAATCGCATAGGCAAGTTGTACCTCAGCGCGTTCTGCCAAGCCAGCTGCTACAATGTTTTTTGCTACATAACGTGCCGCATAAGCCGCTGAACGGTCTACCTTTGTTGCATCCTTACCAGAGAATGCGCCACCACCGTGACGTGCATAACCACCGTATGTATCAACAATGATTTTACGTCCTGTTAAACCAGCGTCCCCTTTAGGTCCACCGATAACAAAACGGCCAGTCGGGTTAATAAAGTATTTCGTGTTTGCATCTAATAATTCACTTGGCACAACGGGTGCAATAACAAATTCTTTCAGATCAGCTTGAATTTGTTCAAGTGTTGCTTCTTCATCATGTTGTGTTGAAATAACAATTGTATCCACTCGCACAGGTACATTATTGTCATCATATTCAATCGTTACTTGTGTTTTTCCATCAGGACGTAAATACGCTAATTCACCTGATTTACGAACTTCTGTTAATCGGCGTGCTAATTTATGTGCTAAGCTGATTGGCAATGGCATTAGTTCAGGTGTTTCATTACATGCATAACCAAACATTAGACCTTGGTCACCAGCACCAATTGCTTCAATATCAGCATCTGTCATAGAGCCTTCACGAGCCTCTAAAGCTTGGTCAACACCTTGTGCAATATCAGGCGATTGTTCGCCAATAGCTACAAGCACCGCTAGATTTTCAGCATCAAAGCCATATTTACCACGTGTATAGCCAATTTCTGCTACAGTATCACGAACGATACCTTTAATATCAACGTAAGTAGAAGTAGTTATTTCTCCTGCTACTAATACTAATCCTGTTGTGACAGTTGTTTCACACGCTACACGTGCATTTGGATCTTCTGCTAAAATAGCATCTAAAATGGCATCCGAGATTTGGTCACAAATCTTATCTGGATGTCCTTCTGTTACACTCTCTGATGTAAACAGTCGACGGTTTGTCATTTGGTTTTCCTCCTATTACTCTTACAAAAAGTAGTTGTGTATGAATACGGTACTCATTACCCATGTCAAGTCCGCTCCTAAGGATTGAACTCTCAAGCCGTTACTGCTGCTTTTAACACGAGGATTTCGAAAGATCTGTCATTATAATAAGGAAAGAACTACATATACTTACCTTTACATTCTTTTTTAGCAATAAAAAAATCCTTTACTCACGTTACTGCACATGAGGAAAGGAATAATGACTTCGTAACCTTTCACTCTTATCGTTCAAGGGATGTTCCCTTGCATCAGGTTGGCACCAACGCATGCTGTGAAATAAAACATGCAGGTTGCCGGGTTTCACAGGGCCTGACCCTCCACCAGCTCGGGATAAGAGTATCCGTTCATTTTCATGTTACTGAAAAGGTTGAACGTTGTCAAATATTTTCTTATGTATTACTGTATAGAAAGGAAGGAACTGATTACACAAAAACTTTTCATACTTGGATGATGATGTAAATAGAAGCAAATTAATCCCTACAACATACCTAGCTACTTGTGGTAACATATGTGTGGCTCAATTTTTGCGCCTAATTACAGTAGGATTGATCGGATTCTACTCGAAAAACATTATTTTTTGTCAGTTTATTGAAAAGTGATAAAAACTCTAAAATAATTTCTTAATTAGTATAGATTATTTAAGCAATTGTGTTATACTATTTTTGAAATTAAGAAAAAATCCCTCTAAATCAAGGGAATACTATAAAAAAGGATGGTATTTAATCGATGAATTCAGTAGAAATTGCAAACGAACTGAAGGAATTATTAAACGGCGGTAACATTAATGTTCAACTTTCAGTACCACAATTAGCAGAAAAAGCTACATCTCGTGGTGAAGCAATGTTAACAGTAGATGGCGCAGTTCGTGCAGAAACTGGCAAATACACTGGTCGTTCACCTAAAGATAAATATACGGTAGAAGAAGAAAGCACAAAAGATCAAATTGACTGGGGTAAAGTCAACCAACCGATTTCTTCTGAAGTGTTCGATAACTTATATGTAAAAGTAATAAAATATTTAAAAGAACGTGACGAGTTATTCGTATTTAAAGGCTTCGCAGGTGCTGACAAAGATTCACAATTAAGCATCCAAGTAATTAATGAATACGCTTGGCACAACCTTTTTGCTCATCAATTATTTATCCGTCCAACTGAAGAAGAATTAGCTTCTCATGTTGCAGACTTCACTGTCATCTCTGCTCCTAACTTTAAAGCAGACCCTGCAGTTGATGGTACTGCTTCTGAAACTTTCATCATTGTATCACTTGAAAAGAAAATGATCTTAATCGGTGGTACTGAATATGCTGGTGAAATGAAAAAATCTATTTTTGGTATCATGAACTACTTATTACCACAGCAAGGTATCCTTTCAATGCACTGTTCAGCAAACGTTGGTGAAGCTGGCGATGTGGCATTATTCTTCGGTCTATCTGGTACTGGTAAAACGACATTATCCGCTGATCCAGATCGTAAGCTAATTGGTGACGATGAACACGGCTGGTCTGATAATGGTGTATTCAACATTGAGGGTGGCTGCTATGCAAAAACAATCAACCTTTCTGCTGAGAAAGAACCAGAAATCTACAATGCAATCCGCTTCGGTTCTGTTTTAGAAAACGTAGCTGTTGATCCAGAAACTCGTATTTGTGACTATGATGATGGTTCATTAACAGAAAATACACGTGTAGCTTATCCAATCCAATACATCGAAAATATTGTTGATCCTTCTGTTGCAGGTCATCCAAAAACAATCATCTTCCTAACAGCTGATGCGTTTGGCGTATTACCTCCAATCAGTAAATTAACAAAAGAGCAAGCAATGTATCACTTCCTAAGCGGTTTCACTTCTAAGCTTGCTGGAACTGAACGCGGTGTAACAGAGCCAGAACCAGTATTCTCTACTTGCTTCGGTTCTCCATTCCTTCCACTTCCAGCAACAGTGTACGCAGAAATGTTAGGTCAAAAAATTGACGAGCATGGTGCACAAGTATTCCTAGTGAACACTGGTTGGACTGGTGGCGAATATGGTACAGGTAGCCGTATGAAGCTGTCTTACACACGCACAATGGTACGTGCAGCAATCGACGGA
Organism: Lysinibacillus sp. OF-1; assembly: GCF_028356935.1. Classification (NCBI taxonomy): domain Bacteria; kingdom Bacillati; phylum Bacillota; class Bacilli; order Caryophanales; family Bacillaceae; genus Lysinibacillus; species Lysinibacillus sp. OF-1. The sequence continues at coordinate 3,583,068 of NZ_CP102798.1, forward strand.
AAATTAACAAATGTTGAAACGACACAAGATGCTGTCTTCGGTTTACACATTCCAACAGCAGTTGAAGGTGTACCGTCAGAAGTGTTAAATCCTCGTGAAGCATGGGCAGATAAAGCTGCATATGATGCGAAAGCTGCTGAACTTGCAGGCTTATTCAACGAAAACTTCAAGAAATTCTCAAACGTTTCTGATGCCATTACTACACTTGGTGGCCCATTAAAATAACGACTAGACACAAGAATCAAAGGGAACGAATTCATTCGTTCTCTTTTTCTTTACCTTGAAGGTAGCTAGTATTAGGGAGATACATATGACAAAAAAATATAAAATACTATTTTCTATTCTTATAATGTTGTTAGCTTTATTTGTTGGCGCTGGTTTTTTTGCAGGAAATTACTTTTATAATCTGGCATTAAATCCTGACACTGATAAAACAGCAGTGCTAGATGCACCTCATAATGTAATAGCTGTCAATCCTCTGGAAGCTAAAGAGAAAGAAACAACTGAGCAATGGTTTCATAAGCAATATGAAGATGCTTCGCTTCAATCCTATGATTCGCTAAAGCTCCATGCTTACTCCATCCAAAATGATCACCCCACTGACAAATGGGCTATCATCTTTCATGGCTATTCAAGCGAAGGCGCACAAATGACAAAGTATGCTAAACATTTTTATGATATGGGCTATCATGTACTTATTCCAGATGCGAGAGGCCATGGTAAAAGTGAAGGAGATTATATTGGCATGGGCTGGCATGATCGTTTTGATGTTGTTTCATGGGTCAATCACATTGTCAGCTTAAATGAGAGCGCTGAAATTGTTCTTTATGGTGTTTCGATGGGTGGAGCCACTGTCATGATGGCTTCAGGAGAGAATTTACCAACAAACGTTAAAGCAATCATTGAGGATTGTGGCTATTCTTCAGTATGGGATGAATTTTCCTATCAGTTGAAAGCAATCTTTCACTTACCTGCATTTCCAATCATGCATTTCTCTTCTGTAGTGACGAAACTAAAAGCAGGCTATACATTAGGTGAAGCGAGTGCAGTTGAACAAGTGGCAAAATCGAAGACACCCATGTTGTTTATTCATGGAGACAACGATACGTTCGTTCCATCTACCATGTTGAATGAAGTATATGAAGCGGCAAATGTACCAAAGCAAAAGTTGATTGTTGAGGGAGCTGGGCATGGTGGCGCAGAAAGTGTTGCAAGCGAGCTTTACTGGGCTACCATACAACAATTTTTAGAAAGTAACATGAAATAATCATCGCCCCTTTATTGCCCCCTACTCCTTAACATAGCTATCTTGCCTGAAGTGGATAGCTATTCTAAGGGAGGGGGTATTTTTTTATCATTCATTGCTGTTTCATCCATTCACAAAGTGCACGGACGGTTTCACGATTTTTTGCTGGTGGGTATTGATGTGCATGGTCTGGATCATACCAGGTTTCGTATGATTTATTCGCATCTTCTAAAAAAAAGGCTAGTTGTCTGGCATGTTCTATATCTACATTTTCATCACGATAGCCATGTATGATTAATACAGGCGCAGTGATCTGCTCTATCTCGAAAAGTGGGGTTCGCGCATCATATGCTTCTGGTACACGATTCGGTGTTCCGCCAATTACACGCTTCATCATTCTGCGCATATCCGTACGTTCCCAATAAGTGGCTGTTGCGTCCGAAACACCTGCCCATGTGACGACCGAGGTAATATCCTTTCTTAAAATGGCTGTCCAAAGAGCCATAATTCCCCCACGAGAAAAACCAAAAACATGTATATTGTCATTACAATATTGCTTGAGAACATCTACGGCATAAACAGCATCATAACGGTCTGCTCCTGCAAACTCATCACGGCCTTCTCCACCACGATTTCCACGATAGTATGGGGCAAAAACGATAAAGCCCTGTGCAGCAAATTGGGCAATACGTGAAGGTCTTACCATCCCAATGCTTTGCATGCCCCCTCTTAAATATAAAAAACCATCATATGTACCTTCTGCCTTTGGCTCTGCTAATAATCCTTTTATACGTAAGCCCTGTGATAGATAGGTTATTTCTGTTAGTCGTATGGCTGGATTCGGTGAGGGATAGGCACGTTTTTCCACAATTTCACCATTGTATGTCACGGTCTTTCAACTCCTCCAGCATTTTCTTCATACCCTCATCCTTCATATGAAAGCTTAAATTAGGATGATGAGCAAATTCTTCATCCGTTAGCCAAAGCATACCCGATGTTTCTAAATCAAATTCAATGTCCTCCTGCGTTAAAAATTGTGCAGTAAAAACAGATTTACAAAACACAATGGCATCATGAACGGCATATTCTGCGAACCATTGGAGATTTTTCACACGGACACCCGTCTCTTCGAAAACTTCCCGAATAGCCGCCTCCTCTAAAGTTTCACCTTGCTCTAATTTGCCCCCTGGCACCTCTACACCACGTCGTTTATGAATAGTACATAGCCATTTATTTTCATGCTTTAACAAAACAAGGACGTGCTTTGGCTCGACTTCAAATTCCCCTCTTGAAAAACTCAAATCTACTTGTAGACCATGTAAATCTGTAAATGTTAGCATATTTTCAACCTCACGTTCTTTCTTGATGACCAATAGAAGCTATACCTATTCTTTGCTCCTATTTTATGGACAGGATCTAATGTTGGTTCCTAGTTTAACGGAATGCTAGATGCAAAATGTTTCCTTTCCTCTAGCTTATCTATGTTAACTATAGTGTAATCCTACAAAGACAAGCAACTGTAAGCTATAGTGAGGTAAAGCAAAAAAGCGTGCTTCATATGAAGACACGCTTTTCCTTAGATGACTTGCTGACCATCGAAATAGACAGTCGGGTTTTTCACAACGCAATCAATATGGACATCAGCCATATTTGCTCCACCGAATGGCTTATTACTACCAAATGCAATATGGATTGTCCCATACACCTTCTCATCCTCTAGTACATTACCACATAGGATGGCACTTTTATTCGCTCCGATGCCAAACTCTGCAATGATTCTACCATTTCCTTCACCAAGTAAAGCAAGTAATTGAGGACCATCAGGACCGATTGCCTCCTCTAAACGACCATTCGTGATTTTTAATAATAATGGCTCCTTTAAAACACCTATATTAGCAATCGAACCATCCACTAAAATCTCTCCATTCGCAGATGTTTCTAGTGGTGCAATATAAGATTCTCCAGAAGGGATATTTCCATGCTCTCCAGCTTGGCGTATAACACCTGTAGAACGAATTCCCAAACGATTTTCTACACTAAACGTTAATGTATGCCCGTCTTTGTCAATGCGAATATTTTTTGCTGCATCAAGTAAATGAACATATTTTCCTACCATATCTTCTATTTCCTGTGCATCTGCATGTAGCGCACCTTGCTCTAGCATATCCATTGTAACACCTGGCATTGTCGCCACTCGGCCACCCTGTTCACAGGCGTTTTTACGAGCAGCTGTATGTGTTAATGAGTGCGAGGTAATACAAAGCGTGACATCGACATTCGTCATCAGCGTCGAAACAGCTTGGATTGGCTCCTGTCCAGATTTATCTAATAGCGGCATTACCATTAACATTGTCTTCGCTGTAATAGATTGCCCAGCTTTATAAAAGATTTGCGCAATATCTTGCTTATGAATATCTGTTAAGATTAACAGTGTTTCAGATGATTGAACATTTAGATTACCTTTTAGTATAGTAAGTGCAATATCATGTAAATGTTGCATAATAAAACTCCTTAATTAAAATTCAAATGATATCTACGAATAATTCCTTCTATTTCATTTCTCGCCTCTTTTAATGGTTCTAAAACTTCTGGAACACGTTGTTCCGTAAAACGATAGATTGGTCCAGAAACAGTAATGGAGGCTACGACCTGATCTTCACTATTGAATATGGGCATGGCAAGTGCCAGTACATCAACAGAATATTCACTGTTACTGAGTGCATAACCACACGCACGAATTTTTTCCAACTCTGCTCGTATTTCATTAGCATCTGTCATCGTATTATTCGTATAGGCTGTTAAAGGCTCGTCAATCACCTTGGCAATTTGCTCTTCATTTAGAAAAGCAAGCATCGAACGATAGGATGCCCCTACATAAAGTGGGGATCTACTTCCTCTTGAAACGGTGAATTTCACCTTATTAACAGGTTCGGCTTTTAGTAATGTTAACGCTTCCAGTCCATTCAGTACAGTAAAAATAGCTGTTTCGCCTGTGACATCTTTTAATTTCTCAAGAACCGGCATACATAGCTGATCTATGTTTAATGAATCATACATATTCATACCAATCTCCCATAAAGCAATACCGAGTGAGTATTTTTTTGTTACAGGATCTTTTGTAATAAACCCATTATTTTCAAAGGTTTCAAGAATGCGATATAAATTTGTATGATTCATATTCATCGCCATTGCTAACTCTCTTCCACCCCATATGGGCTTTTCTTTTGTAAACATTTTTAAAACCGCAATTGATAAATTTAACGTCTTTAGCATATCTCTCATCCTTTTGATCTATTTATCTGTACAAACGGCTGCAAATCTTTCTCTTAAAGGGGGAAATAAGCGACAGATTTAGCAGCCGTCAGCACCTGATATCACTTTATCAAAAGTAAGAGAGTAGCTAATCTCTTACTTTTGATATAGGAAATCAACAGCAGCAGTAATATATACTTTTGCACAGCGTACGATATCCTCAACACGCACTTTTTCATTGTAACCATGAATACTTGGTAAATAGGCTGGGCCGTACTGCAATACAGGAATATTATATTGTCTGAAATGTCGAGCATCACTACTTGCCCATTGCATAACGCCATATGCCTCTTGCCCTGTTACAAATGAAATATTTTCCACAATGGATTGGCATACAGGATTTTCGGCAGGCGTATAATTTGCTACACTTTTGAAGCCAAAACGTTTGATTGAATAATCGATAGCCAAACCATCTAGTTTATGTTTCAAAATTTCTGTTACTTCTTCTTGTGTAATACCGAATGGTAAGCGACAATCGACCTGAACCTTGCAATAATCTGGGATTACGTTGGACTTCGTACCTCCCTCAATTGTACCAATATTTACAGTAATTTTCTCTAAAACTTCTTGATATTTCAAACGATCTTTTTCCACCTCACGCATGTATTTTTTAGATACCTCGATAAGTGGCAGTACCTCTTCTGGGATCGTAATTTCCAAATCCCATAGTGTACGAATCTCTTGAATAGCTCGAATGGCATCGACAATAGCATTTCTCCCAGCTAAAGGTGAGAGGCTTCCATGTCCAGGTTCCCCACGAACCTCTAATTCAAACCAATAAGAACCCTTTTGCCCAATGGTTGGATTTAGCGGTGAAGAAGGCTCAGCGATTAAGCAACCATCTCCTTGCACAAAACCTCGCTCTAACAACCACGGAACACCAAATTCGCCGCCTGTTTCTTCATCTGGCACAATCGCCAATGTTAGTTTCCCTGGTAATTCAATATTCAATTTCTTTAGTAGCTTTGTTGCAAAAATAATACCAGCTAAACCAGCTTTCATATCACTTGCACCACGGCCCAGCATCCAGCCATCCTTCACCTCCCCTGAAAATGGATTGAATTCCCACTTTGATAAATCACCAACAGGAACAACATCTGTATGACCACAATAAATGAGTTCCTTGCCCTCACCACTCCCAATAGAAGCTACTAAATTAAACATTTTATCTGCAGCTTCGTATTTTTGATAAGTAATGCCAACATCCTGTAAATAGTTTTCGATAAAAGCTGTTATTTCAGTCGTATCTCCTGGAGGATTGACACTAGGAATTTGAATGAGTTTCGAACAAAATGCAATCAGTTCATCTTGATGCTTTTCAACTTCCTCTAATAATTGCGCTTTGAGTGCTTGTAAATCATTCATGTGTATATACCTCTTTTCCTTTCGTTTGTAGATGATGCATGCTTCCATATAAATTTTTCATATGTGTAAACTGCTTTTCGTCAAAGAAGGAACATTTATGAGCTCCATACGTTTTTGCTACTTCTAACACAAATCGAACTACATTTTCTACATCTGTTACATGTGTGGCGCCTGTTGCACAGCCTGCCACGACAGATTCTGTTGTGATAGCCACACCTACAACAGGGCTTGTTGTTGCCACAGCTGGTTGTAAAATACTATTAATATGGAATAAACCATTGCCATATGGTGTAATGTCTTGCATGGTAATCGGTAGTACAACTGGAGAAATTCCTGCTGCTTGTGTGTAAACATGCAATAAATCATCACTGATTTTTAATATGTAACCTTCTTTGACTGTTGGCGTAATGGCAAACCCTTTATGGTTACATACTTGATTGCCTTTCGTTGTATCGATTGATAGAATGGCATCCATTGTTTCATCCACTTCATTTTCGTTCATGACACTAATATCCACTGGAGAGTTCATAAATGGCACTGGCTCATGTGGCAAAGTGGGTGCTGTTGGACAAATATGCGTTGAGAAAATAACATCTCCTTCTAACTGATCACCCTTTAACGCCATATCAATGGCTTTGGCTGCACCTGCCATACATGCTAGTGCTCCATCTCCATCTGATACAAAGCCTGTCATTTCAGGACGTGCTCCAATACCACCGAGACGACCAATAATTCCTAACGTCGGTGCCTGACCACCAGAGGATTTTCCTTGCTTTCCTTTCACTAGTACACGCACAAAATCCGTTGAGCCACTTTCACCTTTAATCGTTTTGATCTTCACATCTGCTGTTGGATCAATGCTGTGTAAATAGGCTTTAATCGTTTCTCCGTTAACATGGAAATTATCCATTACCTCGTATAATTCAATAACATGCTTCAATGACATAATCAGTCCGCTCCTTTTTACTTCTATAATTTATTCAATTACTTTCTGCTCTAAGTCGTCGACACTTCTTGCTGTATCGACGAAAATAAATGACAAGAAACTTGATGTGTAGCTGTCACAGTATCAAGTGTCGGTTGGACGTCTGCACATTTGTCTGTAGCAAAACGACAACGCTTGTGGAATGCACAGCCACTCGGTGGATTTACTGGACTGGGAACATCTCCAGATAAAATAATACGGTCCTTTTTATCAAAGGGATTTTCCTTAGGAATTGCCGATAATAAGGCTTGTGTGTAGGGATGTTGAGGGTTCTCATAAATTTCCTTATATGTCCCGATTTCCACAATTTTACCCAAGTACATGACGGCAATCCGATCACACATATAATTCACAACATTTAAATCATGTGAAATAAAAATATATGTTAAACCGAAGTCTCTCTGTAAGTCTTTTAATAGATTGATTACCTGTGCTTGTACAGAAACATCTAATGCTGAAACAGGTTCATCGCATACAACAATATCTGGATTAAGCGCAAGGGCACGAGCAATATTGATACGTTGTCTTTGTCCCCCAGAAAATTCATGTGGATGGCGCTTTGCATGATAAGCACTTAATCCTACTGTTTCAAGTAATTCAATAACACGCTTTTTACGTGATGCTTCATCACCAATACCATGGATGACTAATGGCTCAGCAATGAGATATTCAATCGTTTTTCGAGGATCGAGTGATGCATATGGATTTTGGAAAACCATTTGTATCGACTTTCGAGCAGAGCGAATATCCTTTGTATTTAAGCTTGCTAAATCCGTACCCTTAAACTCTACGATTCCCTCTGTTGGAGAAATCAGCTGGTTGATTAAACGAGCAACCGTCGATTTCCCACAACCTGATTCACCTACAATCCCAAGTGTTTCGCCCTTATATAATTCAAAACTGACGCCATCTACTGCTTTCACAAATTGTGTTGATTTTTTAAAAGGGATTGAACTTTTAATGGGAAAATGCTTTTTTAAATTACTTACCTTTAAAACAAGTTCATTGTGCTGTTGCATTAAAAATTCCCTCCTTCCTTGCGACAATTTGATTTTTCGCTTGTAAATGGCAGGCTACAAAATGATTGTCCTGCACTTCCACTAAGTCGGGTACTGTATGACGACAAATATCTGTTGCTAAAGGGCAACGTGATGAAAAGTGACAGCCGCTATGTGGCATTGTTAAATCCGGTGGACTACCTGGAATGGCCGGCAATCTTTGTTGCTCCTGTGTGCCCATTGTAATTTGAGACTCTAATAATCCCCACGTATAAGGATGTAAAGGTTTTTCATAGAGCTGTCTTGTTGTAGTCGACTCAACTGTTCGACCTGCATACATAACATTTACTTTGTCACATAACTCCCAAACCACACCTAAATCGTGTGTAATCATAATGATGGCTGTATCATGGTCTTGTTGTAATTTTTTCATTAAATCAAGAATTTGAGCTTGTACAGTTACATCCAGTGCAGTTGTTGGCTCATCGGCAATGAGTAGTTTCGGGTTACAAGCAAGAGCAATAGCAATCATGACACGCTGACGCATGCCTCCTGAAAATTCGTGAGGATACATTTTTAATCGTTTCTCTGGCTCAGGAATACCAACCATTTTTAACATATCGACAGCTTTGATAGCGGCATCTTTCTTCGAGATCTTTTCATGTGCTTGGATGACTTCAATAATTTGATTGCCCACTGTTAATACAGGATTCAAACTTGTAATAGGATCTTGGAAAATCATTGAAATATCATTACCTCGCACATTGCGCATTTCTTTTTCAGAAATGCCAATTAAATCACGACCATTAAAGTCAATTTTTCCATTCGTTATTTTTCCTGGCGGAGATGGAATTAAACGCATGAGAGCAGTGGCTGTAACACTTTTTCCCGACCCTGATTCTCCAACAATCCCTAGTGTTTCCTTCTTATTTAATTGTAAATTTACTCCATTGACAGCTTTCATTGTAGAGCCGCCACTTTTAAATTCTACTGTTAAATTTTCTACATCTAGTAAACGTTCAGTCATGACTCCACCCCCTTCCATTAAACTTTCATTTTCGGATCTAACGCATCACGTAATCCATCTCCTAAAAGGTTAATACCAAGAACTGTTAATAAAATACAGATTCCTGAAAATGTCGCCATTTGAGGATTTAATACTAAAAAATCTTTACCATCTTTTAAAATACTACCCCACGAAGCTGTTGGCGGTTGAACTCCTAATCCTAAAAAGCTCAGTGCCGCCTCCGAAATAATAGCGCCCGCTGTACTCATCGTTCCATAAACAATTAAAGGAGCTAAACAGTTCGGTAATATATGGCTAAAAATAATTCGACTATGTGTAGCACCTAGAGAATGCGTCACTTCGATGAATTCTTCTTCTTTTACACTTAAAACCTGACCACGAACAAGTCTTGCGAACCCTGGAATGTTTGCAACACCAATAGCAACAATAACGTTGACAAGTCCTTGCCCTAATACCGTCATTAGTGTAATAGCAAGTAAAATGAATGGGAATGCAAAAAGACCATCCATCGTACGCATAATGATCGAATCAATGCGACCACCGAAATACCCTGCCACTAACCCTAATAATGTTCCAAACACAGCTCCAAATAGCACCGCTGCAATGCCGACAATCATCGATATTTGTGTACCGTAAACTAAACGACTAAACAAATCACGTCCATAATTATCCGTTCCTAGCAAATGCCCTTCTGTGTTCATTGGTAAAAATGATTTACCGACAATCATTTCATTTGGTGGATGGGTAGCAATCAATGGTGCAAAAATTGCAACAATGGCCATCAAGGTGACAATGACTAACCCAATTGTCGCTAATTTATTTTTTAGCAACTTGCGCAACAACGTATTTCTTTTTCTTGTTTCATTGACGATTGCTTGAGTCATTGTTATTTTTTCCCTCCATCCGATTCTAAATTGACCTTAGGATTGACAACTTTATAAAGCACGTCCACTACTAAGTTAACAAGTACAAAGATAAATGCGATGAAAATAACAGTACCTTGTACAACAACAAAATCACGTTTATCAATGGCATCTACAATTAGTCGCCCCATTCCAGGCCAACTAAAAATCGTTTCTGTTAAAACCGCTCCCCCCAGTAAATTGGATATCTGCATCCCTAATACCGTTAAAATAGGTGTTAGCGCATTTTTAAAGGCATGTTTACCAATCACTAAATATTCTTTAATGCCTTTAGAACGAGCTGTTTTAATATAATCTTGCGAAATAACCTCTAACATGCTTGAACGGGTAATCCGTGCAAATGTCGCCATTGGAATCGTTGCTAATGCAAATGCTGGCAAAATTAAATGTTTCAAATAGGTCCATAGACCATCACTGATGTTGCCCATTCCAGTGGCTGGGAACCAACCAAGATTGACACTAAAGAATAAAACAAGCATGATCCCCAACCAAAAAATGGGCATGGATACACCAACTAATGATACAAGCATGACAATATAATCAATGATTGTATTTTGCTTTCTAGCAGCTAATATTCCTGCTGGGATACCGACCACAACCGCTATAAACAAGGCTGCCAATGCTAGTATCACTGTGTTAGGGAATCTTTCTATAATAAGCCCGATGACAGACTCACTATAAGAATAGGAATATCCTAAATTTAACTGTGCTAAGTCTCCTACATATGAAATAAATTGCGAAGGCATTGATTTATTTAATCCTAGCTCTTCTCTTAAATTCTCTACATCTTCCACACTGGCTTGTGGCCCAAGCATTACTGAAGCTGGGTCACCTGGAATCATTCGCGTAATAATGAAGACGATGATTCCTACTACTAGCAGTGTCGGGATAAGGTTGACTAACCTTTTTAAAATAAATGAGCCCATCTTATTAAGACCTCCTTTTCATTATTAGAATCAGTGGTTCATATTGTGAATAACCACATACTACACCATGTGATAATTATTTGTAAATATATTTTTTCTGAATTTTTTTAATTTTATATTTACTTTCTGTTTACAAATGTGCTAATTTTAATTCGAACCTATCATTTTTGAATCAACGGTTCATATTGTGAAACAAAATAAAGGAGGCTTATGCAGATGAAGAAGATAAACGTAAAAAAACCTTTACTACTACTCTTTTTAACTTTATTAATTGGTGTTTTAGCAGCTTGTGGTGGGAACACAGAAAAAAGTAATTCTTCAAATGAAAAAGATGGAGAAGTCACTTCAGGTGGCAAATTAAATGTTGGTCTTTCAGCCAATGCCAAAACATTTGACCCTATCAAATATACAGGGGTTTATGAATCGCAAGTTATGCGTCAAATGGGTGATACTTTAGTTGTTTATAACAAAGATCTATCAGATATCATCCCCTCTTTAGCAACAGAATGGAAAGTGTCAGATGATATGTTAGTCTATACGTTCAAATTACGTGAGGGTGTGAAATTCCAAAAGGGGCAATACCAGGATGGCCGTGAAATGACAGCGGAAGATGTGAAATATTCTTTAGAGCGCTCCGCCAAAGAATCCGCTATGAATCGTTTAAGTGGTGTGACAGAAGTTAAAGTGTTGTCAGATTATGAAATAGAAATTCACTTAACTACACCGAATGCTGCCCTTCTTGCTATGCTAACGGATGCAGGAAATATCATTATTCCAAAAGAAGAGGTTGAAGGCTGGGGCGATAACTTCTCAGAACACTTCATTGGTACAGGCCCATTCCAGTTAACAGAATGGAAAAAAGACCAAGAAGTAAAACTAGTTCGCCATGACAATTATTGGGGTGAAAAACCTCACGTTGATAATTTATCCATGAAGTTTATCTCCGATCAAAATATGATGACAAATGCATTACGTTCTGGTGACATAGATATTGCCATGGATGTCAAAGGCCAAAACAGAGAAATTATTAACCAAGATAGCAACCTTGAGCTTTTAACGAATCCAGGTTTATCTATTGTTTATCTTGACCTTAACAACAAAGTTGGTCCGACTGCTGACAAACGTGTTCGCGAGGCACTTTATATGGCAACAAATGTTGAGGAAATCATTTCTGGTGTTAACCAATGGGGTGGCGGTGATGTTTCTTATTTACCATTACCACCAGGTTCATGGGGATATGATAAATCATTAGTTGATTTAGTACCAAAATATAATCCAGAAGAAGCAAAAAAATTGCTAGCAGAGGCTGGTTATCCTGATGGCTTCAAAACAGAGATTTATGTATCAGAAGCACGTGTGCCTTACGCAACGATTTTCCAAAGTCAATTAAAGAAAAACTTAAACATTGATGTGGAAATTAAAGTGCTTGAATGGGGTACTTACAGTGATACTGTTGCAAAAGGGAACGCTCCAATGAATATTGGTGGCTGGACTTGGTATCCAGATCCTTATTTCTTCCTATATCAATTATTCCACACAAATCAAATCGGTGCGTTAGGTAATGGGAAAGGCTATAGTAACCCAGAGGTAGATAAATTATTAGAGCGTGCCGTATCTGAAACAGTGGTACAGGAAGAACGTGCTAAATTATACCAAGAAGCATTAAAACTGATTTTAGCAGATGTTCCGCGTATTGAATTAGAAGCAACACAAACCGTTGCAGGTGTAAACAAAAAAGTACAGGGCTTTGAGGTTTCTACTGACAACTCCGTACAAATTGTACATCCAAACGGTACGAACGTATCCATTTCTAAATAATTAACTGGAAAAGTGGAGATGCTTGTCTCCGCTTTTCTCTTCATAAGGAGAGATCTAATTCCATGACTCGATATATAAATGGACTTGTTTTTAACTCTGAGACACGTAGCTTTAACAAACAGTCATTTCAAGTACAGGGGCAATACTTTGCTCCATCTTCTACAACGTCTGAAATAGACATCGATTTAGATGGCTATTATATTACACCTGGCCTTATCGATAGTTGTTCACAAATTGGCTTAGCTGAAATAGGGATTCGTTGGGAGGGAGATGATAGCTATGAATTTGACTCACATCTGGACTATTCTGTAGTTGATGGCATTTATCCATTCGATGCTGCCTTTCAAAAAGCTATCTCCCATGGGGTGACAGCCTCTCATATCGTTCCCTCCCCTAAAAGCTTGGTCGGTGCAAAAACAGCTATTATTCATCATACACATACAACGGTTGATGAAATGGTCATTGCCAAAGATATTGCTTATTCCTTCTCCATTGGACACCAAGCAAAAAGCACTTTTTTCGCTGAAAGGAGAAAGCCACTAACCCGTATGGGGATTGCCAAAATTTTAAGAGAAACATTGCAACAGATTCAGCAGCAAGAACCTTTAATTAAGAAAATTGTCATACGGGCACATAAAGCTGTGGATCTTGAATTCATTGACCGTCTTCAACAAGAGTTTAAGTCTACTTTTGATTTTCATATTATTCACGGCACTGAAGCTTCACTGCTTCAAGGGACATCCTTCAATACGGTCATTGCTGGCCCAACGTTTCGATATATCGAGCATAACGAGATGATGGCATTATCACCAAAACTATACCGCCAGTTGTCCCAACAACATACTCCGTTTGTTTTTTGTACGGATCATCCTGTTAGTAGCACCTCTCACCTAACATTAGAAGGTTGCTTAGCTGTAAGAGAAGGGCTGACACGTCAGGATGTTCTGTATGCACTAACAACAGGAGCTGCTAATTTCCTTGGAATCGCTCATAAAACTGGCACTATTCGTGATGGCCTTCTAGCTGATTTTGTCATATGGGATAAGCATCCATTAAATTTAGATGCACAGGTTGTAGCTACTTTTATTAAAGGAACAAAAGTTTATGCAAGGGAAGAAGGGTTCTCAGAATGATTATTTATCATCATGCAAAGTTTCTCACAGTCAATGAACAAAATGATATTTTTGAACAGTTATGGATCGAAGATGGACGTATAGTCTATGTCGGTCCAGCCAAAGATTATCCTCCTCAAGCAGAGTTAGTCGATCTTCAGGGAGCTTATGTCACACCAGGCTTAATTGATATTCACGCCCATGTTGGGACATGGGCAGAGGTTACTGAAGACATTAATGATGCTAATGAATATAGCGAGCCCTTTACACCTCTTATGCATGCTCTAGATAGTGTAGATATCCGACACTTTTCCTTCCAACATGCGTTAGAAGGTGGTGTGACGACTGTACAAACTGGTCCAGGTAGTGCCAATGTCATTGGGGGCATTTGGAGTATTCTTAAAACAGCAGGGCCCACTCTTACCTCTCGTGTTTTAGTAGAACGAAGCGGCTTAAAGGGCGCGTTAGGAGAAAATCCAAAGAATGTTTTTGGCAATCAATACAAACGAAAGCCAATGACTCGCATGGCCATTGCCCAGCTTTTACGTGATGGTTTCCAACGTGCAAGTCAACTGAATGAACAACAACGGGCTGAGCAAATTAAACAAAATTCAGAGTTGCGTCCATTCATTGAAGTGCTACGAGGTGACATGCCCCTTCGCCTTCATTGTCACAGAGCAGATGACATTATGACAGCTATAAGAATTGCTAAAGAATTTAATGTGAAGCTCCATTTAGAGCATTGCACAGAAGGCTATTTAATGGTCGATGCGGTTAAAAACAGTGGCTTTCATGCAACACTTGGGCCCTATATGTTAACGCCATCTAAATATGAAACACGTAATTCTACACCGGCGATTGCAGCTATTTTTAAAGAGCATAATATCCCATTTGCCATCATGACAGACCATCCATTCGTACCAATTCAGTACTTAAAATATTGTGCTACTGAAGCTATTCGCTATGGTTTAGATGAGGACACCGCCTTAAAAAGTATTACAATAAATGCCGCTAAGCTCGTACAGCTAGATCACCGCATTGGCAGCCTTGAGGAAGGCAAGGATGCTGATTTTGTTGTTTGGTCACACCCTATTTTTGAAACAGAAGCAAAGGTCTTACAAACGTATGTCAATGGACAAAAATATTACGAAGCGGAGTGAGCTTATTGAAACATTCAAAAATTGCCGTAGTCACAATTGGTCAAGCGCCTCGCAAAGATATGGCGGAGGATATTCAGCAATTAAGAGCATCTGGTTTACATGTTCATGAGTTTGGCGTACTGGATTCACTCTCTCCAGCCGAAATCACTTCCCTTTCACCCTCTAGTGAAGACACAGATGTTTTAGTAACACTTTTGACAAATGGACAACAAGTCAAGCTAAGTAAACAAAAGCTGATGCCCTATATTCAGACATGCATTGATGATTTACATGAATTCACTTGGGTTTTGCTTATGTGTACAGGAGATTTTACGAATAAGCTGTCATGTAAAAACCTGTTACTACCTGATCGCATGATGACAAATTTAGTGAAAGGGTTACAAACAGAATTAGCACTTGGTTTAATAGGCCCTGAGCCTGAGCAACAACAAACTGTTGCGGAGAAATGGCAAAGTGCACAGTTCGTTGTCACCTTTTCAGCTAGCTCACCCTATCAGTTCAATGCACAACATTTATTAGCAAAAGCACAGCTATTAGAATATCAAGGAGCTGATTTGCTCATTCTTGATTGTATGGGTTATTCCACAACAATGAAAAACATGATTAAAGATCAACTCACTATTCCCGTCATTGTTCCTAGAGAAGCAGTATTTACGGTTTTAAAGGCCATTTGTTAATGGTAAAAAAGGTGATGTCAACAGCAGAAACAACCATTTTGAAAGGCGAGGGTTGATTTCCGTTCCGCCAGCGTCCCTTCCAGGGAATGCCCGATGAGCCGCTTCACTCACAGGGTCTCATCAACCATGTGGAGAAGTGATGAGTGACAGCACCCCTCCATAAAGAGTAGTGAATACCCTCACTTTATTTGAAAACCTTGCTAAAAAGAAATATTTTTATGGATTGGAAGGCTAGTAGACTCCTGTGGGCGAGCGTCCCTACACGAAGCGGCTCGCCAACAGGAAAGCCCATGGAAATCCATTTTCACCTTTAACATAAATTCTATGGATGGTTTTGTTTTTCAACACTATGAAAAGGGCACTGCCGATGCAGTGCCCTTTTCCCGTTCCGCTAGACACGTTTATTGAAATAAGGAAGCTGCTCAACAAATGCCTTTGTGTCATCATCCCCATATTCATGAACGAGTGCATAAATTTTCATTAATCGCTTATCGATTTCATCATTTTCCCTGTCTAAGTGATACTGTATATACGGTAATTGTGCACGCCATGCATTTGAAATTTCTAGCAGCTGCATTTGCTGAAAGATTCTCTCAAATACATCTAATGCCTGTCGATCTACATTCAGTTCAAAATTCCACGGCCCAGCATAAGGATTTGTATAATAGGTTCTATTGGCAAGTGAAAAATATACGCGCTGACGATCCATCTTTATGATTCACTCCTTTTTCCATAGTATGGAGAGAACGGAGTTGTTTTATTCGCTTTAATGTCAAACTTCCTTCACAATTAATAGAACCACATAATTTATAATAGGTATGATGAACAAAGAACGGAGTGAATACTATGAGTTTAACTACGCTCTTAATAGTCGCAGTTATCATTGTTATCTTTATCACTATTGCGACGATTATCAGTGTCAACCGTGCCTATGCCTTTAAACATACTATTGATGAAAAACCACAGCAAAACTATCATCAAGAGGATAACTAATCATAATTTATTGAATTTGGAGTGAAAGCAATGGGTGTACCTTTACCAATTATCATTATGATTGCCATGATGATGTTAATGTTTGGTCTTTCTGTCATTATTATTTTGAAGAAAAAAAATCATATCTTTACACAAACTATTGATCCAAAACCTGAAAAAATGACGTCTCAGCAAGAGGAAGAACAACGATGAAATACCCCTTTATTTGGCTCATTCAGTTTTATAGAAAATTCATTTCACCTATGACGCCACCAACTTGCCGTTTCCATCCTACTTGTTCTTCTTACGGGCTGGAAGCTTTTCAAAAGCATGGAGCATTGAAAGGCTCCATCTTAACCATTACACGTATATCGAAGTGCCATCCGTTTCATCCTGGTGGCTTTGATCCTGTGCCTGAAAAATGGCCTTCGAAAAAGAATTAAACTTTCGGAGGGCATTTTTTTCTTGTACTTTTTTAAGTTGTGCGTTATTATAATAACTGTTCTAAAAAATAAATCGTAATGATTACTATTTAAGAGAGGTATCTGATTATATGAAAAAATTGTATTTATTATTGTTAGTCGCAGTCCTTGCCTTATTCACTGCTGCTTGTGGAGACAAATCTTCCACTTCCCAAAAGTCTGATGACAAGGATACGTTAAGCATCTATACAACGGTTTATCCGTTAAGCTATTTTGCACAGCGCATTGGTGGCGATTTTGTTGAAGTATCTTCTATTTACCCAGCTGGTGCGAACGAGCATACATTTGAACCCACTCAAAAAGATATGATGAAATTAGCAGATGCAAATATCTTCTTCTATATTGGCTTAGGACTGGAAGGCTTTGTCGAAAACGCTAAAAAGACTTTAGCAAACGAAGATGTCACGATGGTGGCAACTGCTGACACAGTTTCAGATGAAAAATTAGCTATCAGCACAGGCCATGTTCATGCAGAAGATGAGCATGACGAGCATAATCACGCTGCCACAGAGGAAGAGCACGATCATGAGCACGATCACGCTGCCACAGAGGGAGAGCACGATCATGAAGCTGATGAGCACGGACATGATGAGCATGAACATGGCGATATCGACCCACATGTTTGGTTATCTCCTACAATTAGTCAGGATTTAGCACTTGCTATTAAAAATACACTAGTTGAAAAAATGCCTGCTCAAGAATCGACTTTTAATGAGAATTATGAAGCACTAGTAAAAGAACTGCAGGATTTGGATAATGACTTCAAAGCAATGGCTGACAAAGCACCAAATAAAACATTCTTTGTATCACATGCTGCCTTTGGCTATATTGCAGGTCAATATGGTTTTACACAAGTGCCAATTGCCGGCTTAAATTCACAAAATGAGCCATCTCAAAAAGAATTAACAAAAATCGTTGATAAAGCAAATGAATTGCATATTCACTATATTTTATTTGAACAAAATGTTTCTTCTAAATTAGCAGAGGTTATTCAAAAAGAAGTTGGCGCAGAATCTCTTGTCCTGCATAATTTAAGTGTATTAACAGCTGACGATGAAAAAAATAAAGAAACCTACTTCACCTTGATGCAAAAAAATATTCAAACACTAGAAAAAGCGTTAAACGCACATTAATCAAGTAAGAGCCAATAAGTAGAGATTAAGCCAGTGTAAACCAACATATTATGAGTAAGGAGGTGCCCCGACGAATGGGACACCTCCTTTATTATGACGTATTTTTCTTGTGGCATGCGTTTCCCCGTTCGATAAAAAGATGGTCGGCATTTTGTTGTTTTTAGTTCCTTATCCTGCATCACTTTTGGCTGAATCGCAATAAAAACGGACATACTTCCCACTAACATTGGTGTCCATTCAGTAAAGTCAAACTGAACTAAAGTGTTTGGATCATTTGTTTTTTGTGCAATAAGCTTTGTCGGCTGTTCCACTAATTGTTGTACTGAAAGCTTATTTTCTCCAATAATAGAGATTCCTTTATTTTCAGTAAAGCTAGCTTGTAAAGGCATTGTTACACTCTGTATTTTCGTTTCTTCTAGCATCTCCGTATACTTCTCGCTTGTTGCAGCAGGAAAACTTGCGTAGTCCCAAGTATGATCCTGTGCTAATTGACGATCCGACACTAAAAAATATTGATAGCGTACTTCTCCCTTACGATCCGGCAATGGATCATCCCAAGTGACATCAATATGATACCAATCACGATCCAACTTTACTAATACCCAGGCATGGAGCTGTTCACCCACTTTTCCTGGCACATATTGTACCTCAAAGCCCAACATTTCTAACATTCGATAAAGCACTAAAGCATATGCCTGACAAACTCCCTTATTTTCTGTTAGTAACGTGTAAGGGGAATATTGACTTCCTTCTGTTTCTTTGGAGTATTCCGCAGTTAAAACAATAAAATCATGTGCAGCCTGCAGTTTTTCTATGTCACTTAATCCATGCATGGGTGCAATAATATTCGCCAAAGTTTGCCCTACAAATGCTTCCTCTGTTGGGGAAATATGATAGGTAAAGGCAAATGCAATGACAATATTATTGTTATAACCATCGTACTTCCATTTAAAGCTAGAAATATTAGTATAAATATAAGAGTTTTGAATCGCAGTTTTTGTAATGTCTGTTAGTCCATCTTTTATTTCAGTTATGTCACCAGTATAGCGAATGGAAAATTCCGAAGATAGCTGCGTAACTTCTTTATTAATGAGAGATTGTAGTGTTTCAATTGAATGAGCAGTTGCTACATTATCTTTTTCATCGTTTGCAAATACTTGCACATGACTCATTTGTAGAACAAATACTATAATGACAACATTATATATATATTTCCTCATATGAGTCATTCTCCTTTACTAACTAGTTTATGCCTCTCATTTTTTATTATGTTAATGAATGATTAATTTCATGCTAAAAGTGCGAATAAAAAAGAAGCCTTCATTTTAAGAAGACTTCTTTCACAAATTTTTTATTGTAATAATTTTCGTCTCAGCAATTTATCCGCACCATTTCGCGGAAGACTGTCTGTAATAATAATTTCTTTAGGTACTTTATATTTAGCAAGTTTCTGTAAACAAAAGGCTTGGAGCTGCTCAACAGATGCCTGCTCATGTAACACGATAAAGGCAATCGGAACCTGTCCCCATTGCTCATCTGCCACACCACATACCCCGGCTTCTTTGACAGCAGGATGTGTGAGTAACACATTTTCTATTTCTGCAGGATAAATATTTTCTCCCCCTGAAATAATTAAATCTGCTCTACGATCAATGACGAATAAATAACCTTCCTTATCCATATAACCAATATCACCCGTATGCAACCAGCCATCCATCGTTGCATCTTTTTGTGCAAAACGTCCAATATAGCCAGGAGTAACATGAGGCCCTCGAATACAAATTTCTCCCTCACCTTTCGCATTGGGCTGCGCAATCTTTATTTGATTAAAAAATAAAGGCTTGCCAGCAGAACCAATTTTTCGCATGGCATCTTCACTTGCCAATGTAGCTGTTTGTGAGGAAGTTTCTGTCATGCCATAGGTTTGCGCGACAGCTAAGTTTAACGCATGTGCTCTCACTAAATAATCAACGGGCACTGGCCCACCTCCAGCTAACATCAACTTAAAGTGTGGCGAAGCTTTCGTATTATGCTGCTCTAACGTATGTAGAATCCGTTCCAATGTCACTGCTACAACAGACATATGAGTTACTTCCCCAACTATAATATGTTGTGAGATAGCCTCTACATCAAATTGATCGTATAAAACAACCTGATTGCCATACAGCAGTGAACGTACTAATATTGAAAATCCACTAATATGGAATAATGGTACAGCACATAACCAAACATCCTGAGCCTGTAGTCCAATGTTTAAAACAGAGGCAGTCGCACTCGCCTGATGATTCCCAACCGTTTGGCGAACTCCCTTTGGAAAGCCAGTAGTACCCGATGTATACATGATCGTTGTAGTTTGATGTAAAGGCCACTCCTTTTCAATATCTACGGTACGCTCAACCCCCTCTTCAATCGTTGAAAATAAATGATGACCTGTTTCAGGTGGCAACTTTGCTATATCCTCATCTGCAATTAACACGCACACCGCTCCTGAATCCTCTAGCTGATAAGCCAGTTCATCCTGTGATAGTCTACGATTAAGCATCACCATCTCACATTGTAAATGCATACAAGCATACATCACAATAACTAGTTCAGGCTTACTTGGTCCCATAATCGCAATTCGGTCTCCCCGTTGAATACCGAGTGCCACTAATTGTCGGGCACGTTTTATAGATAAATCCTGTAGTTCCTGAAAAGTCCAGCTTTGTTTTTTATAAGCCAATGCCTTCCGTAATGGTGTTAAATAGGCTCGTTGTAAAATCCAATTTGGATACATCTTTGTCACTCCAATCACCCTACATCTTAACGCTTTCCCATCAACTTTGTCTATTAGTCGATGATCTTTCTCGCCCTTTTGTATGTCTATCTGTTCCGCTAATCGCTCTATCCTTCACATTTTAAGTTTTATCCGCCATTTTGAGCGTTCTATCCATCTCTTTTTCAAAGTACTACTCTATCCCTCACATCTTGAATTCTATCCACCACTTTTGATGTTTTATCAACCTCTTTTTGCATTTTATCCTCCAATTTGAGCGCTCTATCCTTCTCTCTTTTTCAAAGTACTGCTCTATCCCCCACACCTTGAGTTCTATCCAACACTTTTGATGTTTTATCAACCTCTTTTTGTATTTTATCCTCCAATTTGAGCGTTCTATCCATCTCTTTTTCAAAGTACTACTCTATCCCTCACATTTTGAGCTTTATCCAACACTTTTGGCATTTTATCAACCTCTTTTTGCATTTTATCCTCCAATTTGAGCGTTCTATCCATCTCTTTTATTATAAGTACTACTCTATCCCTCACATTTTGAGTTCTATCCGCAACTTCGAGCGTTCTATCCACCTCTCTTTTTCAAAGCACTACTCTATCCCTCACATTTTGAGTTCTATCCGCAACTTCGAGCGTTCTATCCACCTCTCTTTTTCAAAGCACTACTCTATCCCTCACATTTTGAGTTCTATCCGCAACTTCGAGCGTTCTATCCACCTCTCTTTTTCAAAGCACTACTCTATCCCTCACATTTTGAGTTCTATCCGCAACTTCGAGCGTTCTATCCACCAAACTCCTCCTGCATGCATACAAAAAGCTCGTATCTCCAAAAAGATACGAGCTTTACACCCTTTCATCATCAAGGGAATCTTGGGAATTGACCAAAGTCTGGTTGACGTTTTTCTTTGAATGCGTCGCGACCTTCTTTTGCTTCATCTGTAGTGTAGTAAAGAAGTGTAGCGTCACCAGCCATTTGTTGAAGACCTGCTAAGCCGTCAGTATCTGCATTCATCGCTGCTTTTAAGAAGCGTAGTGCAGTTGGTGACATTTGTAGCATTTCTTCACACCATTGAACGGTTTCATCTTCTAATTGCTCATAAGGAACAACTGTATTGACTAAGCCCATATCAAGTGCTTGTTGTGCATCGTATTGACGGCAAAGGTACCAAATTTCACGTGCCTTTTTATGTCCAATAATACGAGCAAGATAGCCTGAGCCGTAACCAGCATCAAATGAACCTACTTTTGGTCCAGTTTGTCCAAAACGGGCATTGTCAGCAGCAATTGTTAAGTCACAGACAACATGTAAAACATGTCCTCCACCAATTGCATAGCCTGCAACCATTGCCACTACAGGTTTTGGAATTACACGAATTAAACGTTGTAAGTCAAGAACGTTTAGACGTGGGATTTCATCATCGCCTACGTAGCCACCATGACCACGAACTTTTTGATCTCCGCCTGAGCAGAAAGCATGTTCACCTTCACCAGTTAAAATAATCACACCGATATTTTTGTCATCGCGTGCACGTGAGAATGCGTCAATCATTTCCATTACCGTTTTCGGGCGGAATGCATTGCGCACTTCTGGACGGTTAATCGTAATTTTTGCGATACCGTTATAGAATTCATACTTAATGTCTTCATAAGTATGTAATGTAGTCCATTGACGTGTCATTGAATTGCCTCCTATATCAATAAATTCGTCTCGTTACTAGCGAGGCGCTAACGTAACAGTATATTACGTTAAATACTCCTCTACTATTGTAGCAAATTCAGCGGGATTTTCCACATGAATTGCATGTCCAGCGTCATTTACTGTAAGATGGCTAACAGTATTTAATAGCGCTTTCATTTCTAGTGCAATTTTACAAAATTTCTCATCCAATGAACCAGTAATGAGTAGTACAGGTATTTCCACTTGCGCTAGGCTCTCCCAATTTGAAGGCTGAACACCTGTTCCAATACCTCTCAGGCTTCCAGCCAGTCCCTCTTCTTTCTGAGAAAGTCTTTCTGCTCGAATGGTTTCTCGTACGCTTCTAGGAAGACGATGCTGTGTTGCAAAAAGAGGTATGTTCTCCCAAGCATGGACAAATGATTGTAACCCATTTGCCATTATTTTTTGTGCCAGTACTTCATCTCGCTCACAGCGTTCCTTTCGTTCTTCTGCTGTTCGTAAACCTGGAGAAGCACTTTCTAAGATAAGCTGTTGAATATGACCTGGGTGTGCAATAGCATACGATAAGGCAATTCTTCCTCCCATTGAGTAACCTAACAACGTAAATTTCTCTAGATGAAGCTGGCAAAATAATTCTTCTAAATCTTGTAATTGTTCCTCCATGGAGAAACGCTGTATATCCTCTGGAATAGCTGTTTGACCATGACCAATTAAATCAATGGCAATAACACGAACATTAGGTAGAGCTTGCGCTAGATCGTGCCATGTAGCCGTGCTGCCTGTAAATCCATGTAACGCAACAAGTGTATGTTCACTATTGTCATTCCATATTTCAATATGCGTTTCAAGTCCTCGAATCATGCATTTTGTCATGCTTTTAGCTCCGCATTAATTCGATTCCATAGCGCTCGATGAGCATTAACATTTTCGGTTCTATCGGTAAATATTTCAACCAAACGTAAAGGATGATGTTGCTTTGTTGAAAATTTCTCTGAAAGCTCGGAGATTGTTTCCACACGCACATAATCCATCTCATACATATGGGCAATGTCACGGAATTCAAGTGCAGTCGGTGTGCCAAATAAATCTTCATAATGATCTTCGACAGTTGACTGTGGTAAATAAGAAAAAATACCGCCACCATCATTATTCATGACAAGAATGGTTAAGTTACACTTCTGATATCTGGAGGCAATCAATCCATTTACATCATGTAAAAAGGCTAAATCCCCAATCAGCAAATAGGTTGCTCTTTTATTTCCTTGACTGAAGCCCATCGCGGTTGATACTACGCCATCGATTCCATTCGTGCCTCGATTGGCAAAAATACGCAAATCTTTCGGTGTGGCCAATAAAAATGTATCGATATCACGCACTGGCATACTGCTACTAACGAAGATATCACTACCGTCAGGAATCATTTTAAGTAAACGGCTAACTATAGCGCCTTCATCTTTCTCTACTTCTGAATACTGCTCAATAGAAATGGATGCCAGCTCATTCGCATTTTGCCATTTGGCTAAGTATGTTTCTTCAAGGGCTGTATCATTGATAGCTAATTGTGTCAGCCACTGACCGATAGTAGCATGAATAAAATGCGTAGATACGCCCGTAGCATCTCTAAACATAGGATCTTCATCGATAATCACATAAGCGTTTGGCTGTGATTTTGTGATGAATTGCATAATAAATTTTGAGACGGGCTGGGCCCCAATACGTAATACTGTATCTGGTTGAACAAGTGCTTTAAAATCCTCGCTTTTCATAATGGCATCATAGGTTGTTACGATATATGGTAAACAATCCTCTGGTACAGATGCACGCATATTCGATAAGCTTTCAACAAGGACTGGCCACTTGAGCTGACGGACAAATTCCCAAACGATGGATAAGTCCGTGCCAAGCGCTAATTCCCCAATTATAATAAAGCCTCTTTTAGTCAATTGTAGTATAGAGGAAAGCTCCTGCTGATTAGCCAACGTTGGGGTTAGTTGTCCCATGCTGCTATGTTTGAATGTTACTGTTGGCAGTTCATGCTGTAAATCAATTAATAACGGTTCGCGGAAAGGTACATTAATATGTACTGGTCCAAATGGTGCACTTGTGGCAATCGCTACCGCACGAGCAAGGTGACGCTCAATCAAAGGTAATGTCGGATCAGCCCCATCTGCTAACGGAAAATCTACACTCCATTTCACATGTGAACCATATAAATTAAGCTGATTGATAGCCTGTGGTGCACCTACCTCACGTAATTCATGAGGGCGATCTGCCGTTAAGACAATCAATGGAACTCGTGCATAGCTTGCTTCTACAATCGCAGGAAAATAGTTTGCTGCTGCTGTACCAGATGTACATAAGAGGACAACAGGCTTAGCAGTAGCCTTAGCCAGGCCTAACGCAAAAAATGCAGCTGAGCGTTCATCTACTTGACGATACATGTTTACTTCTTTCGTTGAAGCAACTGCATAGGCAAGAGGAGTGGAACGTGAGCCTGGACTGACGACAACATTTTCTACACCGGCTTGTACTAACGATGCAACCATTTTATAAACATAATCTGTTAATCTTTTTCGTTCACTCATGTAATCGTCCCCCTAGCGCACGAAGCATTGGACGGAATTTCACTAATGTTTCTTCATATTCAGCTTGTGGTTCTGAATCTGCTACGATCCCTCCACCTGCATATAAATAAGCTTTATCACTTAGTAACGCAGCTGAACGTATCGCAACTGCAAATTCACCATTCCCTTCAGCGTCTAACCAGCCAATTGGCGCGGCATATAGACCACGATTCATCGGCTCATACTTACGAATGGCTGCCAATGCTTCTTTGCGTGGTACACCACCTAAAGCTGGTGTAGGATGTAATGATTTTGTCAATTGTAAAATTGTAGCATTCTGATTTAATTGACCTTCTACAGGTGTATATAGATGTTGAATATCACGAATTTTTAATAGGCGTGGTCTATCTGGCACTGTCATGTCCACGCAATTTTTACGGAAAGTATCCACAATCATATCGACAACATACTGATGTTCACCACTATTTTTCGGATCATTTAATAAACTTTGTCCATAAGTCTCATCTTCCTCTGCCGTCTTGCCTCGTTTAATCGAGCCAGCAATGCAAGAAGAAAACGCACGACCCTCTTCTACTTTTACAAGGCGTTCAGGTGATGCACCAAAAAACAATAAATCTTTATGCTCTAAACCGAATAAATAGCTTTCTGGCTGCTCATGAATAATTTGAGAGAGTACTTGTGGTGCAGATACATCCTCTTTAAATTGCAATGCAAGTGAGCGTGCAATAACTACTTTATCCGCTTTTTTCTGTTTGATTAATGCTGTCACTTGGTCAATCGAGGCTAAATAAGGTTCCTTATAGGGTTCGAAATAATTTGTGATATCAGGTTTTGTATACGTTTTCACTTCTTTAACCTGGGCTGCATGAATTAAATGATCTCGCTCTTTTCTCAATACTTCTAGCTGATCTTCAGCCTGATGATTTTGTGTCAACAGATGAATACTCACGTATGCTTTATCATCACGAATCACAAGTTGAAATGTTGCTAATGCAAAATAAGCCTCAGGAAAATCCGTCCATTCTCCATCAACATTATTTTGCGGATCAAATGTAAAACCACCAAACAAAATAGGCTGTAACTCACTTTGTCCTTTTGGACAGTTTTTCGTTAAGTTTTTCCATTCTGCTTCCACAGCATCGAAACGTTCATGTTGAGCATTGTTTTGAATAGTATGAGCATGTCCTAGCCCAACTAATGTCATTGTTTTTTCTCTATTTTGCCAATAAAATCGTTCACCTTTATAACACTCTTCGCCTGCTGCATAGAACGCCAGTGCAGATAAGCGACTTACTTCAATTGTTTCCATATAAAAATGAAGGCTTTGGCCCAAAGAGTCCACTTCTACCTCTGTGGATTGGTACCACTTCTGTTGCATGAAAATTACCTCCGTTGCTGCAATGTTCATAATCAATGATGATTAAAATACATCATTTTTTTGGTTGGCAACACTGTTATTCGTACTGTTGCTAATCATTCTTATTTATTTTCAGTTCATAAATGCATGTTCTATTGTATCATTTTTTTTCATTAAACAGTATGTAATAAGCTGTGAACCTACCCATTTTCTCATTCTTCGTTTAAAATAAGAAGAGTCGACAACATTTGAAGGAGAGAAAGACCTTATGACCAAAGTCATTGAAGCTGATAGGGGTTTGAAAGTTTGGTGGCATTTAACACGTCCACATACTTTAACCGCTTCATTTGTTCCCGTATTTCTTGGGACAGCAATTGCTCTAGCAATTGAAAAAGAAGCAATTGATTTTGGACTATTTTTTGCTATGCTCATTGCAAGTATGCTTATTCAAGCAGCAACGAATATGTTCAATGAATATTATGATTACAAATTAGGATTAGATAACGAGCATTCTGTGGGAATTGGCGGAACGATTGTCCGTCATGGTGTACAGCCGAAAACAATTATGTTGATTGCGTTAAGCTTCTATGCCATTGCTATGCTTCTTGGCATTTACATATGTGCCTCAACATCTTGGTGGTTAGCAGCTGTAGGGCTTGTTTGTATGCTTATTGGTTTCTTATATACAGGTGGACCTTATCCAATCGCCTATTCCCCATTTGGAGAAATTGTTTCTGGGGCAGTAATGGGCATGGGCATTGTGTTAATCGCCTTCTATATTCAAACGCTTACAGTGACACTCGATGCTGTATTGCTGTCTGTGCCAAGCATGATTTTAGTCGGTGCTATTATGTTATCGAACAATATCCGTGATATTGTTGGCGATACAGAAGGTGGACGAAAAACATTGGCTATTTTAGTAGGACGCGATAATGCGATTTCTGTGTTATCTGGCTTTTTTATCGTCTCGTATTTATGGGTAATCGCCCTTGTAGCAGTTGATGGCATTACTTTTTGGGCATTAATTATTTTCCTAAGTATTCCAAAACCATTACGTGCTATTCAAATTTTCCGAGACAAAAAAGAAGCCAAAGAAGTAATGCCTGCGATGAAATATACAGCACAAACGAATACATTCTTCGGCTTCCTATTAGGAATCGGTTTATTAATTTATTATTTCTTTTATTAAAAATGCGGCAGCCTTAACGGGTTGCTGCTTTTTTTATATAACGTCTGAAATTTTGACTTGCGATACCATGCACTTCTTCGGCTGAAAAACGTGAGCGTAGTGCCTCTACTAAATTTTGTGCTTCTCCTGCATGCGCTAAGCCTTTGACAGTCCTATCAATCCCATCGAAATCTGAACCTAATCCTATGTGCTCGACACCTACTAATTTTGCTAAATGCTCCACATGATCCACTAAATGTTCTAGTGTTGCATCTTTACCAATGAAGGGTGGGAAGTAAACTACATGGATATGTCCCCCATGTTCTACAAGCGCCTTTGCTTGGGCATCCGTTAAATTACGTGGGTGGTCACATAGTGTACGTGCATTACTATGACTTGCAAGAATATGCTTCGCTAAAGGCAACACGTCCCAAAAGCTTTGTTCATTCAGATGAGAGACATCAATAATAATATCTCGCTCATTTAGTAATTGTATAACTTCTTGGCCAAACGGCTTCAATCCTAAACTTGCATCCTGTTCAGCTCCATGTGCAACAGCATTTTCTTCATTCCATGTTAAGCCTACTAATTTTACACCAGCATCTAGTACGGCTGTCAGTTTTGCTAAATCATCACCAATGGCATTGCAGCCCTCTAAGCTTAAAATAGCTCCTATCTCATGTGGAGCTATTCGGTCTAACTGCGCCCAATCTGTTATATGCACCATGCCCTCTGTTTGTAAAACATGGGTATGAAATGCTTCAATTTGGCGCATGACCTCAAGAAATTGCAGATTTTGTGGGATTTCTGGGTCAATAAAGATGGCGAATACTTGAGCCTCTATTTGCCCTAATTGCAGTCTTTTTTGATTGGTATGAAGACGCTCATCCTCTGCAAAATTTGCCGTTTCAAGAGTTGTTAATTTTAAAAGCGCATCACAATGTAAATCAATAATCTTCATATCCTCACCTCTACAGCTATTATACTGCTTTCACGAGGAAAAACTTACTAAATTTTATCTTGCGGTGTATCGGAAGAGCCAAATTCCTCAAGTTCAATAAAATCATCAGATCTTGGTGTTGAAGATAGTACATCTTCTTCCACCGGTCGTAAGTTTTCTTCTTTCTGTTCTGCATGCTCCACGCATGTCAAAGCTTGCGGCATAGCCTCTAAACGTCCTAATGGAATGTCTTCACCACAGACCACACATTTACCATATGTTCCGTCTGCCATTGCTTGAAGAGCTTTTTTAATTTCCTCCGCATTGTCGCCAAGATGCTCATCCATAGCCATTTCTGTTAGCTGATCCGTTAAATCACTCGCATTATCAGCAGGATGATTATCATAATTAGATAGCTCTGTCGCTTGGGGACGCTCTGATTCCTCTAATCGTTGTTCAATTTCTTGCAATTCTTGCTCTAGTTGTCTTTTTAATTGTTGCATTACTTGTTGATCCAAAAAAATCTCCTCCTCATGCCTTCATTTTTTCCTAATTTACGATTTCTAAAACATGTCAGCATAAGGAAGACCTATTTATTTACTCGTGTAAGCTATGATTGCATCGTGTAAAAATTGTGCAGTTCCCATTGCACCTCGCTCATCATAATAAGCCGTAAATCGTTCGTCAGCTATATACATTTGTGCAAGTCCTGCATGGGCCTCTTGAGAATATTCATTCCATGTAAAGCTTAGCCAGCGTTTATGCAATTCTGCCACTTCCATCGCAATGTCACTTGTAGGATTCCCGAGCTCCATAGCCTCTGCTAACCGCTCAAACATTTGCTGTTCTAGCTCTTGCATCGCCT
The DNA here is from genome assembly GCF_028356935.1 of Lysinibacillus sp. OF-1. NCBI lineage: Bacteria > Bacillati > Bacillota > Bacilli > Caryophanales > Bacillaceae > Lysinibacillus > Lysinibacillus sp. OF-1. The sequence goes on from NZ_CP102798.1 coordinate 3,612,567, forward strand.
GATATTGTTGCTCTGTCATATTCATAAGCTTAGCATTCGAAGCATCCACTGTGCCTTCTCCATATTTCGCACGAATTTCTTGTCCGTATTGCTTTTCATTATCTTCGATTAACCTTTCTTTAAAACCTTTAAATTTTTCTTCATTGGACATCGGTTGTTCCCCCTCAATGGATTGTATTGTTTTTTCTACCGTCTGTAAGATTGTTACAAGCTGTTCCTGGCGTTGAAGCAAAGCTGCTCTATGTGCTTTTAGCGCCTCTGCATGTTGAAAATTTGGCGCCTTAATAATCGCTTGAATCGTCGCAAGTTTCATATCTAATGCACGATAAAATAAAATCTGCTGTAGCATATCGACCTCCAATTGGCCATAGAATCGATACCCTGCCTCATTTGTTCTGGCTGGCTTCAGCAACCCAATTTCATCATAATAACGCAATGTTCTCGTGCTAACACCCGACAATTGAGCAAGCTCCTGAATGGAATATTCCATGTGCTCACCTCCTCTAATGCTACTGTAAACTTTGACGCAACGTTAAGGTCAAGACAAAATAAAAAATATTAATCGAACTATAATCATCCTTTCAGAATATATAATTCCATAAAAATCTATAATCTGAGTTTTTATACACCGATATGAATAATAAATATTTCACAGGAACGTGATAGGATGAAGTGTCCAAATTGTCACCATGAGAGTCATACAAAACAAGTACTAACTTTGCCTTCTCCATCCCTCTTTACAGTATGCTTGACCAATTTTGATGGATTGCTAAGCCACTTTCAGCAAATGAAGTTCGTGCTGTTGCGAATGTTTATGAAAACAGTCAACTATCTATTATTGAAACAGAATCCACTAACGAAGCAGACGCTATACTAGCTGGTCAATTCGTGTAAGCATTCCGTTTGTATTATGAGATGGCACTCAATGAGGGTGATTTTTATTGGATTGCTGATATGCTTGCACTTGGCAGTTCAGCTTATCAAAAATTAGAGAAATATAGTAATGAAATTACATATTACTTCTATTTAAAACAATGGGGTATTAGATGTACAATTTTCAAATGGTCAATACTATGTGGATATGAACGAAACGTGTGATTTTTATGATGCACAAGAAAATTATCAATTCTATGATTGCTATAAGACCTATACTGTTACAATAGATGATTATGGTGCTTTTAAAATTGCCCATATTACTATTCACTAATAAGGTCTTTTACAATCGTAAAATAAGCAAGGAAAAAATAAACTATCGCGAGATACTCTTATTTCGCAATAGTTCGTTTCTTCTGCATTGTTTTGGTAGTTTAAAAATGATCCAGCTATCTTACTGTTCATTGATTCGCATATTTCCCATGCCACACTATGTGATGATAATTCTTTTTATCTGTGTCACCCTCTGTATTAATAAACAACACCCTCGCATGTTCGTCTAGCTGTAGGTCGAGTATTAAATCTTTGTAGTGTTCATTAGTCATTAATTCATAAAAGCAACCAAACGGAGCCGCTCCTGATTCTCCTGCTATAATACGTGAGTCTGAAGCCAATGGATTTGCAAGAACGCGCATTCCTGTTGCTGCTATTTCTTCTTCACAGGAGATGCTTATTTTTATATGGGCTTTTAAGAGTCGCCAAGCCTGTGGATTAGGTTCACCGCAAGCAAGGCCCGCCATTATGGTTTTCATCTCTCCACCAACAGTTACATATTGCTCAGTACCTGCCTTAAAGCTCTCATAATAACAATTAGCAACATGTGGCTCAACTAACACAAATGTAATATCCTGCTCATAATATTGTTGTAAAAAAGCTACTACTGCCCCTGCAAATGACCCAACACCAGCTTGTAAAAATACATGTGTCGGAGCTTGCTGCATCTGTTCAACGATTTCATGTACAAGTGTTGTGTAGCCTTGCATAATCCATAATGGTATTTCTTCGTAGCCATCCCACATCGTATCCTGAATCAGGACCCAGCCATTTTCTTGTGCTAGCTGCGAGGTATAACGCACGGTTTCATCATAATTCATTGTCGTTATTTCAGCATAGGCTCCTTCTTTTTTAATATGCTGTAAACGTTCATCGGCACTGCCAGCTGGCATATATATTCGCGCTTGATACCCCAGTTCACGAGCCGCCCATGCCACACCACGACCATGGTTACCATCTGTTGTTGAAATAAAGGTTAAATTACCTATCTGCGCTTTTACTTCTGATGATTTTAATTGTTCAAACGATAGTTCCTCTATATTTTTCTGGAGTCTATTGGCAACATACTGCGCAATTGCATAAACTCCGCCTAATACTTTAAATGCGTTTAAGCCAAATCGATAGGATTCGTCTTTTACCAAAATTTTTTCTACACCCATCCATGAAGCAAGTGAATCAAGATGATGGAGAGGTGTCTTTTCAAATTGCTCATATGTACGTAGAAATTGCCCCACTTTCTTTACTTGTTCCAATGTAAAATATGGCAGTAAAGCTGTTCCGTCATTTGCTTTATCCAGCTGATTGTGCACCCACTTTAATTTTTCATTCATTCCTATCCCTCCTTTATCATTAGCTTAGTCCATCTAGCTTCAAAATACAAAATTATACAATACAGAACTTACATTTGTCTAAGTTCCTTGTTATGCGTTTATGATCCCCTACGGAAAAGGGAGAAAAATTTCTTAACTTCCTATATAATTAACAAGCCTTCACAGATCCGATGTTCTGTGAAGGCTTCATTTTTATAGTAACTATGTTATCAAATCAATTAAAAAGTGCAGTAGATGTAATTCATCTACTGCACTTAGTATGACCCGTACGGGATTCGAACCCGTGTTACCGCCGTGAAAGGGCGGTGTCTTAACCACTTGACCAACGGGCCAATGGCGGAGAAGGAGGGATTTGAACCCTCGCGCCGGTTACCCGACCTACACCCTTAGCAGGGGCGCCTCTTCAGCCTCTTGAGTACTTCCCCACATAAAAATGGCTCCGAAGGCAGGACTCGAACCTGCGACAACCTGATTAACAGTCAGGTGCTACTACCAACTGAGCTACTTCGGAATAATGATGGGCCTAAATGGACTCGAACCATCGACCTCACGCTTATCAGGCGTGCGCTCTAACCAGCTGAGCTATAGGCCCTTGGAGCGGGTGATGGGAATCGAACCCACGACATCAGCTTGGAAGGCTGAGGTTTTACCATTAAACTACACCCGCATAAATGGTGGGTCAGGACGGAATCGAACCGCCGACACTTAGAGCTTCAATCTAATGCTCTACCAACTGAGCTACTGACCCATTTCGTCCATGCTAAGCTTATTTTCTTTTGCTTTTCATATCTTCTTATGAAAATAATGGCGGTCCCGACCGGGATCGAACCGGCGATCTCCTGCGTGACAGGCAGGCATGTTAACCGCTACACCACGGGACCATTTGGTTGCGGGGGCCGGATTTGAACCAACGACCTTCGGGTTATGAGCCCGACGAGCTACCACTGCTCCACCCCGCGATAATTTTATACGGTTTCGAGTTTTTAAAGCACCATTTATAAAGATTTAAAACTGGAGGAGGTAGAGGGATTCGAACCCCCGCGCGGTGTTACCCGCCTGTCGGTTTTCAAGACCGATCCCTTCAGCCAGACTTGGGTATACCTCCGTTGCAATATATAAATGGTGGACCTTGCAGGACTCGAACCTGCGACCGGACGGTTATGAGCCGTCTGCTCTAACCAACTGAGCTAAAGGTCCTTTAAGATGGCGGCAGAGGGGATCGAACCCCCGACCTTACGGGTATGAACCGTACGCTCTAGCCAGCTGAGCTACGCCGCCAGGATCTTTATACTGGTTAATTTATTATGGTGGAGCCTAGCGGGATCGAACCGCTGACCTCCTGCGTGCAAGGCAGGCGCTCTCCCAGCTGAGCTAAGGCCCCATAATTTCTTTGGAAATGGTCGGGAAGACAGGATTCGAACCTGCGACCCCTTGGTCCCAAACCAAGTGCTCTACCAAGCTGAGCTACTTCCCGTTCTTTTTGGCGCGCCCGACAGGAGTCGAACCCATAACCTTCTGATCCGTAGTCAGACGCTCTATCCAATTGAGCTACGGGCGCATTAAAAATGGTGCCGAGGACCGGAATCGAACCGGTACGGTAGTCACCTACCGCAGGATTTTAAGTCCTGTGCGTCTGCCAGTTCCGCCACCCCGGCACATTTGGAGCGGAAGACGAGGTTCGAACTCGCGACCCCCACCTTGGCAAGGTGGTGTTCTACCACTGAACTACTTCCGCATGTGCATAAGTTTTTTTATCTGGCAATGAAATAATGGTGCGGGTGAAGGGAGTCGAACCCCCACGCCTTGCGGCGCTAGATCCTAAGTCTAGTGCGTCTGCCAATTCCGCCACACCCGCTTATTATTATTTAAAAATGGTGAGCCATGAAGGACTCGAACCTTCGACCCTCTGATTAAAAGTCAGATGCTCTACCAACTGAGCTAATGGCTCTAAAAAAATGGTGCCGGCTATAGGAATCGAACCCACGACCTACTGATTACAAGTCAGTTGCTCTACCTGCTGAGCTAAACCGGCATATGGTGGAGGATGACGGGCTCGAACCGCCGACCCTCTGCTTGTAAGGCAGATGCTCTCCCAGCTGAGCTAATCCTCCTGGGTATTATGCCTAGCGACGTCCTACTCTCACAGGGGGAAGCCCCCAACTACCATCGGCGCTAAAGAGCTTAACTTCCGTGTTCGGTATGGGAACGGGTGTGACCTCTTTGCCATCATCACTAGACTTGCACATGGATGTGCTGGCTTCTGCGTTTTTAGCAGAAGTTTCTTTATGTATCTTGTTTTGAAGTTGTTTACCTGTCCTTCAAGACAAGAATTATTGTATAACGTTTTCTCACATTGTGCAATACTTTTTTATAAAAAAAAGAAATTATTACTTTTTGAAGTTATTTTTGCTAAGTAAGAGAAAATATTGCCCTGCAAAATATTATAACAATTGTTGTTTCAAAAGAAAACAATTATTTTATTTCACCTATTTTCTTAGCTTATAATCTATTTCTGAACAAGGAAAGGGTATAGAAAACCCTTCACTTGTTGTTTCATTAAATAGTTAAAAGCTCTTGTTTCAATCTTAGAATTTCTTCAAATGTTGTGGAAGCTCCAAAAGATAGTCTAAAAAATTGGCGTGCTGCTTCCAAAGAGTAACCCATTGATAAAATGGCTTTCGTTCCAGATTCACTATGAATATCACATGCACTACCCGTCGAAATACAGATTCCTGCCTCATTTAACTTTAAAAGAACATATTGTCCCTCTATTTTATCCATCATTACGCCACAAATAGTAGGCAATTGTTGGTTACATTCTATTAATTGGCATGTTTCAGGCAAATTGTTTTTCAAAAATCTTCTTAAAGTCTCATAATGTTGTCTTTCATATTGATAGTTTTCAATTGCTGCCGCAAAGGCTACAATTGCTGGTGTATCTAATGTGCCGCCTCTTAAACCCCTCTCATGAGTCACACCCGGTGTTAAGGCAGGTACTCGGAGCGCAGGATTCAGATAGACAGCACCACACCCCTTTGGTCCACCTATTTTATGAGCTGAGATTGTGATGGCATCTACTCCACTTGGTATAGCAAGCTTCCCAAATGATTGTACACAGTCAATATGGCTGAAAACATCAGATTTTTTAGCCATCTCTATTATTTTCTCTACAGGCTGAATAGCACCAATTTCAGAATTGACATGTTGAATTGTAATCAAAGCCGTATCTTTGCGGATTGCTTGCTGTAATTGTTCAAGGTCAATCCATCCATCCATCTGTAAAGGCAATTTTGTCACTATAAAACCCATTTTCTCAAGCGTATTCAACGCTGCATGCACAGACGTATGCTCAGCTTGAGATGAAATAATGTGTTTTCCTTTTTTAGAGGCCAGCGCTAATGACAAGATAGCCAGGATATTTCCTTCTGTCCCGCTCCCTGTAAAAATAATACCGTCACTATTTACGCCTAAAGCATTGGCTACAACCTCTCTTGATTGCTGGACAAAATAATAGGCTTGTCCTCCTAAATCATGAAGACTTGCACTATTTCCATAATAACGCTGTGCTACCTCTACATAAGCTGCAAGAGCCTCCTTCGTCATCGGTGATGTCGCAGCATAATCCATATAAATCATTGTCTTCTCCCTCTCTAGTTCATCAAGTCTTGTTTTCTTTTTTATTTTATGTAAAGATAAGTGTCAAGACAACTGTAAAGAGGGTATAACTATGGATGTAAAGGCAGATGTCCTTATAATCGGCAGTGGAATTGCTGCACTTCAAGCTGCTTTACTGCTCGAAGAACATTTTCAAGTACAAATTGTTACAAAATCATCTCTTTATATGAGTAGTTCTTATCGTGCACAAGGTGGCATCGCTGCTGTTACAAGTGAGAAAGATCATATTGAACACCACATTGCTGATACATTGAAAGCTGGAGAATATCATCACGAGAAAAAACATGTTACTACACTCATAGAAGATGGCACTAAAATCATGCAGAAATATTTAAAGACTGGTCTCCCTATCGATCGTCATGTTGATGGAAAACCGGCTCTAGGACTCGAAGGGGCACATAGTCATCATCGTATTCTACATGCAGGTGGTGATCGTACTGGTCAAATTTTCATAGATTACTTACTTCATAAACTTTCGCCTAAAACAAAGGTGAATTGCTATGAAATGGCTTATGAGCTTTTACGGAATACAGATGGTGACTGCATAGGCGCACTTACCAAAGGACAAAAAGGCATTACACGCTATTTGGCCCATCATGTCATTTTAGCGACAGGTGGTGCAGGTGCACTCTATTCAAGCACATCTAATTATCCAACCAATACAGGTGACGGCATCGCGTTAGCATTTCGCGCAGGTGCTGCCATCAGTGATATGGAATTTATGCAGTTCCACCCTAGTCTGCTTTGGTGTGAAAATGAGGCGAAGGGATTAGTTTCCGAAGCTGTTCGAGGTGCTGGTGGCATCTTTGTGGATGCACAGCGTCAGCCCATTATGACAGGCTTACATGCCCAACTTGACTTAGCACCAAGACATATTACGGCACTTGCACTTTTTAAAAAACGTGCTGCTGGTGAGGAGACGTTTATTGATATTACTAACATTCAAAATTTTGAAATGAAATTCCCAACAATTGCTCAGCTTTGCTATGACAATCAAGTTTATTTACAAGATGGCTTAATTCCTGTAGCTCCAGGAAGTCATTTCTTAATGGGGGGCGTTATTGCTGATGACAAAGGAAGAACCACTATACCTAATCTATATGCAGTGGGGGAAGTTGCCTGTACAGGTGTCCATGGTGCGAACCGTTTAGCAAGTAACTCCCTATTGGAAGGTATTACGTTTGGGCAAAGAATGGCTCAGTTCATCATTCAACATGGTTGCCATCAAAAAAATTTCACACATAACCACCATCAATGTGCTGAAATAATGCCATCTTTATTTAGCAAACAGCAGTTACAGCAATACATGATGCAGTTTTTAGGCATCGTGCGAAACGTTAATGACTTGCAGCATTTTATTCAGCAATTACCCTCCTTGCAATCACTTCTTTATACGAATCTAAAGGGTCTAGAACAAGCTGAATTGGAACTATTTATGATGCATGTTGTTGCAACATTAATGGCACATGCTGCAATTACACGAACGGAAACGCGTGGTGCTCATATTCGTACGGATAAATTAGAAATGGACGCACACTGGGCAAGTCGTTGGATTATTTTTTCGCAAGGCCAAATGAAAGTGAGGAACTCATTGTATGAATATCATCAAACTCGAGGAAATGCTCAAGCAATTTTTTAATGAGGATTTAGGTGATGGGGATTTATCGAGTGAATATATCTTTTCAGCTGAACAGCAGGGATCATTTTCTTTTTATGCTAAAGAAAATGGGGTTTTCTGCGGGGCGCTCATTATTGAGTATGGCTTTCACTTACTCGATCGATCAATAAAAATCCAACTTCTAAAAAAAGATGGAGAGACAGTAAAGACCGGTGATGTGCTTGCTGTGGTAAAGGGACCCTTACAAAAATTATTAATAGGTGAGCGCGTTATATTAAATCTTATTCAGCGTATGTCCGCTATTGCGACGGCGACCCATCATGCCGTTCGAGAAACAGCTGGTACGCATGCGAAAATATGTGATACGCGTAAAACCATGCCTGGATTGCGTATGCTGGATAAATATGCTGTTAGAATCGGTGGTGGCTTTAATCATCGTAATGGCCTGTATGATGCCATCATGCTAAAGGATAACCACATTGCCTTTGCTGGTAGCATTACAAAAGCTGTTCAGGCTGCTAGAGCAAAAGTCGGTCATACTGTAAAAATCGAAGTGGAAATTGAAACAAAGGACCAGCTAGAAGAAGCCATCATTGCTGGAGCAGATATTATTATGTTTGATAACCGTAGTCCAGAAGAAATACGAGCATGGCTTCCCACTGTCCCTTCTTCTATTGTGACAGAGGCATCAGGAGGCATCACACTTGAAAATTTAAAGGCCTATGCACAATCAGGTGTTCAGTTTATTTCACTTGGTTCATTAACGCATTCCGTTAAAGCCTTTGACATTAGTGCACTCGTTCAAATGAAAGGAGATCATTCCCTTGTCCATAACTAGTTTATTACAACAAACGACACTACTTCCAGAGCATTACCGGGCATTATCCGTAAAGGAAATGGAATCTCGTATTTTATCAATAAAGCAAAAATTAGGATCTAAACTATTTATACCAGGACATCATTATCAAAAAGATGAAGTCATTCAATTTGCAGATGCAACTGGTGATTCCCTACAGTTAGCTCAATTATCTGCCGCAAACAAGGAAGCTGAGCATATCGTATTTTGCGGTGTGCATTTTATGGCTGAAACTGCTGATATGCTGACAACGAAGCAGCAACATGTCTATTTACCAGATATGCGTGCAGGTTGTTCAATGGCTGATATGGCTGATATTTATCAAACAGAACAAGCATGGCCGATTCTTCAGCAACTCTTTGGTGATACAATTATCCCGCTAACTTATGTCAATTCAACTGCTGCCATTAAAGCCTTTACGGGAAGACATGGTGGTGCCTGTGTCACTTCATCGAATGCTAAGGAGCTTGTTCAATGGGCATTTACACAAAAACAGCGTATTTTCTTTTTACCTGACCAACATTTAGGAAGAAATACTGCCTATGATTTAGGTATTCCACTTAAAAATATGGCTGTTTGGAATCCCCATAAGAATATTCTTGAAACAAATGAGCCGCTTGAGAACATTCAGGTTATTCTATGGAAAGGTCATTGCTCTGTACATGAAGGATTTACGGTTCACCATACGGAGGTTGTTCGCAAAGAACATCCAACTATGCAAATTATTGTTCACCCTGAATGCAGTCGTGAAGTTGTAGCAGCTGCTGATGATGCAGGTTCCACAAAATACATCATTGAGACAATCAATCGTGCACCAAGCGGATCGTCATGGGCTATTGGAACAGAAATGAATCTTGTCAATCGCATAATGAAGCAGCATCCAGATAAACATATTATCTCTTTAAATGAAAATTTTTGTCCTTGCTTAACAATGAATCGCATTGACCTTCCCCATCTGTTGTGGAGCTTAGAAAGTATTGAGCAGGGGCAACCACATAACCGTATCCAAGTAGATGAATATACTACAGCTGAAGCACTTAGCTCTCTCGAAAGAATGCTAGCACGAGGATAATTAGGTTACTTTAAAAGCAGAGATGGTGTAAAAAAACGTCTCTGCTTTTTATGTTCATATAACATCTATTTTGAATAGCTTAAACAACTGCCATTTTCAAATGCATCATCATCGATCCAATCAAAGAATATCCATCTATTGCTGAAATTGACATGGCTTTATGCTCTATGCTACTGTCGATTTGGAGGTGAAAATAAATGGCTTTTCAATCGAAAAATATTTTTATCAATTTACCAGTGAAAGATCTAAACAAATCCATCAACTTCTTTAAGGAACTAGGTTTTGAGTTCAATCAACAATTTAGCGATGAGACTACAGCCTCAATGATTATTAGTGAAAATATCTTCGCATTAATGATGGTGGAAGAACGATTCAAAGGGTTTAGTAAGAAGGAAATTACAAATACTACTACGTCTGCAGAAGCAATTTTATGTCTATCTGCTGAAAATCGAGAGCAAGTAGATCAATTAGTAAATAAGGCACTGGCCTCCGGTGGTAAATCTTATAGTGAACCCCAAGATCATGGGTTTATGTATGGCTGGGGATTTCAGGATGTAGATGGGCATATCTGGGAAGTAGTTTATATGGATGAAAATGCATTGAATCAAGAGTAATATTTATATCTATGAATATGAAAAAACAGTAGATGCGTGTGCATCTACTGTTTTTTAGTATGACCCGTACGGGATTCGAACCCGTGTTACCGCCGTGAAAGGGCGGTGTCTTAACCACTTGACCAACGGGCCAATGGCGGAGAAGGAGGGATTTGAACCCTCGCGCCGGTTACCCGACCTACACCCTTAGCAGGGGCGCCTCTTCAGCCTCTTGAGTACTTCCCCACATAAAAATGGCTCCGAAGGCAGGACTCGAACCTGCGACAACCTGATTAACAGTCAGGTGCTACTACCAACTGAGCTACTTCGGAATAATGATGGGCCTAAATGGACTCGAACCATCGACCTCACGCTTATCAGGCGTGCGCTCTAACCAGCTGAGCTATAGGCCCTTGGAGCGGGTGATGGGAATCGAACCCACGACATCAGCTTGGAAGGCTGAGGTTTTACCATTAAACTACACCCGCATAAATGGTGGGTCAGGACGGAATCGAACCGCCGACACTTAGAGCTTCAATCTAATGCTCTACCAACTGAGCTACTGACCCATTTCGTCCATGCTAAGCTTATTTTCTTTTGCTTTTCATATCTTCTTATGAAAATAATGGCGGTCCCGACCGGGATCGAACCGGCGATCTCCTGCGTGACAGGCAGGCATGTTAACCGCTACACCACGGGACCATTTGGTTGCGGGGGCCGGATTTGAACCAACGACCTTCGGGTTATGAGCCCGACGAGCTACCACTGCTCCACCCCGCGATAATTTTATACGGTTTCGAGTTTTTAAAGCACCATTTATAAAGATTTAAAACTGGAGGAGGTAGAGGGATTCGAACCCCCGCGCGGTGTTACCCGCCTGTCGGTTTTCAAGACCGATCCCTTCAGCCAGACTTGGGTATACCTCCGTTGCAATATATAAATGGTGGACCTTGCAGGACTCGAACCTGCGACCGGACGGTTATGAGCCGTCTGCTCTAACCAACTGAGCTAAAGGTCCTTTAAGATGGCGGCAGAGGGGATCGAACCCCCGACCTTACGGGTATGAACCGTACGCTCTAGCCAGCTGAGCTACGCCGCCAGGATCTTTATACTGGTTAATTTATTATGGTGGAGCCTAGCGGGATCGAACCGCTGACCTCCTGCGTGCAAGGCAGGCGCTCTCCCAGCTGAGCTAAGGCCCCATAATTTCTTTGGAAATGGTCGGGAAGACAGGATTCGAACCTGCGACCCCTTGGTCCCAAACCAAGTGCTCTACCAAGCTGAGCTACTTCCCGTTCTTTTTGGCGCGCCCGACAGGAGTCGAACCCATAACCTTCTGATCCGTAGTCAGACGCTCTATCCAATTGAGCTACGGGCGCATTAAAAATGGTGCCGAGGACCGGAATCGAACCGGTACGGTAGTCACCTACCGCAGGATTTTAAGTCCTGTGCGTCTGCCAGTTCCGCCACCCCGGCACATTTGGAGCGGAAGACGAGGTTCGAACTCGCGACCCCCACCTTGGCAAGGTGGTGTTCTACCACTGAACTACTTCCGCATGTGCATAAGTTTTTTTATCTGGCAATGAAATAATGGTGCGGGTGAAGGGAGTCGAACCCCCACGCCTTGCGGCGCTAGATCCTAAGTCTAGTGCGTCTGCCAATTCCGCCACACCCGCTTATTATTATTTAAAAATGGTGAGCCATGAAGGACTCGAACCTTCGACCCTCTGATTAAAAGTCAGATGCTCTACCAACTGAGCTAATGGCTCTAAAAAAATGGTGCCGGCTATAGGAATCGAACCCACGACCTACTGATTACAAGTCAGTTGCTCTACCTGCTGAGCTAAACCGGCATATGGTGGAGGATGACGGGCTCGAACCGCCGACCCTCTGCTTGTAAGGCAGATGCTCTCCCAGCTGAGCTAATCCTCCTGGGTATTATGCCTAGCGACGTCCTACTCTCACAGGGGGAAGCCCCCAACTACCATCGGCGCTAAAGAGCTTAACTTCCGTGTTCGGTATGGGAACGGGTGTGACCTCTTTGCCATCATCACTAGACTATGGTCGACCTTCAATACACGGCGTATTACTGCGTCAGCTGCTCTCGTTCAATCAGTCACGTACAGAAGTACGCTCCTTCAATCACTCGTTTGCTTCCTTGTTCTACTTGTGTCTTGAAGCTCTTTTTTTATTGAAAGTTTTGTTCTTTCAAAACTGGATAAACGGTTCATTGAATGGTTCAAACATTTTGGTTAAGTCCTCGATCGATTAGTATTCGTCAGCTCCATGTGTCACCACACTTCCACCTCGAACCTATCTACCTCATCGTCTTTGAGGGATCTTACTTACTTGCGTAATGGGAAATCTCATCTTGAGGGGGGCTTCATGCTTAGATGCTTTCAGCACTTATCCCGTCCACACATAGCTACCCAGCGATGCCTTTGGCAAGACAACTGGTACACCAGCGGTGTGTCCATCCCGGTCCTCTCGTACTAAGGACAGCTCCTCTCAAATTTCCTACGCCCACGACGGATAGGGACCGAACTGTCTCACGACGTTCTGAACCCAGCTCGCGTACCGCTTTAATGGGCGAACAGCCCAACCCTTGGGACCGACTACAGCCCCAGGATGCGATGAGCCGACATCGAGGTGCCAAACCTCCCCGTCGATGTGGACTCTTGGGGGAGATAAGCCTGTTATCCCCGGGGTAGCTTTTATCCGTTGAGCGATGGCCCTTCCATGCGGAACCACCGGATCACTAAGCCCGTCTTTCGACCCTGCTCGACTTGTAGGTCTCGCAGTCAAGCTCCCTTGTGCCTTTACACTCTACGAATGATTTCCAACCATTCTGAGGGAACCTTTGGGCGCCTCCGTTACCTTTTAGGAGGCGACCGCCCCAGTCAAACTGTCCGCCTGACACTGTCTCCTGCCCCGCTAAGGGGCATGGGTTAGAATTTCAATACAACCAGGGTAGTATCCCACCGACGCCTCCTTCGAAGCTGGCGCTCCGAGATCTCTGGCTCCTACCTATCCTGTACAAGTTGTACCAAAATTCAATATCAGGCTACAGTAAAGCTCCACGGGGTCTTTCCGTCCTGTCGCGGGTAACCTGCATCTTCACAGGTACTATAATTTCACCGAGTCTCTCGTTGAGACAGTGCCCAGATCGTTACGCCTTTCGTGCGGGTCGGAACTTACCCGACAAGGAATTTCGCTACCTTAGGACCGTTATAGTTACGGCCGCCGTTTACTGGGGCTTCAATTCGCAGCTTCGCTTGCGCTAACCACTCCTCTTAACCTTCCAGCACCGGGCAGGCGTCAGCCCCTATACGTCACCTTACGGTTTTGCAGAGACCTGTGTTTTTGCTAAACAGTCGCCTGGGCCTATTCACTGCGGCTCTCATGCGCTTGCACGCTCAAGAGCACCCCTTCTCCCGAAGTTACGGGGTCATTTTGCCGAGTTCCTTAACGAGAGTTCTCTCGCACACCTTAGGATTCTCTCCTCGACTACCTGTGTCGGTTTGCGGTACGGGCACCTCTCACCTCGATAGAGGCTTTTCTTGGCAGTGTGAAATCAGGAACTTCGTCCATACGGACTCGCCATCACAGCTCAACGTTACAGTGTGCGGATTTGCCTACACACACGCCTTACTGCTTGGACGCGCATAACCAACAGCGCGCTTACCCTATCCTACTGCGTCCCCCCATTTCTCAAACGGTGAGGAGGTGGTACAGGAATATCAACCTGTTGTCCATCGCCTACGCCTATCGGCCTCGGCTTAGGTCCCGACTAACCCTGAGCGGACGAGCCTTCCTCAGGAAACCTTAGTCATACGGTGGACGGGATTCTCACCCGTCTTTCGCTACTCATACCGGCATTCTCACTTCTAAGCGCTCCACCAGTCCTTCCGGTCTGACTTCAACGCACTTAGAACGCTCTCCTACCACTGACATCGTAGATGTCAATCCACAGCTTCGGTGAATCGTTTAGCCCCGATACATTTTCGGCGCAGCGTCACTCGACCAGTGAGCTATTACGCACTCTTTAAATGATGGCTGCTTCTAAGCCAACATCCTGGTTGTCTGTGCAACGCCACATCCTTTTCCACTTAACGATTACTTTGGGACCTTAGCTGGTGGTCTGGGCTGTTTCCCTTTTGACTACGGATCTTATCACTCGCAGTCTGACTCCCGTGTATAAATATCTGGCATTCGGAGTTTGTCTGAATTCGGTAAACCGGGATGGCCCCCTAGTCCAAACAGTGCTCTACCTCCAGTATTCTCATCACGAGGCTAGCCCTAAAGCTATTTCGGAGAGAACCAGCTATCTCCAAGTTCGATTGGAATTTCTCCGCTACCCACACCTCATCCCCGCACTTTTCAACGTGCGTGGGTTCGGGCCTCCAGTAAGTGTTACCTTACCTTCACCCTGGACATGGGTAGATCACCTGGTTTCGGGTCTACGACCACGTACTATTTCGCCCTATTCAGACTCGCTTTCGCTGCGGCTCCGCCTTCTAAAGCTTAACCTCGCACGTAATCGTAACTCGCCGGTTCATTCTACAAAAGGCACGCTATCACCCATTAACGGGCTCTAACTACTTGTAGGCACACGGTTTCAGGATCTCTTTCACTCCCCTTCCGGGGTGCTTTTCACCTTTCCCTCACGGTACTGGTTCACTATCGGTCACTAGGTAGTATTTAGCCTTGGGAGATGGTCCTCCCGGATTCCGACGGAATTTCACGTGTTCCGCCGTACTCAGGATCCACTCAGGAGAGAACGAACTTTCGACTACAGGGCTTTTACCTGCTCTGGCGGACCTTTCCAAGTCGCTTCATCTAACTCGCTCTTTTGTAACTCCGTATTGAGTGTCCTACAACCCCAAGAGGCAAGCCTCTTGGTTTGGGCTCTTCCCGTTTCGCTCGCCGCTACTCAGGGAATCGATTTTTCTTTCTCTTCCTCCAGGTACTTAGATGTTTCAGTTCCCTGGGTCTGCCTTCAAGACGCTATGTATTCACGTCAAGATACTACGCGATTAAACGTAGTGGGTTCCCCCATTCGGAAATCTCCGGATCAAAGCTCACTTACAGCTCCCCGAAGCATATCGGTGTTAGTGCCGTCCTTCTTCGGCTCCTAGTGCCAAGGCATTCGCCGTGCGCCCTTAATAACTTAACCAAGTTATTAAGCCTATAAAAAACTTAAAAAATAAATGTGTTTGTTACAATTTCAATGTCGTTTTATCCAGTTTTCAAAGAACAAAGCTACTGCCTGCTTATACATCTCGCAGCTTTGCGACGAAAGCGTAGCGACAGGAGCACATAATTAGAAGTAATTCATTCAAGAAGAATGAACCTTCAAAACTGAACGCAAAACGTAATCTTACAAACCCTAGGTTTGTATTCCGAAATAATCCTTAGAAAGGAGGTGATCCAGCCGCACCTTCCGATACGGCTACCTTGTTACGACTTCACCCCAATCATCTATCCCACCTTCGGCGGCTGGCTCCAAAAGGTTACCTCACCGACTTCGGGTGTTACAAACTCTCGTGGTGTGACGGGCGGTGTGTACAAGGCCCGGGAACGTATTCACCGCGGCATGCTGATCCGCGATTACTAGCGATTCCGGCTTCATGTAGGCGAGTTGCAGCCTACAATCCGAACTGAGAACGACTTTATCGGATTAGCTCCCTCTCGCGAGTTGGCAACCGTTTGTATCGTCCATTGTAGCACGTGTGTAGCCCAGGTCATAAGGGGCATGATGATTTGACGTCATCCCCACCTTCCTCCGGTTTGTCACCGGCAGTCACCTTAGAGTGCCCAACTAAATGATGGCAACTAAGATCAAGGGTTGCGCTCGTTGCGGGACTTAACCCAACATCTCACGACACGAGCTGACGACAACCATGCACCACCTGTCACCGTTGCCCCCGAAGGGGAAACTATATCTCTACAGTGGTCAACGGGATGTCAAGACCTGGTAAGGTTCTTCGCGTTGCTTCGAATTAAACCACATGCTCCACCGCTTGTGCGGGCCCCCGTCAATTCCTTTGAGTTTCAGTCTTGCGACCGTACTCCCCAGGCGGAGTGCTTAATGCGTTAGCTGCAGCACTAAGGGGCGGAAACCCCCTAACACTTAGCACTCATCGTTTACGGCGTGGACTACCAGGGTATCTAATCCTGTTTGCTCCCCACGCTTTCGCGCCTCAGTGTCAGTTACAGACCAGATAGTCGCCTTCGCCACTGGTGTTCCTCCAAATCTCTACGCATTTCACCGCTACACTTGGAATTCCACTATCCTCTTCTGCACTCAAGTCTCCCAGTTTCCAATGACCCTCCACGGTTGAGCCGTGGGCTTTCACATCAGACTTAAGAAACCACCTGCGCGCGCTTTACGCCCAATAATTCCGGACAACGCTTGCCACCTACGTATTACCGCGGCTGCTGGCACGTAGTTAGCCGTGGCTTTCTAATAAGGTACCGTCAAGGTACAGCCAGTTACTACTGTACTTGTTCTTCCCTTACAACAGAGTTTTACGAACCGAAATCCTTCTTCACTCACGCGGCGTTGCTCCATCAGGCTTTCGCCCATTGTGGAAGATTCCCTACTGCTGCCTCCCGTAGGAGTCTGGGCCGTGTCTCAGTCCCAGTGTGGCCGATCACCCTCTCAGGTCGGCTACGCATCGTCGCCTTGGTGAGCCGTTACCTCACCAACTAGCTAATGCGCCGCGGGCCCATCCTATAGCGACAGCCGAAACCGTCTTTCAGTGTTTCACCATGAGGTGAAACAGATTATTCGGTATTAGCCCCGGTTTCCCGGAGTTATCCCAAACTATAAGGTAGGTTGCCCACGTGTTACTCACCCGTCCGCCGCTAACGTCGAAGGAGCAAGCTCCTTCTCTGTTCGCTCGACTTGCATGTATTAGGCACGCCGCCAGCGTTCGTCCTGAGCCAGGATCAAACTCTCCATAAAAGAAATTTGAATAGCTCAAATTGTTTTGCTGGCATCATTTTGATGTCCAAAATTTTGTTTCGTTCACTAACCGAAATTAGTTACTGAAAACTTTATTGATTACGTTTTGCTTGTTCAGTTTTCAAGGTTCATTTTATTCAAGTCGTTTTCAGCGACTTTATTATCATATCTTGTTCACAACAAGAAGTCAACAACTTTTTAAAACTTTATTTTCAAGCGTTCCTTCTTGTTAAGGACAAGTAATAATATATAATATAGCATTATAAAAATCAAGCATTTTTCGTAAAAAAATTAAAAATCTTTTTAACATCGATGACAAACAATAGAATCCCTGCTAATACAATCAATCCACCAATGATTTGTGTCATAATCAAATACTCTTTAAATATCAGCAAGGCTAAAAGAGCTGCCCCTACAGGTTCAAATAATATAGCGATTGAAACAACATTCGTACTAACATATTTAATAGACCAATTAAATAGAGTATGACCCAATAAATTAGGGACTAACGCTAATAAGAAAAACCATAACCAATCCATCGAAGAGTATGGACCAAAAGATTCTCCTTTAATCAATACATAAAAAAGTAAAGTAATGGTACACACAACATACACAACCATCGTATACGTCATTAAAGATAATCTTTTACGCACATCCTGTCCTAATAGAAAATAAGCCGTAGCAAGCGCACAAGCAATGAGCGCAAGTATATCTCCATAAAAAGCTGTTCCACTTACTTTAAAATCCCCCCAACTGATTAACACACTGCCTACTATAGCGATGGTACCTGCAACGATCGTTTTCTTTGTTATCTTCTCTTTAAAGAAAAAGTATGTTCCCACAAATGCAAACAACGGCTGTAATGTCACCAAAACTGTAGAGCTTGCTACTGAAGTATAGTTGAGTGATTCAAACCATAAAATAAAATGGAAAGCTAAAAAGATTCCCGCAACTGAAGAAAATAACCAATCACGTCTCCTTAAAGCTGTTAACTCCTTTGTATACTTCCTCAAAAATAACGGTGCCATTATTAAAACAGAAAATAGCATACGATAAAAAGCTATGATGCCAGCTTCCGCTGATGCTAATTTCACAAAAATAGCGGACATGGATACTGAAATAACACCAATTACGATTGGGATGTATGGATGAATTTTAGGTTGCTCCAAAAATCTCACCTCCATCATTGATGCCTCGCGCGTAATATTCTAACTGAATCCCCAGAAGCTATTACGTCTTGTAACAACAGTTAATTGATCTGCCTCATGCAAACACATTACCTTAGCACATAGGTTCCCCTATTTCACCAGGTGTTTGAATCCCCGCTGAAAAAACAAGCTCCACTCCATTCATTACAAGAAGGAGATTTTCTATGTCTGATACTTCTCTTTCATTTCAAAAAAACATCTGCTTAATCAAGAAAAAAATAATTATATTTCCTTACTTCCATGATGTACAATACAAAAAAGTAATGCACATATAATAATGACAGCTTGCATATCTCTTAGCAATACGAAATATCTATGGAGGGTTGTGTATGGAAACATTATTGGAAAATATGATTACATATGAAGTTGGCATAAAATTAATTATTGCAGCCACATTAAGTTTAGTGATCGGTATCGAAAGGGAATTAAAGAAGAAGCCAGTTGGATTAAAAACCAGTTTAGTTATTGCTACTTTCAGCTGCCTATTAACCATCATCTCCATTGAAACAGCATACTCAACTCCTTCCAGAGAAGATATTAATATTACGATGGATCCTCTCCGTTTAGCTGCACAAATTGTCAGCGGGATTGGGTTTCTTGGAGCAGGTGTCATTTTAAGACGTGGCAATGATAGCATTACGGGATTAACAACTGCAGCCATGATATGGGGAGCCGCTGGTATCGGTATTGCAGTTGGTGCAGGATTTTATATGGATGCAACGCTAGCTGTCGTAATTATTGTGTTCGGCATTGAAATACTATCGCCTTTCCTGATGAAAATTGGACCTAAGCGAATTCGAATGCGAGAAATTTTATTAAAAGTCCAAATTGATGATGACAACCATACGGAATCATTTCTATTATTTTTAAAGGACAACAACATTATCATCGAAAATATCCGCATTAAAGATGTACCTTTAAAAAATGATAATGTTTTACATGAATTGGACTTGCGGCTATCCTTAATTGTCTCTGATAACCTATTATCATTTTATCGTTCATTACGAGCACTATCTTATATAGAAAAAATCGAAATGGAAATTTTAAACTAGTTGGAGGATTTTTTATGGCAGAACTATTAAAATTACTAAAGGATGGCAACAAACCCTCCCTATTGGCAGCATGTGTCAACACCTTTTTAGGAATCATCAAAGGAGTCGCCTTTTTCTTAACTGGTAATGTTGCCATGTTTGCAGAAATGATGCACTCTCTCGGTGATGCAGCAAACCAATTATTTGTGTATATAGGCTCAGCACTTTCAAAAAAGGCACCTACAAAACAATTTCCCGGTGGTTTCGGTCGAATTGTCAATTTAGTCTGCTTATTTGCTGTCATTATTGTAGCTATCCTTTCTTATGAAACGATAAAAGAAGGTTGGCATCATTTTATTCATCCTACAGGAGAGTCTAGTGGAATACTAATTGCACTCGGGGTATTATTCATAGGGATTGTTTTAGAGGGTACAGTGCTTGCCAAAGCAGCTGCTGAAGTGCTGCATGAAGCGGGTCAAGAAAAAGCAGGTCTCTCCACAATTCCAAAAGCGTTTTCTTATTTAAATCGTGCAAAGCCTGCAACCAAATTAGTCTTTATGGAAGATTTAGTTGCTACTAGCGGAAACTTTTTAGCCTTTGCTGCCATTTTAATTGCCTACTTTACTGGTTGGGGCCGAATAGAAGGTCTTGTTTCGATGATTATTGGCGCGATGATGTTTTATGTTGTCGGTAAAGTATTTCTAGATAACGCTCGTGGCGTCATTGGGGAGACTGACGAGGAAATGTTAAATCACATCGCCCATATTGTAATGGATGATCCCAATATTAAAGATATCTTCCGCCTTGAAGTAATTAAAGAAGGAGAATTTTTGCATGTCGAATTAGTAGCTGAAGCGGATCCTCATTTATCGCTGGCTTTTTTAGATGACGTACGTGACCATTTAACAGAGGTCATCTTAAGCCAAAAAGGGGTATCGAAAGTAGCGATTTTATTTGATGAAGATGATGGAAAAACAAATTGGGTACATGTTAACGAAAAACCAAAAGACACCATATAATCATTTAAAGAAAACAAATAGCCAATTGCCATATTTCAGGCAGTTGGCTATTTGTTATACTGGTATTAAACAATCTCGTTTTACATAATTTTCAACTTCATTTTGATAATCAGGTATATCCTCGTACCCAACAAAGACATGGTTGGTAATCATAAAAGTAAGCAGTCTGTCACAGGCTATCGCCTTTCTCTTCCCCCTTTGTAGAATGATGATTTTCGAAAATTGTAATGAAGCTTGACGGTTAGCTAAAGCATATTCATTAGCATTTTGAATTTCTCTGCCATCCATATGACAACCTAATACAAAATGTCCAGCAAAAGAATCCTTTAAAACATTTGGATGCATGGATTGATAGTGCACCTCTGCAATCGAATCTTCTCTGTTCATGAATTGATGGGCCACCAGATAATGTTTTAAAGCACCTTTTAAATCAATTGCGATAAATGTATCCGCTAAAATTGTTCGATAATACACAGTGACAATTTCAGCTTCTCCTAAATAAGGCTTTACTTCTACAACAATTTCTCCAGAAGGACGAACAAATAATTGTACAATTGCTTTATTTACACCATCCGAAAAATGAATAATCGTTTGTCCAAAACGTAAGCTTTTGAAAAATATACTTTGATCATCAATGTATCCTGTGATAATTTTATTATTTTCAATTTGTAGAGATTTCGCTTCAATTCCCAATACTTCTACACAATTTTGCATTTTATAAACATGCTGTTGAAATGGTATCTCCACACAATTTAATGTAACAATGCGCTTCTCTAACAATCGTTTCAACATTTGATCCCTCTCCCCTTTGTTTTAAATTGTCATTATTTTAATAAAGATGGCTGAACAATTTCTGAACATCTTTACATCATTCGAGCAATTACGACAAAAATACTTTTCTTCTTATTCAAAAGTAATATTGTTTTCAACAATTAACCAACAATTCAATTTTCACATGACTTTTCTCACCTAAAAACAATGAAAATTATATTTCTACCATCTTATTCATCTATCTATTTCACTATATCGCAGGACTTAAGAAACTTCTACGACAAAATTCAACATAAATCGTTAATTTTTCTTAACATTTCGATTCATGAAACCTAAAAAAAACAATGCGTGCAAGACCATAAATCATAGCCTCACACTCATTGTTTTAAAGAGAATTTTGTAAAATGGTTCTTACATCTTCCTCTTGCAGTTTATTAAAGTTTCCAAAAGGACCGTTCTGCATAGCATGCTCCACAATCTGTTGGAATTTCGAATCATCAATATCATAATCAGCCAAGCGATTAGGCGCCCCTAATGACGTCCAAAATGCTGATAGACGATCGATTCCTTCGTAAGCAACTACTTCTACTGTCTTGCCTGTTGCGTCGACCCCAAATACACGTGTTGCTATACCCGCAAAACGCTCAGGATTCACAGGCACATTTAAACGCATCCAATGTGGCTGGAGGATAGCTAATCCCCCTGCATGTGGAATATCGTATACAGCGGATACAGCATGCTCAATATTATGAGATGCCCAATCACCACGAGAGCCGATTGATAAGAATCCATTTAAACCAATTGTCCCCGCCAATAAAATCGTTTCACGTAATGTCGTATTCTCTAAATCCTCAAGTAATTTGGGCGCTGTCGTAATAACCGTTCGTAATACTCCTTCACACATTTCATCTGTAATCGGGGTATTCGTTGTGTTATGGAAATATTGTTCGAAAACATGTGACATCATATCAACGATTCCATAAACGGTGTGGTTTTTAGGTACCGTCACCGTATAGACTGGATTCAGTATTGAAAATTTCGGGAATGTCGCTGGGCTACCCCAGCTTAGTTTTTCTTCGGTAGCTGCATTGGTAATAACAGATCCTGAGTTCATTTCAGAACCAGTAGCTGCAAGCGTTAATACCGTTCCTAACGGTATGGCTTGCTCTACAATTACCTTACGTTTTACGATATCCCAAGCATCACCATTATATTTTGCACCGGCAGCAATTAATTTGGAACAATCAATAACAGAGCCGCCACCAATAGCTAGCACTAAATCAATGCCTTCAGTTTTACAAATTTCAATACCACGTCTCGCTGTTTCCACACGTGGATTTGGTTCAACACCACTTAATTCAACTATTGTTTTATTTGCCTGTTGTAATTTCTCTATAACAGCATTGTAAACACCATTCGCTTTGATGCTTCCGCCACCATAGACAACTAGTACCTTCTCGCCATATTGCGCTAATTCGTTCGGTAATTTTTCCAGTGCATCTTCACCAAAATGGAGCTTCACTGGGTTAAAAAATGTAAATGAATCCATTTAATTCGCCCCTTTCTAGTTGGATTTTCTCATATTTATATTGGAGAAAGCAAAGATTAAACGCCGACTTTGCAATCATAATACTAGTGATTGTTCAGATTTTGTTGAGTCACCCTCTATATAAATGGATTATTGCGTATACTTATTACGTCATTACTACTTAGATTAGTACAACAGCGCCTCGAGTACCTTATTCAAACAAATAAACAAGAAAAAACGAGTCACCCCATTAATATAGGAATGACTCGTTTCATTTATCTTCTACTTAAACCCATCCACGGAAGCGTGAAGCTTCAGCAGTACGGCGAACACCTACCATGTAAGCCGCTAAGCGCATGTTGATGTTACGTGTTGTTGCTGTTGTATAAACATTGTCAAATGCTTCAACCATTTTTTTGTATAGACGCTCTTCAACTTCTTCTTCTGTCCAATAATAACCTTGGTTATTTTGTACCCATTCAAAGTAAGAAACTGTCACACCACCAGCAGAGGCTAATACGTCTGGTACAAGTAAAATGCCACGCTCTGTTAAGATTTTAGTTGCTTCAGATGTTGTTGGACCGTTTGCTGCTTCTACTACGATAGTGGCTTTAATATTGTGTGCATTGTCAGCAGTAATTTGGTTTTCAATAGCAGCTGGCACTAAAATATCACAATCAAGCTCTAATAATTCTTTGTTTGAAATCGTATTTTCAAATAAAGTTGTTACTGTTCCGAAGCTATCACGACGATCTAATAAATAGTCGATATCTAAACCTTCAGGATCATGCAGTGCACCATAAGCATCTGAAATACCGATTACTTTTGCACCTAAATCATGCATGAATTTCGCAAGGAAGCTACCTGCATTACCAAATCCTTGAATCACAACGCGAGCACCTTTAATGTCAATGCCACGTTTTTTTGCTGCTTCTTCGATTACGATTGTAACACCTTGTGCAGTCGCACGATCACGACCTTGAGAACCACCAAGTACTAGTGGCTTACCAGTGATGAAGCCTGGAGAGTTGAATTCATCCATGCGGCTATATTCATCCATCATCCATGCCATAATTTGTGCATTTGTAAATACGTCTGGCGCAGGAATATCTTTTGTTGGTCCTACGATTTGACTTACTGCACGTACATAACCACGGCTTAAACGTTCGATTTCGCCCATAGACATTTGACGAGGATCACAAATGACACCGCCTTTACCACCACCGTATGGTAGATCGACAATACCACATTTCAATGTCATCCACATTGAAAGCGCTTTAACTTCCTCCTCAGACACTTGTGGGTGGAAACGAACCCCACCTTTAGTTGGTCCTACAGCATCATTATGCTGTGCACGGTAACCAGTAAATACTTTTGTTGTACCATCATCCATTTTCACTGGAATGCGTACTTGTAGCATGCGAAGTGGTTCTTTTAGTAATTCATACATTGCTTCATCATAGCCAAGTTTATTTAGAGCATCTTGAATGACATCTTGTGTTGATGTGAAAAGATTTAAGTTTTCAGACATATTAAATCGCCTCTTTGTTTTTTTTAATGATAGTATATCGGCATCATTGTAACATACTTCCGAATTAAAATGTGAACATTTTGTTAAAGTTTAAATACTTTTTCAATTTGTTCAATTGACCAATCTAAATCCTCTTGAGAAATAACAAGTGGTGGTGCAAAACGAATAACTGTATCATGTGTTTCTTTACATAATAGACCTAATTCTTTTAGTTTTTCACAGTATGGACGCGCTGCCTCTGTTAATTCCATACCGATAAATAAGCCACGACCACGTACTTCTTTAATAACCGGGTTGTTAATTTCTCTTAATTTACCTTTGAAATATTCACCAAGGTCATGTGAACGTTCTGCTAATTTTTCATCTAATAACACTTTAATTGATGCAATTGAAACTGCACAAGCTAAAGGATTTCCACCGAAAGTTGAACCATGAGAACCTGGGTTGAATACGCCTAGGATATTACGGTTTGCAGCCACACAAGAAATAGGGAATACACCGCCACCTAGTGCTTTACCTAAGATGTACATATCTGGTTCTACTTCTTCCCAATCACAAGCAAACATTTTACCAGTACGTGCTAGACCTGCTTGAATTTCGTCAGCAATGAATAATACGTTGTTTTCACGGCAAAGTTCACGAGCAGCTTTTAAGAAGCCTTCTGTTGGAATAACAATACCAGCTTCGCCTTGAATTGGTTCGATTAAGAATGCTGCAGTGTTTGGTGTAATAGCTGCCTTTAATGCTTCAAGATTACCATAGTCTACTAATTTAACGTTTGGTAACATTGGACCGAAGCCACGACGATATTCTTCGTCAGAAGATAAAGATACAGCAAGCATTGTACGACCGTGGAAGTTACCATTACATGCAATAACTTCAGCCTTGCCATCTTCTACGCCTTTTACATCATATGCCCAACGACGAGCTGCTTTAAAGGCAGTCTCTACTGCTTCAGCACCAGTATTCATTGGTAAGACCATTTCTTTATTTGTTAATTTTCCTACTAGCTCATACCATTCACCAAGATTTTCGCTGTAAAATGCACGTGAAGTTAACGTTACTTTATCAGCTTGTTCTTTTAAAGCAGCAATAATTTTTGGGTGACGGTGTCCTTGGTTTACAGCTGAATAAGCTGATAGCATATCTAAATATTTGTTGCCCTCTGGATCTTTAACCCAAGCACCCTCAGCCTCTGAAATTACGATTGGCAGTGGATGATAGTTTGCTGCACCATAATTTTGTGTTTGTTCAATAACTTGTTGAGTTTTTGTCATATCCTATTCTCTCCTTACTAAATCATGATGAAAAATCTATGGAAGATAGGGACTATGTATCTCTATGAGTAGAATAATTAAGAATTCAGCAACAATTCAACCATAAATTTGCTCACTTCTCCAAAATAAACTACCTCGTCATGAGTGTCTACGGTTTGAGCCAGGGATAGTATTACCTGGAGAAGTTTTGCAAATCCTGTCATAATGCTTTAATTTCTACTTATTAGAGTAGCCCTAACGTCAATATAAAATTAAAGCATTTCTGAAGTTGTTTTTGCTTGCATATGCAGTTGTAGGTAGTCTGGTCCACCTGCTTTTGAGTCTGTACCTGACATGTTGAAGCCACCAAATGGTTGGTAGCCAACGATGGCACCTGTACAGCCACGGTTGAAGTAAAGGTTTCCTACATGGAATTCTTCACGTGCTTTTTCTAAGTTCACACGGTTTTTCGTGATGACTGCACCTGTTAAACCGTATTCTGTATCGTTCGCAATTTCAATAGCGTGATCGAAATCTTTTGCTTTTGCGATTGCTACCACTGGCCCGAAGATTTCTTCTTTCATAATACGTGCAGAAGGTTCTACGTCTGCGAACACAGTTGGCTGTACGAAGTAACCAACTGAATCATCTGCTGTACCACCAGCCACTAGACGACCTTCGCCTTTACCGATTTCGATGTATTCCGTAATTTTGTTGAATGCCGCTTGGTCAATAACCGTTGCCATGAAGTTGCTGAAATCTGTTGGATCTCCAACTGTTAAAGCATTTGTTAATTCTTCTACACGATTAACAACTTGCTCATATACATCTTCTACGATGACTGCACGAGAACATGCTGAACATTTTTGACCTGAGAAGCCAAATGCTGATTTGACGATTGATTGTGCAGCTAATTCTAAGTCTGCTTCTTTATCAACCACGATTGTATCTTTTCCGCCCATTTCAGCGATGACACGTTTAATCCAAATTTGACCATCATTTAATACAGAAGCACGTTGGTTGATACGTAAACCAACATCACGTGAACCTGTGAAGCTGATGAAGCGTGTTTTTGGATGATCAACTAAGTAGTCGCCTACTTCAGCACCAGAACCTGGTACGAAGTTCACGGCACCTGCTGGAAGACCTGCTTCTTCTAATACTTCGATAAATTTATACGCCACTACTGGTGTTGTAGAAGCTGGTTTTAATAAGACTGTGTTCCCTGTTACTAAAGCGGCCACTGTTGTACCAGCCATGATCGCAAATGGGAAGTTCCAAGGAGAAATAACGATACCGATTCCTAATGGAATATAGTCATAACGGTTGTATTCGCCTGGACGGCTTTCTACTGGTTGACCGCCTTTAATGCGTAGCATTTGGCGACCATAGTATTCCAAGAAGTCGATTGCTTCCGCTGTATCTGCATCTGCCTCTGCCCATGGTTTCCCTGCTTCTTTTGTTAATAATGCAGAGAATTCATGTTTACGACGACGAATAATAGCTGCTGCTTTGAACAAAACGTCAGCACGAATCGCAGGGTCAACTTTTTTCCATGTTTTAAATGTTTCATCCGCTGCTTGCATCGCTTTTTCAGCTAACTCTTTGCTTGCTTTTGACACACGGCCGATCACTTCTGTTTTCTTTGCAGGATTGTACGAAACGATTTTATCTTCTGTTGTAATGCGCTCGCCACCAATGATAAGTGGGTAGTCTTGACCTAAGTAACCTTCAACTTTATTTAAAGCCTCCACATAAGCATTGTAGTTTGCCTCTTGTGAAAAATCTGTGAATGGTTCGTGTTTGTATGGAATCATACTTAATCCTCCCTTGTGAGATGTATTTGGGTATGCAAAAAACATTGACGCAAAATATCTTTGCGTATAAAATATTCTTACACTTATTATAATGCAAAATTTCGTTGCATATTTCAAGTAAAAAATTTTTGAGGTGCACATTTTTATGAAAAATTCTGAACCTTTACTACCTTTTTATGAGTTTATTGCAACAAATGTATCCGTTGGTATCCATGCAGTAGACCTATCTGGTAAAACAATTATTTACAATACAAAAATGAAAGAAATTGAAGGATTTCATTTTGATGAACTTGCGGACCGTTCCATTATTGAAATGTTTTCGTTCCGTCAACACGAAAGTACATTAATGCGTGTTTTACAAACAGGAAAAAAGGAAATCAATGTTAAACAATCCTATTGGAATAAAAATGGTCATGAAATTACAACAATCAATGATACTTTTCCACTTTTTGTGGAAGGTAAACTCATCGGGGCAATAGAATTTGCTCGAGATATTACCTCACTTGAAAAGCTTGTTTATCAACCCCTTCGTCGTTATGATGAACCATTAACATTTGATATGATTAAAGCTGATTCAGAATCAATGAAGCAGGTTATCGAGAATGCTAAAAAAGCAGCAGCCGTAAAATTACCTGTATTATTAATTGGTGAATCTGGCACAGGGAAAGATTTAGTGGCTGAAGGAATCCACCATGCAGCCTCTCCAGATCCTGAAGCTTTTGTGACGCTTGTCAGCCGCCGTTCTGCTCAATCCGTGCTGGATAAATTACAGCAACTGTTAGAAGAAGATACGGACTATACCTTTTTCTTTGAACGCATAGATTTTTTGAGCTTAGACATTCAGGAACAACTTTTAGCTATACTACAATCCCTTCCACAGTCCAAATATATGCTGATTGGAAGTGTGGGCAGTGACCCCATTACATTGATCGCTGAAAAAAAGCTGTCTAAGTCACTTTATTATTTCTTTGCAACAATGGCTATTACCATTCCTAATTTAACGGATCGAAAAGAAGATATTCTTCCATTTGTCGATGATTATTTTACTCGACATCGAGAACGCTTTGCCTCCCAAGTCACTGAACTTGCACCAGATGTACAGGAATTATTCTTACAATATGATTGGCCAGGAAATCTTAAGGAACTTGAGCTGCTATTGGATGAAATCGTTTCATTTATGACAACAGAGTCAACGGTTACTTCAGATTTATTGCCACTCCATTTCCGCTTCAAGGTACAACAGCAAGACACAAACAACCGTGAGCCAGAATTTTTTATGTTTCATCAAAATCATGAAGTCATGCCACTGGATGCTTATTTGCGTGAAGCCGAATCATATTATGTGCAAAATGTCTTAAATTTATATGAGGGCAATATTACAAAAGCAGCGAATGCACTTGGCATGAGTCGCCAAAACCTGCAATATCGAATCCGAAAAATAAAAAAACAATAGCAAAAAAACGAGGATCCCTTCCGTCGAAAGTATCCTCGTTTTTTTAGTGTCCTGATTGTTCGATCCAGTCTTGCAACTTATCTTTTAAGGAATTAAAACCATTTGCATCCGATTCATCTACACGGTCCTGCAATGTTTTACGCGGCGGTGCATCTTTTTTTCGTACTGATGTGGGGCGTTCCTGTAGCGCTCTCATCGATAAACTAATTTTTTCGGCCTCTTCATCGATTTCAAGAATTTTTACTTCTACTTCCTGCCCAACAGCTAAAAACTCACTAACGTCTTTAACAAAGCCGTATGTTATTTCCGAAATATGCACAAGGCCTTGCGTATTGTCATCTAGTGCTACGAATGCACCGTATGGTTGAATACCTGTAACTTTTCCGGTCAACACGTCTCCTAATTCATATTTTTTTACCATAACCTTTGCCCACTTTCTTTTTGTTTGCTACGTATATATCGCTTAAATTATAACATACGTGTAAAAACGGGGCAAAAAATCTCCTTACTCGGAAATGGCCGTAATGATGCAACGTTCTCCGCCTTTTTCTGTAGACATTGTACTTAGCTGGAAGGTTAAATGCTGACCAATCTTCTGCATTGATTCTGGTTTAACGCCCACTTTAATTGTTGTTTGGGATGGATTTATTGCATAGCGATACTTTACATCAAGAGTTTGAATGGCACTAGGTAACAGCCTGTCCTCTTCAAATAGAAGAACATTATCTTCTGCAGATGAGTAGTTATTTTGTTGTTGAGCGTGTAGCTTGTCCTCTTTTTCCTGCTGTCATTGTTCCTTGCGGTAGTAATCACGAGTAGCATTTAAGGTGATTTTATAGAGCCACGTTGTAAGACGATCCTGCTTAAATTGATGTAAAAAGCGGTACAATTTGACAAATACCTCCTGTGAAACATCAGCTAAATCATTCCTATGTACATCACATTGAAAGGCAAATTTTTCAACAGTTCGTTGATGGATACGAATAAGCTCGGTATAGGCCTCCTTATCTCCTTGTTGGGCCCTTGCTATTAAGTCCGACTCCGTCAAAGCGATTCCCCCTTTTGTTAGTGAAACGAAATATTATACCCAATTGTTACAAAAATAATATATCTTTTACTCAAAAAGAAGACCCTTCCTAATATGTTATTATTCTATTTCTAAATAGCTGCTGATATAGGAATATCCGTCGTCAATTTTCTGATATCTGCTTGTGTTATGAGAATATTGAGGTAAAATAAAACTTTAGTATAAGGAGGATTTATTTTCGTGTCATCGAGAGATCAGTTTACAACTAAAATTGGTTTTATTTTAGCTGCTGCTGGAAGTGCTATAGGGTTAGGAGCCATTTGGAAATTCCCCTATATGGCAGGTACTAATGGCGGTAGTGTCTTTATTTTATTATTCATTTTATGTACATTTTTTATCGGCTTACCAGTGCTTATTGCTGAGTTTATGATTGGTCGTCGAGGGCAAAAAGACGCTGTCACTTCCTTTAAGGAACAAGCGCCAGGAAAGCCGTGGTATTTGATTGGCTGGGGTGGCATGGTGATTGCGGGCCTTATCTTATCGTTTTATAGTGTTGTTGGTGGATGGATTTTAAGCTATTTGGGTCGTGCCATTACATTTAAGCTAACAAATGCTAGTTCTGAGATGAATTACGCAGATTTATTTACCAATATTATTTCAAGCCCCTCCGAAGCCATTCTAGTACAGGGACTATTCATGCTATTAACAGTAGTGATTGTATCGGCAGGTATTAAGGGTGGAATCGAAAAAGCCAGCACATGGATGATGCCCTTGCTCTTTATTTTCTTCATTGTCTTAGTTATACGCTCATTAACTTTAGATGGCGCAATGGAAGGCGTTAAATTTATGTTTGTGCCTGATTGGTCTTACTTTAACGCTGAAACATTTTTAATGGCTTTAGGACAAGCCTTCTTCTCTTTAAGTGTAGGTATTGCCGTTATGATTACATATGCTTCCTATTTGTCTAAAACAGAGAAGATTGGTAATTCAGCAATCAATGTAGCTTCCATGAATATTATTATTTCTTTACTTGCGGGTCTTGTTATTTTCCCCGCAGTATTCGCTCTAGGCTATACGCCTGACCAAGGGCCTGGCCTTGTTTTCATTATTTTGCCAGCTGTTTTCGAGCAGTTGCCACTTGGTGGTCTATTCTTAACCATTTTTTTCATCCTGTTGCTATTTGCTACCGTCACTTCCTCCATTTCTATGTTAGAAATTGTTGTAGCCATTGCGATTGGAGACCATCCAGAAAAACGTAGAAAGATTGCTTGGATTGGTGGAATCATCATTTTTATTTTCGGTATCCCAAGTGCGCTGTCGTTTGGTATATTATCAGATGTAAAAATATTAGATCGCTCTATTTTTGACTTTGTTGATTTTCTGACGAACAGCATCGGCATGCCGATAGGAGCCTTCCTTATTTCTATATTTGCAGGTTATTATTATACGAAGGATATTTCACGTAAGGAATTAGCCGCATCTAGCTTAATGTTTAATATCTGGTATATTTTAGTTCGTTTCGTTTCTCCAATTGCCATTTTCATTATTTTCATTCAGGGGATTTTACCTTTATTTAAATAAGAACTAGCCTTAAACGTGCACATTAAAAAAGAGGTTGTCGAATGACAGCCCCCTTTTTTTATAAGAAATATGCAAAATATTTTAAATAATACATTTTGCTTCAAATTTAATAGCAATTAGTTTGTAAGAAATGGCTACACAATCTTCAAATGGTATCCATTGTTCAAACGAATGCTCATATGTTTCTTGAATAATTTTTGCAAGTGTCGATGGATCATCTATCCCTTGCAATGCTGCTACTACATCTGCCGTTTCTGTATCATAATGGTCTGGACCTAAGTGGAATGGATCCCACTCCTCTAGCAGATGTACAGCTGCTTGATTCATTTTTATATTTTCCAAAATACTCACCTGTTATCCTTTGATCATACCCGTATGATACCATATTAAATAAAAAAGAAAAGAGTGATTTGCTTGTCTATTTTTGATCAAACTTTCAAACGTCGATGTACAAACTCTGTAAAATGGGACGCAATGGAAAAGGTATATGGCCTAGATGATGCGTCAGATATCTTGCCAATGTGGGTAGCCGATATGGATTTTGCAGCACCAATAGCCGTTTCAAAGGCATTACAGAAACACGCTGAACAAACTATTTTTGGCTATAGTTTTATGGGTGAAGAAGCGATTCAGTCAATCGTAGACTGGCAAAATACTCGCCATGCCTGGCATATTGATAAAGAATCTATCCTATTTTGTAATGGTGTTGTAGCGGCATTAGCCAATAGCATTGTAGCCCTAACAAACCCTGGTGACAAAGTACTCATTTCGCCACCAGTCTACCCACCATTCTATAACATCCCCAAAAGTAATGGGCGTGAAGTTGTAAGCTGCCCATTAGTTGAAAAAGATGGTGTGATTGGCTATGATTTCGAAGCCTTTGAACAGGCATTAGCGCAAGATGTGAAAGCCTACATATTATGTAACCCTCACAATCCAGGAGGCTATGTATGGGATGAAGCTACTTTAAAGGAGATTGTACGACTTTGTGCTAAATACGATGTCATCATTATTTCTGATGAAATACATGCTGATTTAATGTTAAACGGGGATAAGCATATTCCTCTAGCAAAGGTTGCAGGTGATGAGATCAATCGTATTATTACTTGCATGGCTCCTACCAAAACATTTAATTTAGCAGGAATTCAAGTTTCTTATATGATCGTAACAGATAGGAAAAAACGTCTACAGCTAGAGGCAATAAATATGGCAAGTGGGCAAGGCTCGTTAAATACATTTGCCTCTGTTGCACTTCATGCCGCTTATACAGAAGGAGCTCCTTGGTTAGACGAGTTACTTCCATATATTTCTACAAATATGGAATATGTAAAAGCCGAGTTAGAGCAGCTTCCAGGCATTCGTGTCACAATACCACAATCCACTTATTTAATCTGGATTGATTACCGCGAGCTAGAGCTTGAAGAAAAGGACATCATGAATCGCTTATTAAAAATCGGAAAGCTTGCATTAGAGCCAGGGACAAAATATGGGGAAGAAGGTCATGGCTTCCTACGTATGAATGTCGCTTGTTCATTTGAAACCGTTCAAGATGGTGTAAAACGCTTTAAAAAAGTGTTTGAATAGAAAATGACAGTAAAAAGGATATCTCAACTTTTGGAGATATCCTTTTATATGTTTAAAATAATGATTTTGTGGAAAAGTTTCTTATCAATCGGATGTAAAAAGAGGTGTTTTCATGGACTTAGCGCCATTAATGATTAAACGTGCATATATGACATTCTTATTTCCCTTTGCCTATTCCACGAAAAACCGTCAAAAAATTGGAGAGGTACTACTAAAGGAAGGTTTTACTTTTTTCACCCTAAATAATACAGCTCTTGAAAATGCCTTTTATGGTGATACGACAATCATCCATGAGGAGCTTGCCCAGTTTTTCTATCCCTTTTTAGAGGATAAATTATTCCCATACGATATGAATAGCCCTGACTTTATTCGGTTTTCAAAAGCATTCTATACCCAAGGCTCCTTACATCATCTAGACAGTCGTATCCATTATGAAATCACGAGTATTGATGTAACACTATGTCCTTTTGGAAACGGTATTATAACCGTGAGAACAAATATAACAGATACCCCACATGATATAAGTGACATTTTAAATTTTATTCACTATTTTAGAGTACTGGAGGCTAAGCTTCGAGAAGAAAAAGGGGCGAGTCATCATTTTTCCTTTGGCCATTGTTCTTCAACCAGTGAACTATTATTTAACTATTTTATCCCCTATTTACAGCCTTTTTTACAGCATCAACAAGACAATAGCTACGAAGGATTACCGTTTTTCGAGGATGAGCGGATGTATGCTTCTGCCTATTTAATTGCTGAGAAAGAAGCAGACATATTACCTGAGCATTTATTTCGATTAGGACAAGTAGATGGTAGAACACCTGCAGGCAAGCCCTTTATTTCCAGCACAAACGCTCAATATATTGCGCAATATGTGCAAGACCATGCACATACACGTTGGGCACCCAATAGCTATATTATTACTTCGGCACAGGCACAAATGACCCTTACGAATTTGCCCTTTGAAAAGTGTACACATAGCATTCAAGAGTTTATGGGAACACACTATTATAATCTTTTCATTCATTATTTTTACAAAATGATGCTCTTAAAGTTGTCCTATGAATATAGTGAAATCAAATGGGGCAAGGATAAGCTCGTTGTGAATGAATTAATTGAATTAATTACAAAATTTTCGGCACGCTATTATTTTGAAGAAGTGATTGTTCGAACGGAAGGAAGAGAAATTTCCCAAATGCTACGAAAGCTGTTCCGTATTAATGAGCATTATGTAGAAACCAAAGCGACATTGGACAGTTTGTATCGCACACAAGAGGATCAATCAGATAATAGAAGTAATAATTTACTGTTTATTTTAACTGTATTTACTGTGGTATCTGGTATTTACGGTATGAACTTAGTTATTGAGGGGTGGAAGGATAGCAGTGATTTCGAGAGTATTTGGAGTTATACACTATTCGAATGGGTAGCGTTTATTACCGCATTAAGTGGGATTGGTTTATCGCTTGTACTCGTTTGTTTCACTGGCTTCAAGACGGTGCAAAATATGATTCGTCGTTATAAAAAATGATCTATAAAAAAGAATCTGCTTACCCTTAACATCTAATGTGGGAAGCAGATTCTTTTTTAGCTAAATGTTTTGTTGATTGTTTGTATTTTTCTTATCTGCTAGAATACGTGCTTCGATTTCTTTTGATTTCATTTCCTGTTTCTTAGAAATTTTTCTAAAAAGCATAAACACGATAATACATAGAATAAGCATGATTAAAAACTCAAAAGCCGCTGGAATATAACCTGATTTGTCTTCAGGGAAATATAAAAATTGGTACATAAAGTTTTGCATACTCTACACGTCCTTATAAGTATTATTCAAAAACCGTAATTGACTCAATTTTCACATCTTCTAATGGTTTATCGCGGAAATCTTTTTCAACATCAGCAATTTTGTCCACAATGTCCATACCTTCCACAACATGACCGAATACTGTGTGTTTATGGTCTAACCAAGGTGTACCACCATTTTGTGCATAAGCTTCAATGATCTCCTCTGGGAAACCAGCTCCTTGTAATTGGCGAAGCATATCACTTGGCAGATGCTTCATTTGTACGATGAAGAATTGAGAGCCATTTGTGTTTGGACCTGCATTTGCCATTGATAACGCACCGCGCAGGTTAAACAAGTTATCTGAGAATTCATCTTCAAAAGAATTACCCCAAATCGATTCTCCACCCATACCAGTACCAGTTGGGTCTCCACCTTGAACCATGAAGTCTTGAATAACACGATGGAAAATAATGCCATTATAGTAACCTGATTTAGCATGGCCTAAAAAGTTCTCAACCGTTTTGGGTGCATGCTCAGGGAACAACTTAATTTTGATAGCACCTAATGTTGTGTTCATTTCTACAAGCACTTCGCCTGCTTGTACGTCTGTTGTTAATTGTGGAAACATGGAAGTCTCTCCTTTAATGATAAATTTCAGTTTCAATGAAAAAAATGACTAATGCATCCTTTCCGACCTCATTTTAGTCTAACATACTTCTTATTGGTTTTCTTCATCAAAGTATTGACGATTTTTGCAATTTTAACTTTCATAATCAAAACCAAGGAAATAGGTCTGAGCGAGTATTTGGAATCAATCCAAAATATGTTATTCTGATGAAGGATTTATCGAAAGAGTGGAGGCACACATGAAAAAGGCTTTTGGTTTTTTTATTATATTACTATCCCTACCTGCTTTATGGTGGATTAGTACAAACATTAGGACAGAAATCAATATCGCTCAAGCACATGAGGAACAAATATCGAGTGCTATTCATTTACCTGAGGTACAAACCCAACTTCCTGTCACTCTAATTGATCGAAATGGGCAAACATTTAGCGAGGAATATGTCGAATGGCGACAGCCGTTAACCTTACAAGAAATTCCACAAATTGCCCAGGAAATATTCATTACAAGTGAAGATGCTGATTTTTATGAGCATATCGGTTTTGATTTAAGTGCCATCATTCGTGCAGTTGTAGCCAATTCGAATAGCAACACAGCCTCTCAAGGTGGTAGTACGATTACACAGCAGCTCGTTCGAATGCGTTATTTATCTGATGAAAAAACATATGAGCGGAAATTAACAGAGCTTTTTTATGCGCATGAATTAGAAAAAGAATTTGATAAAGAAACTATTTTAACAATGTATCTTAATGAATCCTATTTTAGCAACCAGGTTTATGGCATCGGCGGAGCAGCGACCTATTATTTTCAAAAGCCACTTCAAGAATTAAGCATTGCTGAAATTGCTTTCATTGCGGCGATCCCAAATAACCCCTCACTTTATAATCCTTTGAAAAATTTCGATCAAACTAAAGCGAGGCAGGAGCGTTTGTTAGATACGCTAGCAGTTAATGGCGCTATTACAAAGGAAAATGCAGCTACCTACAAAGCTGAGCCGATTACATTAAATGTGAAAGATAAAATTCAAAGTTATCCAATGTATAGCACTTACGTTCTTCAAGAGCTAAAGTGGTTAGTTGCTGAAAAAGAGGGTTATGCGGATCGACTGAGCAATACAGAGAATGAGGAAGAAAAGAAAAAAATTAAAGCACAATTAGATAATCGACTAGATACACTATTTCAAAATGGACTCATCATTCAAACTGCACTTGATCCAAATAAACAGCAACATGATGAGGTTAAAATGTCAGCTATTCTCGGTACAGGTTCGTTGCAAGCAGCTGGTGCAGTCATTGAAAACCAATCAAGAGAAATTGTCAGCTTGTATGCAGGAAAAAACTATGAAAAATTTGATTATCATCGTGCATTCCAAGGAACACGTCAGCCTGGATCAGCCTTTAAACCTTTAGCAGTCTATGCCCCTTTCTTTGAAACGTCAGCACATACACCTGATTCTATTGTCAATGGAGGTAGATACTGTGTTGGCTCGTTCTGTCCGCAAAACTATGGGGGCTATA
The DNA here is from genome assembly GCF_028356935.1 of Lysinibacillus sp. OF-1. Taxonomy (NCBI): domain Bacteria; kingdom Bacillati; phylum Bacillota; class Bacilli; order Caryophanales; family Bacillaceae; genus Lysinibacillus; species Lysinibacillus sp. OF-1. The sequence continues at coordinate 3,649,622 of NZ_CP102798.1, forward strand.
CGTATGGTGATGTGTCCCTCCGTACAGCTTTTCGACACAGCTACAACACATCTGCACTGCGTCTCTTTGAAACTATTGGCGTTGAAACGGCCTTTCAATACCTTAATCGCTTTCACTTCCGTTCGATTGTAGCGAAAGATCATAATTATGCCGCTTCATTGGGTGGGCTAACTTACGGTGTGACAGCCTTAGAGCTAGCAGATGCCTATACAAGCTTTATCGATGGCTCCTATGTTTTAGCACATGGTATTCGTAAAGTGACAGCTTTAGATGGAACTGAGCTTTATAGTTGGGATACACAGCGTAATCAAATCTGGTCTCCGAAAACGGTGAAATATATGCGTGAGCTTCTTGCTGATGTTGTGGCAAATGGGACAGGACAAGGGGTTTACAGTAACAGCGACTATATAGGAGCAAAAACAGGCACAACTAATGACTATCGGGACTACTGGCTTACCGGACTTAATGATGGTTATACTGCGGCTGTATGGCTAGGCTATGATAAGCCTCAATCCATGCAAAAATTAGAGGCATACAAAATTCATCATCAATTATTTAATGTTTTATTAGAGTAGTGAAACAGCCAAGAGGTAGCAGTCTTACATGACTGCTACCTCTTCATAGTGTTGAAAAACAAAACCATCCATAAAATTTTTGTGATATAAAATATAGGTATTCACTACTCATTTTATGGAGAGGTATTGTCACTATTCACTTCTCTACAATGAAAATAAGAGCCTATCCTTTCTTTAATTATACAAATAATCTACGACTAGTATAAAAATAAGGAAAAGGCACTTTTGCCACAGGGTTGATTGGAGTGGAGCTAGCGTCACTCCTAGGGGATTTAGCGTCTCAGCTGAGACCCTGGAGCGAACGCAGTGAGTGAAGCGGCTCATCGGACGCCCCCTGGAAAGGACGCTGGCGGAACGGAAATCAACCCCTAACTTTACCAAAGGTTCTTTTTCTGCTATTGCCATCATCTTTTTTCAACAACAGCAAAGAGGTAGCAGTCTTACATGACTGCTACCTCTTTTCACTAGTATGTAATGTAACTAATTGGCAAACGGCAAACTTGCCAAAATGCCATTATATAGCTTCAACACAACATAAATAATGAGTGTTAAAAGAATGGTCCACATAAAAAGCTCAAAGATTAATAGACCAATTGTGCCGCCCATCGACATAAAATGACTCATTTTATAAATCAGATAAATAAAATAGGTAAACACTGTTATGATAAAGATACCAATCAAAACATAAATAAATTGGATGGCAAATGCGGAACACATGGCGCCGATAAACAAGATAATATAGCCACCTCGAGCCTGACTAACAGTAGCTCCATCATTATCTTTTGAGAAAAACAGCATTCCTAGCTCATGAATCGTTTCCCCTACTAGTTTGAGTGCAGAGAATAACATAAAAAAAACAATAGCAAAAACAATGAGCAAAAATACGCGTAACTCAAAATCAGATAAAAATTCTCGCATACCTGAATAAACACCGATTGCTTGAAAAATCTGTAAGGATTCGCCAACAGCATACATGCCAAATGTCAAACTAAACAATAAAATTGTAATTAATGGTAGATAACCATAGATATAAGGATTCCTCATAAAAAATTTTTTCCTCTATTTTTATTGATAACTTCCTATTTATAATATAACGAAAATTCTTCCACTACCGCAAGCTAAATCCCATTCGTCCATATGCATTCGCAATTAAAGTACGTTATAATTGGTATACTTACCTGCATAAAGGAGGGTTTTTTTGTTACAAGTACTTTATATTTTCATTCCAATGCTTGCTGCAATATTAGTGCCTTTTTTATATAAACGCATGAAAAATATTCACACAGGCTGGTTTGTTCTTGCTGTACCTGCTACACTCGCAGTTATCTATGCAACATATATTGCACAAGTAGCTGAAGGAGAAGTATTTATTGCAGAGCTACCTTGGATTCCATCACTTGATATTTCCATCGTTTCGTATTTGGATGGACTTAGCTTATTATTCTCACTACTCATTACCGGAATTGGTTCATTGGTTGTACTTTACTCTATCTTTTACTTAGATAAGCATAAAGAAAAATTACATAATTTTTATGTTTACTTATTGCTATTTATGTCAGCCATGCTGGGAGTAGTACAGTCAGATCATTTAATAACACTTTATTTCTTTTGGGAACTAACATCTATTTCGTCATTTTTACTCATTGGCTATTGGTATAACCGTGATGCCTCACGCTTCGGTGCACTGAAGTCCATGATGATAACAGTCGGTGGCGGCTTAATGATGCTAGGTGGTTTCGTTCTTCTTTATTTAATGGGAGGAACCTATTCCATCCGTGAACTGATTGTGATGGCACCTAATTTAGTAGACCAACCTTTATTCACTTGGTCGCTCGTTTTATTACTTTTAGGCGCATTTACAAAGTCCGCACAATTCCCATTCTATATTTGGCTACCAGATGCAATGGAAGCACCGACACCAGTAAGTGCCTATCTTCACTCCGCAACAATGGTCAAAGCAGGTATCTATTTAGTGGCACGCTTTACACCTATTTTTGCTGCCTCAGAGCTTTGGGTATGGCTTGTAACAGGAGTAGGTCTCTTAACATTATTCTGGGGTTCCTTCTTTGCAGTGAAGCAAACAGACTTAAAAGGCATTCTTGCATTTTCTACAGTCAGTCAACTGGGACTGATTATGTCACTGCTTGGGGCGAGCGCCGTTGCCTTTCATGCTAACGACACAGTCGATACGATTAAATTTGCGGCATATGCAGCTATTTTCCACCTTATCAACCATGCAACATTTAAAGGCAGTCTATTCATGATTGCAGGGATTGTGGATCATGAAACAGGAACTCGTGATATTCGAAAACTTGGTGGATTAATGAGTATCATGCCGATTAGCTTTACTGTGGCAGCAATTGGCAGCTTATCAATGGCTGGTCTTCCACCGTTTAATGGCTTCTTAAGTAAAGAAATGTTTTTAACAGCTATGCTTGCCCTTCAAAAGTTTGAATTTTTCGGCTTTGAAACATGGGGAGCACTCTTCCCTATTATTGCTTGGATCGCTAGTATTTTCACATTTATCTATAGCTTTTATTTTGTTTTCCGAACATTTAATGGCAATTACAAGCCGGAACAATTACCTCATAAACCACATGAGGCACCAATAGGGATGCTTATTTCGCCGATACTTTTAGCAGCATTAGTCGTAATTATTTTCTTCATCCCGAATTTGATAGGCAATACCTTTGTCAAGCCTGCTGTTCAAGCCATTCAGCCATTTTTATATGATACACCACAAGCTGTTGATATACATGTATCAGCTTGGCATGGCATTAACCCTGAGCTACTGATGACAATCGGAATAATTATCATTGGGGTATTATTATTTGTTGCCTTACCAAAATGGCAAGGAATATACCAACGATTCCCACAAGCATTCACATTAAACAATGCCTATGACAAAATCATGCAGGGGTTGGGTGTTGGCTTAAATCGTTTATCACGACGCTATATGACTGGCTCGATGCGTCACTATTTACTGTATATGTTTAGTGGAATCGCTATTATCGTCATTGGCTCTCTTTTCGTGAAGGATGCTTTTAGTCTTTCATTCCAAGGGACCTCACCAATTAGACCATATGAAATTATATTGATTGTGGTTTTATTAATTGGTACAGCCATTACTATCTTGGCCAAGTCACGTTTAACAGCCATTATTGGACTGGGTGCTGTTGGCTACACTGTTGCATTATTCTTTGTTATTTTTAACGCGCCGGATTTAGCGTTAACACAGCTCGTTATTGAAACGATTTCAGTAGCACTATTTTTATTAGCATTTTATCATCTCCCGAAGCTTGGTAAGCGCGAGGAAAGAATGAGATTCCAATTAAATCGTGCCGTTGTTTCAATTGCAGTTGGTGTTATGGTAACACTTGTGGCACTATCTGCGCATTCACAAAAACTGATTCCTTCTATTGCTAAGTACTACGAGGAAACCGTGTACTCATTAGCTGGTGGAGGAAATATTGTAAACGTAATTTTAGTAGATTATCGTGGTTTCGATACATTATTTGAAATTACAGTACTAGGCATTGCGGGCATGGCGATTTTAGCCATGATTAAGTTACGTATGAATAGAAAGGAGAAAACACATGAAAACAAATGATGTGATAATACAATTTACAGCTAAAATTGTATTTTTCATTATTTTCTTCTTCTCCATTCATATATTTTTAGCTGGTCACTACACGCCTGGGGGCGGCTTTGTTGGAGGACTGTTAACATCAAGTGCACTTGTTCTCTTAGTGTTAGCTTTTGATATCAATACAGTGCGCCATATCTTACCTATCAATTATACGTATGTAACAGCTATTGGCTTACTATTAGCCCTTGCTACTGCGGCATTCCCAATGTTTGTGGGCAAACCGTTTTTTACGCATTACTTTGATTATTTCGATTTACCGCTTCTGGGCAAACAGTCATTACACACGGCTATGCTTTTTGATAGCGGTGTCTATTTGGTTGTTGTCGGCGTTACGATGACCATTATTCAAACGATTGGGGAGGATGAATAATGGAAATAATTATGGCCTTTGTCATCGGCTTTCTCTTTATGGCAGCTGTCTATTTAATTTTATCGAAAAGCTTATTACGCATTATTATTGGTACAGGTCTTTTAAGTCATGGTGCCCACCTGCTCATCTTAACAATGGGGGGCCTTGGTGGCGAAGCACCACCCGTTTTAAACGAAGGAGCCAAAACTTTTGCGGACCCTTTACCCCAGGCACTTATTTTAACAGCTATTGTTATTAGCTTTGGGGTTACAGCATTCTTCCTTGTACTTGCTTATCGTTCCTATCAGGAGCTTAACACAGATGATATTAGCTTAATGAGAGGAAGTGATGAGGATGAATAACTTCCTATTATTGCCCATTATCATCCCGTTTTTCTTCGGTATGATTTTAATGTTTGGGCAAAAAAATCTAACCTATCAACGGTCATTTTCATTACTTGGTATTGGGCTCGCCTTCATCTCTGCTATTTCACTTCTTTTAAAAGTGAAACAGGATGGTATTCAAAAGGTAACATTCGGAAATTGGCCTGTTCCTTACGGTATTACAATGGTATCTGATATGGTATCTGTATTACTCGTTACAACGACATTGCTTATTGCATTTTTTGTTGTTTGGTATGGTTTCGGTTCCATTACGAAGGAACGTGAACGCTTCTTTTATTACCCTGGTATTATGTTTATTTTAACGGGGGTCAATGGGGCCTTTACGACTGGCGATATTTTCAACTTGTTTGTTTTCTTTGAGGTATTGTTAATGGCTTCCTACTTACTCATCGTTCTAGGTGGTGAGAAGGGACAACTGAAAGGGTCTATTAAATATATTTTAATTAATGTTATTTCTTCGGCCTTATTCGTTATTACCGTTGCCTTTTTATATTCTGTAGTCGGTACATTAAACATGGCGGATATTGCTGTCAAAATTGCTGAAATTAATCAGCCGGGAATTATTACAGTTATTGCCGTCCTGTTTTTAATGGTATTTGGACTAAAAGCAGCCATTTTCCCATTATACTTTTGGCTTCCTACTTCTTATGCGGCAGCGCCAATTCCTGTCCTAACTCTATTTGGTGCTTTGCTTACAAAGGTGGGGGTCTATGCCATTACACGTACCTATACGCTATTTTTTGTACATGATTTATCCTATACGCACGATTTATTAATGGTACTAGCCATTGCTACTATCGTAGCTGGATGTATTGGGGCACTCGCTTATTTTGATGTCAAACTCATTATTATCTACAACATTGTTATTGCAGTAGGTGTCATTTTATTTGGTGTTTCTCAAATGAATGAGGTTTCCTTAAAGGGTGCTATGTTTTATTTAATTCACGATATGCTTATAAAGGCAGCACTCTTTATGTTAATCGGCATTGTCATCTACATTACTGGTACATCTGATTTACGTAAGATGGGTGGTCTCATGAAGAAATATCCGGCTCTAGGCTGGTGTTATTTGATTGCAGCTTTTGGTTTAGCTGGCATTCCACCACTTAGTGGATTTGTTGGAAAGCTGCTTATTGTACAGGGAGGCTTTGAGGCTGGTAGTATGTGGAGTAGTATTTTTATCTTAGCATCTTCACTGCTTGTCCTATTATCCGTGATTCGTATTTTCCTTTATGCTTTTTGGGGTGAGGAGAAAGAAACACACGGGTCTGTCGATAAATCTGTCTATAAGATGCTGTTTATGCCTACTGCCCTTTTAGTACTCATTACTGTAGCATATGGTGTTGGTTCAGAATGGATTACGCCATTCATGGACGATGCAGCAAAATTATTAACGGATCCATCTATCTATATAGATGCTGTCATGAAGGGGGATTAACACAATGGCATTTCAAATGATTTTAAATTTTGTACTTGCCTTCGTCTGGATGTTCCTTTCCTCTAATTACACAGCAGCTGGCTTTATCATAGGGTTCATCATGGGAATCATTTTACTTATCATCATGCGAAGATTTTTCAAATCACGTCTTTATGTCTACCGCTTATGGGCCCTTATTAAACTGACTTTGCTGTTTTTTAAAGAGTTAATATTAGCCAATGTGCAAGTTTTAAAGGTCGTGTTAAAGCCTAAATTGGACATGCAACCTGCCTTTTTTGCCTATCCTACTGTTTTAACCGAAGACTGGGAAATCACTTTATTATCAAGTCTTATTACGTTAACACCCGGAACAGTGGTAGTGCATGTATCAGATGATGCGAAAACATTGTATGTACATGCGATTGATATTAATGATGTGGATGAAGCTGTTGCTTCCATTCGAGATTCATTTGAGAAAGCGATTTTGGAGGTGAGTAAATCATGACAACATTTATTATTGCTGTGATCGTAGTGATTTGCTTATCGATGATTGCAGTTATTTACCGAATGGTAAAAGGCCCTTCTGCATCTGATCGTGTTGTCGCTTTGGATTCACTTGGTGTTTCACTTATTTCTCTTATTGGACTATTTTCGATTTTAGTGGAAACAAGCTTCTTTCTAGAAATTATTTTATTGCTTGCGATTTTATCGTTTATCGGGACAATGGCTTTCTCTAAATTCATAGAGAAAGGAGATATCATTAAACGTGACAATTCTCGCTAATAGCTTAGTTATCTTTTTCATTTCTGTTGGCGTACTGTTTATCGTCGTCACAGCTATCGGACTTGTCCGCTTACCTGATTTGTATACGCGTGCCCATGCAGCTTCTAAAAGTGCAACACTGGGTGTCATGTGTGTATTGATTGGTGTATTCTTTCACTTTTGGCTAATAGAAGATCATTTCAATCCCCGAATTTTACTAGGGATACTGTTCCTCTTCATCACTGGTCCTGTAGGGGGACACATTATGACTCGTTCTTCCTATATCGCTGGTGTAAAGCCTTGGAAAGGTACAGTACGTGATGAGTTAGGTCCTGAAATTGACAGAATGAAAAAGGAACAAAATGTAAAATAAACATAAAAGAACTGCTCGTTCGTACTGTCGAGCAGTTCTTTTAATTTCTTTAAATGTATCCCTTCAAAGTTAAAATCTTCGTCAGTTGTTCAACACACTCCTCGATGGAATGCTGTTCTGTGTTCAAAATAATTTCTGGATTCTCTGGTTCTTCATATGGGGCACTAATACCTGTAAAGTTCGTAATTTCAGCATTCCTTGCCTTTTTATATAAACCTTTCGGATCTCTTTTTTCACATGTTTCTACTGAACACTTTACATAGACCTCTAAAAATTCACCGTCGTCTACAAGTCCACGTACTACTTGACGATCTTCTCGATAAGGTGAAATAAAAGCGGTTAGCACTATTTGACCACTTTCAATAAATAGCTTAGAAACTTCCCCTATTCGGCGAATATTTTCCTTTCGTCCGGACTCATCAAATCCTAAATCCTTATTCAAGCCATGGCGTACATTATCACCATCTAAAACGAAGGCTTGATTGCCCCGTTCAAATAATCGACGGGCAAAAGCATTGGCCACGGATGATTTCCCTGAAGCAGATAATCCCGTAAACCATAAAATAAAGCTTTGATGTTTGTTTTTTGAACGACGTTCCTCTTTCGTAATGGAGGCTTCATGCCAAACAATATTTGAACTCATTTAACTACCTCCTTACGCATGCCTTTGATTAATACATCTACAACTTCTTTGCGGCTAAATGTACTAGGTGGTACTTCTCCATTACGAAGCATTTCACGTACTTTCGTTCCTGATAGAATAACATGGGCAGAGCCATCATGCGGACACGTTTTGGTAGTAGCCATCCCCTCACATCGCTGGCAATAAAAACTATGTTCGAATTTTAATGGCACTATTCCTAATTCATCTTCTGTAAACTGTTCAAAAATCTTTTGTGCATCGTACGTACCATAATAATCACCTACACCTGCATGGTCACGACCAACAATAAAATGGGTACAGCCATAATTTTTCCTTACAAGCGCATGGAAAATGGCCTCCTTTGGCCCAGCATAACGCATTGCGGCAGGAAAAACGCCTAATTGTACACGGCTTTCAGGATAGTAGCTTTTCAATAAAACCTCATAGCTCTCCATACGTATTGTAGCTGACACATCATCCGATTTTGTTTCACCAATAAGTGGATTTAAAAATAACCCATCAATCGTTTCAAGCGCTGCCTTTTGAATATATTCATGCGCCCTATGAACTGGATTACGAGTTTGGAAGCCAACAATTGTTTTCCATCCCTTGTCGGCAAATAATTGACGTGTTTCTACGGGATCAAACGAATACGCAGGAAATTGTTGTGCGATACGTTTGATTAAGGTAATTTTTCCACCGACATAAATAGCAGGTCGGTCATGAAGCTTTTGAACTCCTGGATGTGCTAAATCCTCTGTCCCATATACAAGCAAAGCCTCTTTTCGTTTATTCGGCTCATAAATATCAACTACTTCAATAACGCCATAAACTTCATCTTGATAGACCAGTTTCACCTCATCACCAGGCTGTATAGTAGCTGCTTTTTCTTGTGTAACAGGTAATGTAATCGGAATACTCCATACTACGCCTGATGCTAAGCGACTTTGTTCCACAACTGACTCATAATCTTCTTGTGTTAAAAAGCCTTCAATTGGGCTATAGCCACCTATCGCAATTAACTCTAAATCACTTAAAGAAATAGCATCCAGCTCAATTTCCTTGTGAATGGTTGCTATCTCTTTTTCTGGGTTAAACGCTTGCACAAGAAGCCCACCATGTGGTTGTAAACTCATGAAAATCTCCTCCTACTTCTAGTTAAATACTAAGTTTTATAGTCAAAATAGTAGTTCTAGCATGATTCAATTTATATGCCTTCACCTGCGTCATAAATGGACTGCTCTTCTTCTCGCATCGTCCGCATTAGGCTAATGACACCTAGTGTCCCAACAATAATAGTGCCAATCAAAATAATGGCATAGAGGTCCTTTTCTAAAAATAGCTGCACTAAAAAGTACGAAATAGCTAACGAAAAGATAGGCGATACAATCCAAATCCGAATGATTTTTTTGACAATATGCTGATGGAAAATTTGTTTTCCATTCTTCGCCATGCCCATCCCGATGATGGATGAAGATGTTACTTGTGTTAAAGGAACTGGAAGCCCAAAAAGCGAGCTTACGCCAACAAGAAGGGCACCTGTACTAGAAATTAAGATTCCTTCTGCCTTTTGAAAGCGCACAATTTTTTTACCATTGGTTTCAAGCACTCGTTTGCCAAGTAGCATAGCACCTAGTGCCACAAATGCCCCACCTAGGACAATGCCCATCGTAACATCTATCATCCCTGCACCAACAAGTGGTCCAACAGCATTGGCGACATTGTTCATACCCGCTGAAAAGGCTTCAAAAAATCCAGCTAATACGAGAAGAATCGTTAAAATCGGACGATCTTTTAGCAGCCCTCTGTTTTGTAATTTATATAATAATTTTCCAAAGACAAGTGCAATGACAAAGGCGACAAGCGGTACAATGATCCAAAATGATATGATAACTAACAGTGAACGCACGAATAATACTTTATAGGCTATTCCTACCCCAACAACAGCGCCAACCGTTACTTCGCTCGTTGATAAGGGGATACCTAAAAGATTGGCGAAAAATAAGGAGCTTGTCGCCGAAATTAGGATAATGATGACAACCTTTACCGTAATATAGTCCTGCGGCATAATGCCTGAGCTAATCGTTTTGACAACCTCTCCTCCGCCTAATACAGCTCCACTATAGACACCTATTGCACATAAAAGTAATGCTTGCCAAGCTTTTTTGATGGCACCTGCACCGTAAGCAACGCCCATTGAGGCTGCTGCTCCGCTTGCCCCTATATTCATCGCAAAAAATAAACTAATAGCTATTGCAAAATATTCAAGCATGGCAAAACTCCTTTATTCATGTAAACCACACTCCGTTTTACCAGAACCTTGCCATCGTCCTGAACGTAAATCATCCATCGTAAATGCTGGCTTTGTACAATGCTCACAGCCGATACTTGGATAACCTTGATCATGCAATGGGTTGTATGGCAGATTGTGCTTAGAAACATAGCGCCAGACATCCTTCCATGTCCAATGAATCAGTGGACAAACTTTAATCGATTTAAATTTATCGTCCCGATTTAGAAAGTTTGTCTGTTGACGTGTTGGCGATTGTTCACGCCGCAAGCCAGATATCCAAGCCTTGTTACCTGACAAGGCTTCATGCAAAGGTTTTATCTTGCGAATGTCACAGCATTTATTTGGATTGGACTTCCAAAGCTCATCACCATATTGAGCAGCTTGTTGTTCTAATGTAAGGATAGGCTTCTTCATGACAATATTTAGTTGTGGATATTTTTCTTTGACTCTATTAATCGTTTCATAGGTTTCTTTAAAATGGACATCTGTATCTAAAAAAACAATCGTAGCGTTTGGCTTTACCTTTGAAATGAGATCAATTAAGACAATACCTTCAATGCCAAAGCTACATGCATAGACGATTTCCTCTCCATATTCTCGATAGCCCCACTGTAAAACTTCCAGTGCACCCTTATACAGATCATCGACTTGAAAATCAATAATCGGTTCTTGCCAATTTTCGTACGTTAACATCAAATCCCCCTCATAGCAAAAAAGGCATTTTAACAATAGACACAGTAAAACAGGTCTTTGTTAAAACGCCTCTAGTTTGACTAGCCAGCTCTTTATTTAATGATTGTTCACTAGTATTTGCTACCTCGTACCACAATCATTCTTCTTATTACCAAATATATACTAAAATACACCAAGTAGTCAACTAGGTTTTTTGACATATCTTTTTCATCCACCCATTTTTTCAGTTCCTTCCTGCATAGAATGAGTGGTATCTAGTGACCGTTACATTCATTTTCTAAATAATTAATTTTTTATTTAATTCCTTGTTGACTAATAGGAAATATATGTTTAATGTATTATTAAAGCTTTGACATAAATAATAAGTTGCTGATCAGAGAATCTGAAGGCCATCTACCCATGAAGTCATAACATTATGGGGGATGGCTTTTTGCATTCTTTAGATGGAAAAGGAGCGAAATGATATGAAAAAAAGGAGCTATGTTCTCCAAACGTTAGCACTATTAGCTGCAGTAACGTTAAGTTTAACTGGCTGTGGAAGTGCTAATTCTGATGAAAAAGCAAGTGGTCAGGAAGCAAAGAAGTCTGTAGAACTACTCAATGTTTCCTATGACCCAACACGCGAGCTTTACGATGAATTTAACAAGGATTTTATAAAAAAATGGAAAGACGAAACAGGTCAAGATGTCAAAATCAATCAATCACATGGTGGATCTGGCAAACAAGGTCGAGCTGTGATCGATGGTCTCGAAGCTGACGTTGTCACCCTTGCACTAGCTTACGATATAGACGAAATTGCTCAAACACGCGAGCTATTGAATAAAGATTGGCAGACAGAATTTGATTATAACTCGACCCCCTATACATCGACCATTGTGTTTTTAGTACGCAAAGGGAATCCAAAAAACATTCAAGACTGGGATGATCTAATTAAAGAAGATGTGTCGGTCATTACACCCAACCCCAAAACATCTGGTGGTGCACGTTGGAACTACTTAGCGGCTTGGGCTTATGCTGGAAAGTTATATAACAATGATGAAACAAAAATAAAAAAATTTATGAAATCACTCTATAGCAATGTTGAAGTATTAGATTCTGGTGCTCGTGGTGCTACAACGACATTCGTAGAACGAAAGATTGGAGACGTCTTAATTGCATGGGAAAATGAAGCCTACTTATCTTTAAATGAATTAGGGAAGGACGAATTTGAAATCATCACACCATCATTAAGTATTTTGGCAGAGCCACCAGTTGCAGTTGTTGACAAAATCGTTGATAAAAAAGGGACACGTGAAGTTGCGGAAGCTTACTTACAACATTTATATAGTGATATCGGGCAAGAAATTGCGGCAAAAAACTATTATCGACCACGTAATGAAACCATTCTAGCAAAATATAAAGAGCAATTTCCTCAGCTTGAACTTGTGTCCATTGATGATTTTGGCGGTTGGTCACAAGCACAAGCTACCCATTTTAAAGATGGTGGTACCTTTGATGAAATATATGTACCACAATAAGGAGCGTTTTGATGAGTCAGTTAATCCTTCCTAAAAAATCACGGCGAATAATTCCAGGCTTTCATCTGTCTCTTGGTTATACAATGCTCTATGTTAGTTTACTAGTGTTACTACCACTTTCAACGATTTTCATTCATACCATGTCCTTAAGCTGGACTGAGTTTATCGCTATCATTACAGAGCCTCGTGCTGTTGCCTCTTATAAAGTGAGCTTCAGCACAGCATTGATTGCGGGCTTACTAAATGTACTTTTCGGCACCATTATCGCATGGGTTCTCGTTCGCTATCAATTTCCATTTAAACGAATCATTGATGGGCTAGTAGATTTACCCTTTGCCTTGCCTACTGCTGTTGCTGGTATTGCTTTAACATCACTCTATGCGCCAAATGGCTGGATCGGTCAATTTTTTGATTTTAAAATTGCCTTTACACCTCTTGGTATTATGATCGCGTTAACATTTATCGGGCTACCTTTTGTAGTACGTACAGTCCAACCCGTATTACAAAATATTAGCGCTGAGGTCGAGGAAGCTTCGGCAAGTCTTGGTGCCAATCGTTTACAAACCTTCAGTAAAGTCATTCTGCCAGAGCTATTACCTGCCATTTTAACTGGCTTTTCATTAGCCTTTGCCCGTGCACTTGGTGAATATGGCTCCGTTGTTTTCATTGCAGGAAATATGCCGATGAAAACAGAAATTACACCGTTAATTATTATGACGAAGCTAGAACAATATGATTATGCAGGTGCTACCGCAATAGCAGTTGTCATGCTTGTGACATCCTTTATTCTGTTGTTCACCATCAACTTGATCCAATGGCTAGCCAATCGTCGTTTTGTACAGTAGGAGGTACCACATGGAACAATCAACATTTATTCAGCAGGCTAGTAGTGAGAAAAATAAAGCAGCCCCAAAGTCTGCTGCATTACAGGAGCCCCGTATTGTTCGCTATTCGTTAACGTTCATTGCCTTAGCTTTTTTAGCTTTCTTTATCGTACTACCTTTACTATCTATTTTTATTACAGCCTTTCAAAAGGGAGCCGACGTTTATTTTGCTGCTATTACACATCCAGATGCGTTAGCTGCTATTAAGCTTACGTTAACGGTTGTAGCTATTGCTGTACCACTTAATGCTCTTTTTGGCGTAATGGCTGCATGGGCCCTTACAAAGTTTAATTTTAAAGGGAAAAATCTATTACTTACCATCGTTGATTTACCATTTGCCGTCTCCCCTGTTATCGCAGGACTAGTATTTATTTTATTGTTTGGTTCACAGGGACTTTTCGGTGATTGGCTGTTCGCACATGATATTAAAATTGTTTTTGCCTTGCCTGGCATTGTCCTCGCCACTATTTTCGTCACTTTACCCTTTGTTGCACGTGAGTTAATACCACTCATGCAAACACAGGGCACATCTGAGGAGGAAGCGTCCATTTCACTTGGTGCCAACGGCTTTAAAACATTTTGGTATGTTACATTGCCCAATATTAAATGGGGATTGTTCTATGGTTTGATTTTATGTAATGCACGAGCCATCGGGGAATTTGGGGCGGTCTCTGTTGTATCAGGTCATATCCGTGGCATGACCAATACGATGCCACTTCATATTGAAATTCTCTATAATGAATATCAATTTTCAGCAGCCTTTGCTGTTGCCTCCTTAATGAGTGTTATGGCCATCTTTACATTAGTTGTGAAAGATATAATCGCATGGAAATCAAAATCTAGTTAAAAGGAGATGGTCACGTTGAGTATACAAATTCAAAACATATCCAAAAAATATGGTGCTTTCCAAGCCTTAGAGGATATATCAGTTCATATTCAGTCAGGGGAGCTAGTAGCACTGCTCGGCCCTTCTGGTTCGGGAAAAACCTCTTTATTACGTGTGATTGCGGGGCTGGAAACCACTGATGTTGGTGACATCTTATTTGATGGTCAGTCCATAACCAATCGACATCCAAAGGAGCGCAATGTGGGCTTTGTCTTTCAGCATTATGCCCTTTTTCGTCATATGACAGTCTTTGATAATGTCGCATATGGGCTAAAGGTTCGCCCGCGAAAAAGCAGACCCTCAAAACAAGAAATAACAAATAAAGTGATGGAATTATTGCAACTAGTCAAACTCGAAAATTACGCTAATCGATATCCAACACAGCTTTCAGGGGGGCAACGGCAACGTGTAGCACTGGCAAGAGCCCTTGCTGTAGAGCCTAAGGTTCTTTTATTGGATGAACCGTTCGGAGCACTTGATGCAAAAGTTCGCAAGGAATTACGTCGCTGGCTAAGAAAGTTGCATGATGAATTTCATATTACCAGTATATTTGTGACACACGACCAGGAGGAAGCACTAGATGTAGCGGATCGCATTGTCGTAATGAATAATGGCAAAATCGAACAAATTGGCAGCCCAGATGAGGTGTATACGAACCCAAATAGTCCATTTGTTTATGACTTCTTGGGCAATGTCAATCTTTTTAAAGGTCGCTTACATAATGGTAAGCTCATGCAAGGCGAAGTTGCACTGGATGTACCAGATGCCCTCACACATACGAATGATAACGTAATTGGCTATGTACGCCCTCATGACATTCATATCGAAAAAACAAGTATTCCAGGGACAGTTCCTGTTAAAATCAGTCATATTCATTTGCTAGGACCTATTGTCCAAATTGAGCTACGCCGTGAGGATCTTGATGAATTTTTAGAGGCGGAGTTATCAAAAGAACAATTTTTCCACCTACAGCTTAAAGTTGGCGATCAAGTATTTGTAAAGCCAAAACAATTAAAAGTATTTACCCCCGAAGATTACTCCATTTAAAAAGCCATGTAGCAGAGCAATTTGCTACATGGCTCAGTGTTGAAAAAACAAAACCATTAATAGTATTTTTGTGAAATGTGAAAATAGATTTCCATTGCAGACTACTTGCTTTCCTGTGGGCGAGAGCCGAGCCGCTTCCTCCGCTACCGCTCCAATCCATAAAAATGTTTCTTGTTAGCAAAGGCTTTCAACTAAAGTGAAGGTATTCACTACTCTTTATGGAGGGATGTTGTCACTCATCACTTCTCTACATTGAAAATAAGAGGCTATCCTTTCTCTACAAATAATGGGCTATTTTGTTCACTACGGCTCGTATGAAAGAGAAGGAAAAGACACTTTTACCACATGGTTGGTTGGAGTGGAGCCAGCGTCACTCCTAGGGGATTTAGCGTCCACAGGTGAGACCCTGGAGCGAAACGCAGTGAGTGAAGCGGCTCATCGGACGCCCCCTGGAAAGGACGCTGGCGGAACGGAAATCAACCTCTCGCCTTGCTAAAGGTTCTTTTTTTGCTATTGACATCACCTTTTTTCAACAACAAGCCATGTAGCAAAGCAATTTGCTACATGGCTTTAATCATTAGTGAAATTCTCTCCCATCATTAACAGCTGTCACATATCCAGCACGAATAACAAAGTCACCAAAATGCTCCCCCTCTAAACGCTCCTTCGCAAAATGCAGAAGAATTGGTCGAAGCTCTGCTAATATTTCTTCTTCGCCAATATTTTCACGATAGATTTTATTCAATCGGTTGCCTGTAAAACTTGCCCCTAAATACATATTATATTTCCCTGGTCCTTTACCGATAAAGCCGATTTCAGCCATAGCTGCACGTGAACAGCCGTTTGGACAGCCAGACATGCGTATAACAATTTCTGTTTCATTTAATCCTGCCTCATCGATAATGGCATCAAGCTTCGTAATGAGCGAAGGTAAATAGCGTTCTGCTTCCGCCATTGCTAAACCACAGGTTGGTAAAGAAACACAGGCAATGGAATTGCGACGTAAGGCAGAATAATGCGCACCATCTGTTAGTTTGTATTGTTCAATAATCGTATTAATTTTTTTCTTTTTTTCTGGAGTCACATTGCTAATCATTAAATTTTGGTTCGGTGTTAGGCGAAAATCACCTGTGTGTACTTTAGCTATTTCGCGTAATCCTGTTAACAGCTGATAATCTTCAAAGTCTTTTATACGACCATTTTGAATAAATAACGTGTAATGCCAATGACCATCTGCCCCTTTAATCCAGCCAAATTCATCACCAGTACGCTCAAATGTATAGGGACGAGCCTGCTGAATTTCCCAGCCTAGCCGACGTGTTAATTCTTCTTGGAACCAGGCAAGCCCTCTTGCATCGATCGTGTATTTAAAACGTGCATTTTTGCGCACAGAACGATTCCCATAATCACGCTGTATCGTAATAATTTTCTCTGCTGTTTCCAATAATTTATCTGGCGTAATAAAGCCAATTAAACGAGCAAGCTGTGGATAGGTTTCATGGTCACCATGGGTCATGCCCATTCCTCCACCAACAGCTACATTAAAGCCAATAAGCTGATTTTTTTCAACGATGGCAATAAGTCCAATATCTTGTGAAAAAACATCCACGTCATTACTTGGTGGAATCGCAATCCCTATTTTAAATTTACGAGGCAAATATTGTGCTCCGTAAATCGGTTCAATTTCTTCATCCTGACTATCTATCACCTTTTCCCCATCCAACCACAATTCATGGTAAGCCCGTGTTCGAGGTAATAAATGCTCACTTAGTTTGGCAGACCAGTTGTAAACCTCTTCATGCAATGCCGATTGGTTTGGATTCACATTACACATCACATTGCGGTTTACATCTCCACAAGCTGCCAGAGAATCCAATAGTACCTCATTGATTTCCTGCATATATTTTTTGACATTCCATTTTAAAATACCATGTACTTGAAATGCTTGACGTGTTGTTAACTTTAAAGAGCCATTACCATACGTTCTAGCCATTTCATCCATGACTAGCCATTGTGCTGGTGTAGCTGCGCCACCTGGTGTTCGTACACGCACCATAAATTGATAAGCAGGCTCCAGCTTTTGACGTTGACGTTCATTGCGCAGATCTCGATCATCCTGTAAATAACTACCATGGAATTTCATGAGACGGTTATCATCCTCTGGAATACCAGAGCTTAATGGATCATTCATGGTACGTTCAAGCGTACCACGTAGGTAATTACTGTCAGTCTTAATGCGCTCTACATCACTTGGTTCTCCAGGCTGTGGAGGTAAAACTATCTTTTCTGTCATTCTTGATCGCTCCTTTAATCCTTCACCTTGGCGTTTTGGCTTCCATCTGGGGCTGTGCTTTTTAGCTAAGGTACGAGCCTCACTAGAGGAATCATTTGCTAAAGAACTCATGCTAAATACAGTTAGTAAACGTCACGTTGGTAGCGTTTCTGCTGTTTTAATTCATTCACAATGATTTTTGCTTCCTCTGGTGTTTTCTGCCCTTGCTGCTCAATGATGTGATGAATGGT
Source organism: Lysinibacillus sp. OF-1 (assembly GCF_028356935.1). Lineage (NCBI taxonomy): Bacteria > Bacillati > Bacillota > Bacilli > Caryophanales > Bacillaceae > Lysinibacillus > Lysinibacillus sp. OF-1. The sequence goes on from NZ_CP102798.1 coordinate 3,667,637, forward strand.
TGCATCCACATCAGCTGCCATCGACTGCTTATCACCACACACATAAATGACAGCACCCTGCTCAAGCCATTCATAAAAGCTCGCCGCATTTTCTTGTAATTTATGCTGAACATATACTTTTTGGTCGGTATCTCGTGAAAAGGCTACATGCATTTGGCTTAATGTGCCCGATGCAAGCCAACGTTGCCAATCCGTTTGATAAAGAAAGTCCGTAACAAAATGCTGGTCGCCAAAAATAAGCCACGCCTTCCCCTCAATCCCTAACTCTTCTCGCTCCTCAAGGAAAGCTCGATACGGGGCAACTCCTGTACCTGCTCCAATCATAATAATTGGCGTATCTTCATTCTCTGGTAATCTGAAGTTCGGGTTTTTATGAACATAGATTGGTAATGTATCACCAATTTGAACACGTTCTGCTACACTGCCAGAACAAACACCCAAACGTTTTCTGCCAGCTGTCTCGTAGCTAACCTTTCCAATGGTTAAATGAACTTCTTCGTTATTGGCCTTTTGGCTACTAGCGATTGAATAAAGTCGTGCTGGAATTTTACGTAGCATCTCTACAAATTGCTGAGCACTCCATGTAAATGGTGCAAAATCCTTTACCACATCAAGTAAATCTCTACCTTTTGCATAGCCCTTCCAAGCATTCGGTTCCTCAAATAGCTTTAAAAATTGTTGATGCTCTGTATAAGCACCTATTTTTTCGAGTAAAGGCCTAGATAACACCGTAATCTCTAATTTTTTCTGTAACGCATCCTTCAATGCTACCGTTTCCTCAAAAACAGTCACTTCCGTTTCTGGATTGAATTGAAGGGCTGCCAGCAATGTATGGACTAATTGCTCATCATTCTCTGGCAGAATGCCAATGCTATCTCCAGGTTCAAAATGAAAATGAGCTCCCTCAATTGATAATTCAAGATGACGTGTCTCTTTATTCGAGCCACGACCATTTAAATTCAGATTTTCAAGTACTTCAGCGTAAAATGGATTTTTTCTTGAATATGTAGATTCTTCTAGTAGTTGCGTGTCTTCGTTTGATGTTGAAGTAGACCCTACAGCAGTTGCTTGCTGCAGAAATTTTTGTTGAACTGCTGAGAACCACTGTGCAGCTGCGTCGTCATAATCCACATCACAATCAGTTCGGGGAACCATTCTTGTTGCACCTAATTTGGCGAATTGCTCATCGAAATCCTTCCCCGTTTTACAGAAAAATTCATAGGAGCTATCCCCTAAAGCAAGGACCGAATACTGTAGATGCTCTAGCTTAGGTGCGCGCTTACTGTGCAAAAACTCATAGAATTGTATCGCTTGATCGGGTGGATCACCTTCCCCATGTGTACTAACAATCAGTAAAAGATTTGTTATCTTTTTTAAATTAGTTGCTTTAAATTTTCCTAATGATGAGATAGTAACCTCTACATGTTGAGCTTTTAAAGCGGCTGCATATTTTTCAGCTAATCCTTGACTATTGCCTGTTTGAGAGCCATATAAAATGGTCATTGTTTGGGTAATGGGTTGGGCTGCTGGTGTTGGCTGTTCCTCACTTGCCTCCAACATTGCTAGTGGTGCACTTAAATAACCGTTAAGCCAAATTTTTTGTTCGGTTGTTAATTTAGGAAGAAGCTCATTTAATAACTTCACCTGCTCTTCATTAAATGGACTGTTTATTACTTGCAATTTCAATCTTTGCCACCTCACGAATCATCATCATTTCATTTTTTAGATTATCGAAGCCTGATTTTTTCCTTTTTTTCAATTTGAACCACGTAAGCATTTTGTACAATTAATGTAATTGATCCGTGGTTCACAGTATTTAACATTTGGCGGACATTCTCTAATGCTAGATTTACGTTTTCAGCTCTTTTATCTACCATTACGAAACACCTTCCTCTTTAAAATGTAATAATTCATCAATACGTTCCACTAACACCTTTTTCACATTGTCATCGTAGCCTAGGCTTTCACAAAGCACGATATCTTGGCTGTCAAAACTCTGTATTCGCTTGGCAATACTTTTCCTTAAAATACCTGTAAATAATAAATACGGTACAATAAAGACTTGCCGTTGCTTCCCTTTTTCTTGTTGGAGCCAGTCTTCAAAAGTCGGTCCCATCCCATATAAAAAGCATGTATCAACAACTTTATAGTGGTATTTAGTACGTAACTTTGCTGCAATTTTTGCTAGATCTCTTTTGACGGCTGGATCACTACTCCCACGCCCTATGAGTAAAACACTTGCGTCAAACTTAGGTTGCTGTTTTTCTATTATCCTAGCTTGTAATGAGTCAATTAATCGTTCATGGATTCCAAGAGGCTCACCATAAGTAAACTTTACAGATGGATATTGCTTTTGAGCTTTTGCCACTTCTTTCGGAATATCTTGTTTGGCGTGTTGGGCAGCTAGTAGTAGAATGGGCATCACTGCAATCGCTGTTGCACCTTTTCGAATACAGCTCTCAATTCCTTCAGCAATGGTCGGTGTTGCAAGCTCCAAAAAGCAGATTTCTTGAATGGATACATGAACTTCCTGCTGCACGCGTTGAAGAAACGTTACGGCCTGCTCTACGCCTGCCTTGACTCGGCTGCCGTGTGCAATATATAAAATTGCTTGCATCATTCCACATCCTTACCTCGTTATTTGGACTGGCTGTGGCGTGTTATGCTCAAACCATTGAATTGTTTCTCTTAGTGTCACAACTTTCCCTACTAATATGATGCTAGGGTTTTGAATAGTTTCCGTACACACAATTTCTTCAATTGTAGCTAAAGTACCCGTAACGGTTTGTTGCTTTGTGGCTAATGTGCCCCAATGAATAACAGCCACAGGCGTATTTTCATCACGGCCATATTTGAGTAATTGCTGACGAATGTATGGCAGATTACCAACCCCCATATAAATGGCAATCGTGTCAATTCCCTTCGCAAGACTTTCCCAACGTATCGCATCTTCTTTCCCATCCTGCATATGCCCCGTAACCATGGCAAAACTTGAACCTAATGCCCGATGTGTAACAGGAATGCCTGCATACGCTGGCGCTGCTATACCTGAAGTAATGCCAGGTACAATTTCAAATGGAATCTGATGCTTAGCTAGTACCTCAGCTTCCTCAGCCCCTCTACCAAAGACAAACGGATCTCCTCCTTTTAATCTTGTTACGACATACCCTTGCTGTGCATAACTGACAAGAGTCTGGTTGATCTGCTCTTGAATCATTGCATGCTGTTGTGGTAATTTCCCACAAAAAATCAATTTAGCGTCTTGCTTGGCATAATCCAATAGCTCTTTATTAATGAGTCTGTCATATAAAATAATGTCAGCACATTCAATACAACGTAATCCTTTGACCGTAATGAGGTCAACATCTCCAGGACCTGCACCTACGATATAAACTTTCCCCATTCCGTTTCACTCCTTCTATCCTCTATTTATAGTGGAGGGAGTCTTCTGTACCTGGTGGTTCAAAAAACACTTATTGAATCAAGATAATAAAAGAGGCCAATATTATCCTTAGGCACAACAATGCCTATGAACAATAAAAGCCTCTAGTTTGCTAGTCAGCCACCTATTTAATTCTTAGTAATATAATAAGAATAATAAATAATTTAGTATATTCTGTCAACACCCAATTTGCTACTTCGTAAGGCACAACAAAAACCAGTTGCCGATTATAGGGCAACTGGTTGATCGTTTTATGTGCTTACCAAGGTCTGCGATACCGTGGACCTGGTCGAAAATATGGACCTGGCTGATATGGTCGATAGTTTGGATAATATGGATTATAAGGATATTGATTAAATTGAGAGCCAAGGAAACTTCCTAAAAAACCACCGAAAAACGGTGCACCAAATGGCCAAATAAAGCCTCCAAATCCTCCTCCTGGGTAACCTCCGAAATTGCGCATATGCTACCTCCCTTTTTACTCTATCGTATGAAGGAAGATACATCTATCATATGTAGAATGCCTATTCTATCGGGATTAGTGCTTAAATCACAAAAAATCAGCGAGAACAAATTCCCGCTGATTGCCATTCTCTCTTACTTTTCTTCCCCTAAACGTTGAACAAAATTCGCAAGCGTACGTACCATAACCCCAGTACCGCCTTTAGGCCCTAAATCATGTATAGCCACTGCATCAGATGTGCCAGCAATATCTAAATGAATCCATGGCGTATCGCCAACAAATTCGCCTACAAAGCCTCCACCGAAAATCATATGACCATCACGACCTGGAGAGTTGTTTAAATCAGCTACATCTGATTTACGAATTCGTTTTTTATCATTATCTGTTAAAGGCATACGCCAAACAAATTCATCTGTCTCATTTGCAGCTTCCATAAATGCTGCGAAAAATGCATCATCATTCGCAAGAGCACCTGTTTTATCCATACCTAGCGCAGTAATGACGCCTCCAGTTAAAGTAGCAACATCAATCAGTGATGTAGCACCTTGCTGTTTAGCATATGTAGTTGCATCTGCCAGAACTAAACGTCCTTCTGCATCCGTGTTTAAGACTTCAACCGTTTTCCCACTATACGTAGTAATCACATCATCTGGTTTAAATGCTGTATCAGATACCATGTTATCTGTAGAACCGATAACAGCTACAACATTTTTATTTGGACGTAATTCACCGATAATTTTCATCGCTCCAAGCACAGCTGCTGCGCCGCCCATATCGCCTTTCATACCGACCATTGAGTCTTTTGGCTTTAAAGAATATCCACCTGTATCATACGTTACCCCTTTACCGACAAGGCCAATTGGATCTTCAAAATCTTCAGTCGCTTTATATTTTAAAGTAATTAATCGTGGTTCTTCATATGAGCCTTGGTTAACACTTAAAATACCGCCCATACCTAGTTCCTCTAATTGAGCTTTACCTAAAATCTCTACTTCAAAATCATACTCTACTGCAAGTGATTGTGCATAATTGGCTAAATCAGTTGCTGTTAGTAGATTTGGTGGTAGATTAATTAAACTACGAGCTTCATTGACAGCATCCGCATAAATTACACCTACTTCAAAGCTAGCCACAACCTCATCTATATCCTCTGACATTGTCACAAGATGAACAGCATTAATACGTTTATCTACTTCGTTTGAAGTTGTTTTGTAATGAGGAATAGCATAATAGCCAAGTCCAATTCCTTCTCCTGCTAAAAACGCTACATCTGTAGTTGCAATTGAATCTGTTGTAAATGATTCAAGCCAAATGGAATACTCTTTTGCCTTTAAAGCTTTTAATTCTTTTCCTACTAAACCAAATGCTGCGCGAATATCACCTTCTGTTAAGTTTTTACGCTCGTCCAGGCCTACAAATAAAATACGTTTAAGGTTCGCATGGTCTTTCACAAATGGCAATTTCGTTAGTTTCTTTAATTCTGTTGATACGTCCCCAGCACTAATCCACGTATCAAGTGATTCACCGTAAAAAGATGAAAAGCTTGTCCAATCCTGCATTTGTTCACGATGTTTTGTGACTCCCACCACTAATAGTTCTGTAGAAATCGTTTCAAATGTTTTTGCTTCTTTTACAATATGCATGTAAATTCCTCCATTCCATATACTATTATAACGAAGTTTCTGAAAAGTACGTAATATTTGCCTGTATCTTCTTTTAGAAAATAATGAATGTTATAATAAAAGCAATTATTTGCGAAGGTTGTGATGAATTGAGTTTACTTCAAAATACCCCATTACTAATTGCCCTCTTTGCCGTTCTCTTTGCACAGTTTGTCAAAATCCCCATCCATTTTTTAATGACTAGACAAGTGAATTGGAGCCTGTTTACCTCGACGGGTGGTATGCCTAGCTCTCACTCTGCCTCAGTCACTGGACTGGCAACCTCGATTGCTTATGAGACGGGGTTGGAATCCCCTATTTTTGCAGTAGCCGCTATGTTTTCCATTATTGTGATGTACGATGCCAGTGGTGTTCGTTACCAAGCAGGACAGCATGCCGCTATATTAAATCAGCTGCGCAAGGACTTCCAAACATTGCTCCATGATTTAAAAAAATGGCCTCAGATGGATGGGCAGGAGAAAATGGAGGAATTAAAAACATTATTAGGTCATAAACGAAGCGAAGTATTTTTTGGGGCTCTCACAGGTATTTTTATCGCCATCATAACCTACGAGTTTTTCATATTATAAGCAATAAAAACACATCCTCTAGAGGGAGGTTGTGTTTTTTTGTATAAAAAAAGTATTCTTCCTTCGATTGAAAGAAGAATACTCAGCAAGTTAGAACATTCGATATCCACTTTTTCGTAAATAAATCATCACGATACCTGCCACAATGGAACCCGCAAATCCACCTGATAAAATAGCAATATCTACAAACTGTAGCGCCTGTAATTTATCGATTAGTGCTGGGAATGCAGAACCTGGCTTAAAAATATAATCTAAGAAGCTTACTTCATCTACAATAAAGATGACAACGATTGGATACACAATCGACATTAACCATGTCATACGTAACAGCATATTTAACAAAAATCCGATACCAAAGAACATGACGAAAAATAACAATATTGAAATGATTAACTGTACTAATGAAACTGGACCATCCATGTATGTATAACCTCCGTTTTCCTCTCATTAGTTTACATGATTACGACAACGCTTTCAATGAACATATCCTTGTTTTCGCTTGTTCGACATATTTAGTTAATCTTTCAGTTATCGTGGATTTTTGCAGGTATTCTTTCTCTTAACAAGAGTATTTCTTTGTCTTCCGCGAGTATTCCTCCTCCTATCGAGAGTATTTCCCTGTCTTCTGCGAGTATTCCTTCCTTCATCGCGAGTATTTTCCCGCTTTTATCATCAAAAAACTATTGAAGATAGGACTTCTAATCTTCAATAGTTTTACTGTTTCTTTATGAAGCTGTTTGAGCTAGCAAGAACTTCGGTGATTTCCAAAGCTGTGCCCATTTTTTAAAGGCTGTGATGACGATTAATAAACCGAGCATCAGCATAATAACGGATAAGATGCCATTTAACATATTGAAGCCTGCAGCTGCTGGATTCCAATACACATTTTTAATCATCCAATAGCCTGCAACATTGACAGTGACGTATAAATAAGCCAATGGAATAAAGCATGTTAACGCATAAACTCGCTTATCTGCCACCTTCAATACCATCGTCACTCCACATACTAAACCAATAGCTGCCATCAGTTGATTGGATACACCAAATAATACCCAAATGGAGCTAATATCCCCCGAATACAATAAATAACCCCACATAAAGCAGGCGAGTGCACTGGCAAAAATTGTACCCGGTACCCAATTGGTACGCTTCAATGGTTTATAAACATTGCCACCAAAGTCTTGAATCAAATAGCGAGCTACTCTCGTTCCTGCGTCAATAGCTGTTAGAATAAAGACAGCCTCAAACATTATTACAAATTGATAGAAATAAGAAGATAACTCTGCGAACCAAGGAATGCCTGTAAAGATATCTGTCATTCCAACAGCCAAGGTTACAGCGCCTCCTGTTCGTCCCTCTAAATCCATGCCAATGCTTTGAGACAAGGCTTGTAAATGAACAGGCTCCATCCCTAATGTGGCAAATACAGCTGGTGCTGAATTAATCGCAAAATAGTCTGCTGGATGAAGGGCTGTAGCTGCAATCAAGGCCATCACGCCTACTAATGACTCTACTAACATTGCGCCAAAGCCAACAATACGAATATCTTCCCAACGATCAATCATTTTAGGCGTCGTTCCTGAGCCTACAAAAGCATGGAAGCCTGAAATAGCTCCGCAGGCAATCGTAATAGACACAAATGGCCATACAGGACCTGCAATTACTGGGCCACCGCCATGAATAAATTCTGTTAACGGCGGGAACTGAATAGCAGGATTGACAAAGAAAACGCCAATAATTAATGCAATAAATACACCAATCTTCATGAAACTACTTAAATAATCACGTGGGGCTAGTAATAGCCATACAGGCAAGGCAGCGGCGAAAAAGGCATAAATCGGTAAGATAATAGCTAATGTATCACGGTCAAACGTTAAAAATTCACCAAATGCTGTACCTTGAATAAGTGGCCCGATAAATACGCCAATCATCAATAAAATAAAGCCTACTGTGGATGTTAAAATTAAATTGCCTGTTTTTCGATAAGCAATCCCTACTAGTATCGCGATTGGAATAGTAATCCCTACCGCAAACGTTCCCCATGGATTACGTTCTAAAGCTCCTAACACCACCATTGAAAGACCTGCCATAGTAATCGTAATAATAAATAGCATCGCAAGGCCTGTACAGAAGCCAGCAATAGGACCAAGCTCCTCCTTCATCACTTCTGATAAGGATTTCCCCCCATGACGCATGGAAGCAAATAACACAACAGCATCATGGACAGCCCCACCAATTACCGCTCCTATTAATAACCATAGAAGTCCAGGTAAATACCCGAACTGTGCAGCTAAAATCGGTCCAACCAATGGTCCTGCGGCGGCAATCGCTGCAAAATGATGCCCAAAGGTTACCCATTTATTCGTCGGAACATAGTCCTTACCATCTTCCAAAGCATGCGCTGGCGTGGGCGTATCATCTTTTATTTTGAGTACCTTTTTTGTAAAGAATATGCCATACAAACGATAGCTAATCACCAAAACACAAATAGATCCTATCACAATTGTAATCGCATTCATGCAAACACCCCTTTTACTTTTTTCACATCATAGCAAAGGAATGTCCCCCATATTCATAAAATTAACTGAAATGTCAGAAATCAAAGTTGAAATGTCGTATTCTTCTATTGAAATGCAACTATTTTGATAGGTCAAAAATTTTCCGTACATCCTTCATATACAGCCTACTAACCGGAATTGAATGTCTGTTGTGCAATATTAAATTATATTTAGAACTACTCCAAGGCTCTAGTTCCACAATATGCTCTAAATTAACAATGAACGCACGATGGACACGCACAAAACCTTTTAAAGCCAGCTTCTTCTCTAACGCTGCCAATGACTCCGAAGCGAAAAATCTCCCTTGCTCTGTCACAACCACCGTTTTACTGTCCTCAGATGTACAATATAAAATATCCTGTATTTTCATTAATAAAATTCGATCGTTTACATAAACCGTTAATTTATCGAGCTTGTCCAACTGTGAAAACTTTATTTCTTCCATTGTTTTTACCTGGGCAGCTCTTTTTTTAGCTAATAGCTTTTCCACAGTAGCTTGTACTCTTTGTGCCTCAAATGGTTTCAAAATATAATCAAAGGCACTGACCTCAAATGCCTGTAATGCATATTCATCATAGGCTGTAGCAAAAATAATTTCGGGTCTTTGTGCATCTAACAGTAGTTGCTTAGCTAAATCGAGTCCATTATTCATTCCTAACTCAATATCTAAAAATACACAATCTATCTGTTCATACTGTTTGCAAAAGTCCTCTAGATTTTCAGATTCGCCACAAACATTTACTAACGCTGTTTGCTCTAATAAATACCTCAACTCAGCGCGTGCCAACGGTTCATCATCCACAATATATACATTCAATCTTTTCTACTCCCATCTAGTCGCCTTTAGCGGCAGTTGAATCATTATTTTCGTTCCTACATCCAATGTACTCGCTATATGAAAATCTGCCTCTGTGCCGTAAATTTCATGAATGCGTTGGTAAATATTCCATAACGCCGTTCCTGTTCCTTGCTCCGATTGCATAATATGTTTACCGAGCTGTTTCACCTGTTCTTTTCTCATACCACAGCCATTATCTTCCGTTACTAGTACTAGCTTATCGTTCACTCGTTGTACTTTGACAAAAATCTTGCCTTCCTTGCGGTTTTTAAAGGCATGATAAATAGCATTTTCAACAAGAGGCTGTAATGTAAATGGAGGAATTTGCACATCAAAGAGTGTTTCATCCATCATAAATTCGACTTCGTAACGATTAGGAAATCTTGTTTGCTCAATGGATAAATAAGCCTCAACATGATCAATTTCATTTTTTAATGGAATGAGCATTTGCCGTGCGCCTTGCAAATTGCTTCTAAAAAATGTGCTTAGTTTGATCAATAGTGCTCTTGCCGCATCTGCATCTGTTCGGATCAAGCTCGAAATCGTGTTCAGACTATTAAAGAAGAAATGAGGATGAACTTGTGCCTGTAATGCTTTAATTTCAGCGTCTTTTAATAACTTTCGCTGTTGTTCAATTTCAGCATATTCGAGCTGTGAGGAGAATAGTCTACTTAAGCCCTCCGCAAGTTCCTTCTTCACTCCTGTTAAAGATTCTGCTTTCGTGAAATAGAGCTTTAAGCTTCCAACAGTGCGCTGCTGTACCATTAAAGGCAGAACAATGGCAGCGCTTAATGGGCAACCATCATGTGGACATTGAATCTCCTTTGCCGAAGTAGCCATTAAAATTTCGCCTTCCTTTAATACACGTTTCGTTAGAGCTGTCATAATTTCACGATGAATTAAATGATGATCCTCACCAACACCGACATGTGCCAATATGCCCTTTTTATCAGTAATAGCGACCGCCTCCACTTTTATTTCCCTTTTAATAATTTCAGCAACCGTTTGGCATGATTCTTCATTCAAACCCTTACGAAAATGCTCAATCGTTTGTTGGGCAATCGAAAAAGCTTGATGTGTTTGTAAAGCTTTTGTCCGTTCTTCCTCATCAATAAATGTTTTAATAATCATGAAAAATAAAAATATCCCAAAGGCATTCATCAAAATCATTGGCAGCGCAATTAACGATACTAACTGCAAAGCTTGCTCGAATGGCTTCGCGACTACTAAAATGACAATCATCTGAATCGTTTCCGCACAGATTCCAATAATGACAGCTTTCTTATAGGAAAAAGTTTGACGTATTTTGAAACGTTTGCTTAATCCACCTGTCATAAAGCCAGCAAGAATCGTCGAAACACCACAGGCTATCGCTGTAAAGCCCCCAAGTGTAATTCGGTGAACACCTGCAATAATCCCTACACAAACACCTACAAGGGGCCCACCAAAAATACCTGCAATGGCTACGCCGATTAACCTCGTATTAGCAATAGCCTCCTCAGCATTGATCGTACTATGTATCATCTGATTTAAAGGATGAATCGTACCGCTTTCAATTTTAATACCTGTATAGCTACTAATAATACATAAGCTACTAAAGATAATGATAAGCCATATTTTCTCCTTCTTTCCTTGCTCCTGAAACAGCTTCTCTCGAAAAAGTCTCCATCTGGACATTAAAAAGGCAAACACAATGATCAAACCGACTCGCTCCAGCATAAATAAAAATAACTCCATCATAGCCTTCCTCCTGAAGTCATATCATTTTTTAAAGAACAGTCGATAAGAGGTATAACCAAAAATATCGCCAGGATTAATCCCCTCTATCGCTTCTAATTGATGTTTTTCGAATTGATTGGATGCCATTTCTTTTAACATAACCGAGGTTGTTTCATCCTGTGCTAGCTCATGAGGATACAACCATTTGGCTTCTAGTATTTCTTTTTCCTGAATGCATACCTGTTGCTGCTCATCTAGCATATGACAATAAAAAATCGCCATATTATCACTAATGTCATCACGGATGACACCCGTTCTAAATCCAATTAAGCCTGATACACTGCAATCAATTCCTGTTTCTTCTTTGATTTCACGAATGACCGCCTCATCCACTGTTTCACCTGCGTTGACAAACCCTGCTGGCAATGACCAACGTCCTTTCAAGCCGCTATAAGCCTTTTTCACAACTAACCATTGTCCAAGCTCATTGACCGTAACACCTGATACACCCAACCATATTTTTCCTCGATCTTTTTTCATAACCTTCACCTCTATCTAACTATTATACCTGCTTGCTTTCAATGGAATGAAGCTTTTATTCAGAATTTTAAGACCAATCTTTATATACTATAAAAATGCGTATACATACCTTATTTGTAAATATGTTACACTTTTAATAACAAGGAAGTTTGATTTATTATGTTAAATGCACTCTCAGTGCGAGCAAAGTACTTTATAACAGCACTTATGTTAGCAATATTAACTCCTTTTCTTGCCTTTTTTATGCCCTTAACTATATCGCATACATTTTATTTTAATAGGGATAATGTCGTACTGATTACACCTCCTAGCAACTTTATTATGCTTTTAATAGCCATCGGATTGATAGTATTAGCTTTGATTGTCCTCGGATTAAAAAGAAATCCATATATTTACGCCATTTCTTCTGCAATCATCTTAAGCAGCTTCGTATTAGGTTATTATTCTTTTTTAAGCTATAGCGCCATACAAAAGGATCAAATCGTTTTTCAACATTATCACAAACAAATTATTTATAAATGGCAAGATATAAATGAGGTTATCTACGAATATGAAATAGGCTCTGTAGGAACGTATTACTTTCAAACAACAAACAATGAACAATTTGTTATCGAGGAAAACGGACAATTTGGTCTCGATGAAAAAAGGGCCATTTACCAGCTAGCTATTTTAAATGAGGCAAAGTTTATTGAGCGTGAAAAATCTGATTAGCCCATGAAAGAAGCCCTTTTCTTAGAACTGACTGTACATTAACTATTATTTCATCAAAGAGGGTCCCACCAATGTAAACATGTAAATTCCAATTTCATGCTGTCGGGAATTCCATTAAAGAAGGTAGATGTTAGTTTGGCTTAAGATAGGTAGAAATCCTACCTCAATGGAGAAAGGGAGATGAAAATGATTATTAAAATGACTCAAGATAATCTAAAGGATTTTAATAAAACAAACGACGGTTTTATGGTTTCAGGAAGGATTGTACCGACATATGCAAATAATATTTGGACATTCACAGAGGAAATATTTGCTGAGCCTTACTTCAAGAAATATAATGATGATGAAATGGACCTTCGTTACATAGAGGAAGTCGAGAAAGCTGTATTTTTTTATTATATTGAAAACAACTGTGTTGGGCAGATTAAGATGTGCTCCAATTGGAATGGATATGCACTTATTGAAGATATTGCTGTTGCAAAGGATTATAGAAAAAAGGGTGTTGGTACTGCCTTACTAAATAAAGCAATTGAGTGGGCAAAAGAAAGGAGCTTTTGTGGTGTCACGCTTGAAACACAGGATATCAATGTTTCAGCTTGTCATTTTTATGCCAAAAATCACTTTATAATAGGTGCAGTGGATACAATGCTTTATGCAAACTTTCCAACAGCAAATGAAATAGCGATTTTTTGGTATTATAAATTTTAGATTATTAGAATGCCCTGTTTCATTATATAAACGGGGCTTTCGTTTTAAATTTTTATATTTGCAAACCATAGTAAAAGCCTCTTCAATTTGTTGTTATCCCAACATACAAATCAAAAAGGCTTGGTATCTATAACCCTAAACCGCTATTTTAGGGTTGTGTTCTTATTTTAAGGATTGTGTACACTTATCTATCAACTTCCTGATACAAGTTTTTATTCACAAACCTCAGGTGTACCTTCACGTTTAGCTGTTTTAAATGAAGTACCACAGCCACATGATGCAATAGCATTTGGATTATCGATTGTGAAGCCACCGCCCATTAGCGATTGTTTATAGTCAATTTTTGTTCCCATCAAAATCGGCGCATCTTCACGGGAAACAAGAATTGTTAAACCATGCTGTACATCTTCAAAGTCATCTTCTTTTTTCTCTTGATCAAAGTGCATGCCATAGGATAGTCCGCTACAGCCGCCACCGTTCACCACTACACGTAAAAAAGAACCTTGTTCTTCATTATGCTCCATCATTTCATTAATATGAAAGCCAGCAGCTTGTGTAACTTCTATTACTTTTTTTGTACTTGTCATCCCAATCACCTTCCTTCTTACGTATTATCATATCAATTTTGACCATTGTATGACAAACATTCAGCTTCAAGTCGATTTTTAGTCATAATTCTAATATTTTTCACATTTTTAGTATTTTTTATTCATGTTAATAAAAACTCTATTGGTATAATAGTTACAACGACTTCTTTGTAGGGGGGAATATATATGGAGATTTCACCATATTACGAAAAAAAAATTCAATGTTTGAATTGCAAAAAAGAATTTCCAACATTAAAGGTACGCTCAAAATTTATTAAAGTAGACCATACCGAAACAGATTTTCAACCGATCTATGCAGATGATGTCAATGCTCTTTATTACAACGTCTTTGTTTGCGAGCATTGCGGCTTCTCCTTTACAGAAGACTTTACAAAATATTTTGCACCAGGTATTCAAGATGAAATTCGTACACACATTACGGAAAAATGGGTGCACCATGATTTCAAGGGTGAACGTACCGTATTTCAAGCGATTCAAGCCTATAAGTTAGCTTTTCTTTGTGGGACAATTAAAAAAGAAAAAAATGTAGCGATTGCCGGATTAACTCTACGTCTTGCTTGGCTCTATCGTTCGTTGAACAATAGTGGACAAGAGGAGCGCTTTATGAAATTAGCACGTGATTATTATATGGAATCTTATTCTACCGAGGATTACAGCTCCACACAAATGTCAGCTGTCCGCATCATGTATATGATTGCTGAATTATCCAGACGCATTGGAGATATTGAAAATGCCACACGTTTCTTTTCAAGAGTCATTGAAAAACAAAGTGCTGGGGGCGAAGCAAAAATTGTGGATATGGCGAAAGAGCAATGGGCCATTATACGTGAAGAGAAAGAACATGCACGCCATGTATAGCTGAAAAAAGTTCTAGCTGTGCTGACAGCTAGAACTTTTTATGATAGCTTAGAATACTTGCTCTACTTCCACAATACCTGGTACTTCTTCTAGTAAAGCACGTTCAATACCAGCTTTTAATGTAATCGTAGAACTTGGGCAACTGCCACATGCACCTAATAAACGTAATTTAACAACGCCATCCTCAACATCTACTAATTCACAGTCTCCACCGTCACGTAGTAAGAATGGACGTAATTTATCTAATACCTCTTGTACTTGGTCGTTAATTGTTGCTTCTGCCATTTATCTCGACTCCTTTCCTTATAATGATTATAATGTTAGCAACAGAAAAAATCCAATATTGAATCACAAGGAGAGAAAATACTATGCCATCAACAAAACCGATGATTGAAATTTATGGAACAGCTGTTATCTGTGCTAGCTGTGTCAATGCTCCATCTTCAAAAGATACATATGAGTGGCTTCAAGCAGCCATCGACCGTAAGTACCCAGAGCAAACCTACGATATTCGCTATATTGATATTGAAGGTCCAATTGAGAATGATCGCGACCAAGAGTATGCCAAACGTATTCAAGAAGATGAGTTTTTTTACCCTCTTGTCCTCATAAATAATGAAGTTGTTGGTGAAGGCTATGTGCAATTAAAGCCTGTATTTACAGCACTTGAAAATTTAGGCTTTGTTCCAGACGAAACTGTTTAAACAAAGCTAAGGGATTGCTTCAACATGATGTTAGAGCAATCCCTTTTCTCTCTATGAAAGACAGTAGCTAATTAATCATTTTGACGTTTGTAATACCATAATAATCCTGATTTCATTAAGCGCGCGATACGTCCAGTGACTGTTGTATCAGCTAAGTACACAAAGCCTTGTTTTTTACCAAGAGCCCCCATGAAGCCTTTTAATTTAATGTCTGGCATCTTCTCTGGTAAATGTTCACCTTTCCAACGCATACGAAGTACTTTTACGATTTGCTCCGCTTGTTCCTCAGCTAACTGTGCTGTTGGAGGTAATTCTGAAGAAGCACAATCCCCTACAATATAGACATGTTCATCATCAAGTACATTAAAATACTGAGTGACAAGTGGACGGTCATGTTTATCTTTCTCAACATCCATATCACGAACGATTTTGACAGGCTGTACACCTGCAGTCCAAACGACAGCATCGAGTAATATTTCATCTTCGTGATTGAAAATTTTACCTGGTTCTACTTTTGTAATATTGGAGTTGGCTATAACATCAACATTATGCTTAACAAACCAATCTTTTACATACTTACTTAGTTTTTCTGGAAAATCCTTAAGAATACGTTGACCACGGTCAAATAACTTTATTTTTAAATCTGATCGACTTTCACGTAGCTCACTTGCAAGCTCAATTCCACTCAAGCCAGCCCCTACAATTCCCACTGTAGACCCAGCCGGTAAACCACAAAGTGCTTGGAATGTTGCGCGCGATTGTCCCATCGTTTGAATGCTATATGTGTGCTCTTCCGCACCTGGTACACCATGATATTTATCTTCACAGCCAAGCCCAATGACTAAATCATCATATTCAATACGTTGCCCATCTTCTAAAAGGACTACTTTTTCTGCACGATTAATTTCAACGACTTCTCCATATACAGCCGTTAAACGTTCATGCTCTGGGAAGCTTACACGAATTTCTTTATCTGTTGCAGTCCCTGCCGCCAATGCATAAAATTCTGTTTTTAAACTATGGAAAGGGGCTCTATCTACTATAACTACCTCTCTGTCTAATGGTAAGCTATTTAATAGACGAAGCATGACACGCATATTGCCGTAGCCGCCACCTAAAAGTACTAATTTACCCATAATAGTCTCCTTTTATATCTCTTTTAATAATTGTTCACAAAGTATCCACAAACGAGTATAACCGATTGTGAGAAGTTTCACAATATCAGAATGAAATTTTGTGAAAGATTTCACATAATAAATGAGAACTTGTTCATTTCGATTGATTTTAGAGCTATTAATAACGAATTCCCTTTATCTTTTATCAAAAAACGTTTCTTTTACCTTAAACATAAATAATTGACGAAAATCGTAAAACCGAGTAGCATTACTTTGGTGAGGTGACATGAATGAATCCAATGGTTGAATTTTGTATAAGTAATTTAGCAAATGGCTCTCAAGCAACTTATGAAGTACTCGAACGCGACCCAAACATCGACGTTTTGGAATATGGCTGCCTCAGTTATTGTACAAAGTGCTCGGAATCTTTTTATGCAATTGTAAATGGTGAATTAGTAGAAGCCGATTCTCCTGATGCATTAACGAAAGCCATTTATCAATTTATTGAAGAAAATCCATTATGGTAGTTTTCTAAAATGCCTATATGAAATAAATTTGAACAAATAAAAAGGATGTTATGCTAAAAATCAGCATAAACATCCTTTTATTATTTTAATACATCCACTACATATGTAGGTTGACATTCTTTTTCTAGTACAACCTTTGTAGGAGTAACGCCTGTATTCACATGAATGGTGTCACAGCCAAAATGAATACCACACATAATGTCCGTGTCATAGTTATCACCGATCATCACCATGTCTTCTTTAGCAATTCCATGTTCTGTAGCGATTACTTCCAGCATGGCTGGTGATGGTTTACCAATATAGATTGGTTCAACATCTGCAACCTCTCCTACTAAGCGAGCAAAAGAACCATTGCCTGGTAAAAAGCCGTACTCTGTCGGGAATTTAATATCTTGATTAGTCGCAATAAAGGTTGCCCCTTTTTGGACAAAAATCGTTGCTCTAGCAAGTGCCATATAATCAAGCGTACGATCAATACCCATAACAAATACTTCCGGCTCATCTTCAACAGGTTCAATATTTTCATTGAGTAATGCCTGACGTATTCCATCTGTGCCCATCATGGCTACTTTTTTGCCTGCGAAATGAAGTGCCACATATTTTGCTGTTACCAATGCACTTGAATAAATATGCTCTAATGGTGCGTTTACACCAATAGACATTAAAGCTTCCTGCAGTTGTTCTCGCGTCTTCGAAGAATTATTCGTTACATAAAATGGCTCAATTCCTGCTTGCTGTAAACGATGAATAAACGCAACCGCTGAAGGAATTCCTTCCTTCCCGCGATAGACAGTGCCATCTAAATCAAAGCAATAGGCTTTATATTGTTTCATTGATGGTCCTCTGGTAAAAAAGCTGAAACTGGCCCTAATTCATTTGTTAAATAATGGTGGACTGCTGGCGAGAATTGCTTTAAAGCCTCTAAATTGGCTGTTAGTACCTGAATAACCTCTGGGATATCTACATCTATAAACTCGCGTACAAGCATTTTACGCAAGCCAACAACTGCTTTATATGGTGCTTCCATTTCAGCAGCTACAACTTTTTCATCGACTAAAATATCGATGATATCCTCGTAGCTTCCTGGATCACGCATAATGAAACCGTCAATCATTAAATTGCCTACATCCATCATTGACTCCATAATGTTGTGTCCAATTCGCTCGATAGCTAATTTCTTTATATCATTTTGAAGCCAGTTATCATTATCCTCTGTCTCCAAAATAGTTAATAGCCCATCTAAGTACTGTAAATTTTTTGTGATTTTATTACGATCTACAAAATACACAAGGAAAGCCCCCATTCAAATCATTAAAAGTTGATAGTCTTTTCTCTTCTATAGTACCATAACTATAGGACTGGAAGGAGATTAAAAGATGGAACGTTTTTTTTTATATGATGATGTAGAAGATACAAAAACACGCTTTGTTAGTTTTGCTGGGAAAAAGCTACGTTATGATTTAGCTATTTTACAATCAGGCCGCTTCTTTGGAAAAGTGCTTGTCATGGATATTCAATTTGGTCGCTTTGCTATCATCGGCCCTGATGATATAGAAGAACCTGGTTACTTAGAACATGTGTACAATCGCACAGAGGAAGAAACGATAGAGTTACGAGAATATTTACGTGAATTATTGAACTAACACCCTTTTTATTGGGTGTTTTTTTATAGGGCATAAAAAAATTCCGCGTTACCCTGTAGGCGATTGCGAAATCTTTTTACGTATTGTTATTTATTTAAAGTAGATGGATTATTTTTATTATGGGGCTTATTGTCTTTGTTTTCTTCATCATTTTGTTTTTTTGCTTGCTGATTTTGACCAATAACCGCTAAATCATCTACACTTATATCAAAACCATATCCGTATTCCTCACGATCTAATGGCTTTTTATCGCGCTTGTTCTTTGCCAATATCATCACCTCCACTCATAAATTATCCTTTTTTTAATGTTTTATACTTCTTTTTTTCACACTAATTAAGTCGTTGAATCCTCAATAATCCAATGTGCAGCACTTATTAAATCTGGGAAAACGGCATCTGCTAATGGATCTTGGTCTCCTAAAAATACACCCTTTGTTCCTGCTTGTTTGCCTGCAATTATATCCGTGTCCGTATCACCAACCATATAGGATTTAGATACATCAATGTTATATTTCCTCGCTAAATCCACAATTAATTTACTATTGGGCTTTCGGCAAGCACAGCCCGACCTAGGCTTATGTGGACAATAAACGACCTCATGGATAGTGGCGCCTTTTTTCTTGAGCTCCTTCACCATATGCTCATGTATTTTCTGTAAGCTCGTTTCCTTCATGAAACCTAAACCGACACCACCTTGATTTGTCACAACAAACACATAATCAAAATGTTTATTTAACTTCTTGATCGCCTCAGGCACCTGTGGTAAAAAGTATAAATCCTTAGGCTTATTGACAAATTTCACACGACTCGTTAGTACCTCATTGATGACACCATCGCGATCTAAAAATACGGCTCTTTTCATATGCAACACACCTTTAATAAGCTGTTTTGTGCTTTAGTTTTCCCCCATTACTGCAAAAGAAAACAAGGACACAAGAAAAAACCTGATGCCTATCACATCAGGTTTCTCTTATCTTTTTTATTCCGCTAAAGGTTCTTGGTCTGTTGGCTTTGTTACCACACTTGTATCCAACACTTCGGGCTGTTTCATGACTTTGCCCGTTTTACGTAACACAAAATAAGCACAGCCAAAATTACAATACTCATATAGATAGTCTTGAAGCGTACTTATTTTCGTATCAAAAGTTGATTTTTGATTTTTATCATCAAAAAAACCCTTTAAACGTAATTGATTATAGCCCCAATCCCCTACAATATAATCGTATCTGGCTAAAATATCTGAATACCTTTCCTGAAAAACTTCCTCCTGAAAGGCTTCTCGATAATCCTTTATTAGTTCATATTCTAATCCTTCAATTATGATCAAAGTGACACCACCCTTTTCGTTCAGCCTTGACGTTTAGAGTTCTGCTTGTAATTGACGTTCTTTTGTTGCAGCATTTACTTGTTCATCTGCATGATAACTACTACGTACAAGTGGGCCTGCTTCACAATGTTTAAAGCCTTTTTCCATGGCAATCTTACGCAGTTTACCAAATTCAATTGGTGAATAATATTTTTTAACTGGTAAATGCTTTTTCGTTGGCTGTAAATATTGACCGATTGTCATAATATCTACATTATTCGCACGTAAATCGTCCATTACTTCTAAAATTTCTTCGTGTGTTTCGCCTAAGCCAATCATTAACGATGATTTCGTTGGAATTTCTGGCTGCATCTCTTTAGCCAAGCGAAGGAACTCTAATGAGCGTTCGTATTTTGCACGAGCACGTACTCTTGGTGTTAAACGGCGTACCGTTTCAATATTATGGTTTAAAATATCTGGTTTCGAATCCATTAGCAGTTGAAGGTTTTCTTTTATACCACCTAAATCTGATGGCAGCACCTCAACAGATGTGAAAGGACTTTTACGGCGAATAGCACGAACTGTTTCGGCTAATACTTGCGCACCGCCATCCTTTAAATCGTCACGCGCTACCATTGTGATTACAACGTGCTTTAAGTTCATAATTGCTACTGAATCTGCAACGCGCTCTGGTTCAGCCAAATCTAGTTCATTGGGTAACCCTGTTTTGACTGCACAGAAACGACAAGCACGTGTACAAACGGAACCAAGAATCATCATGGTAGCAGTACGTCTTTCTCCCCAGCATTCATGGATATTTGGACAGCGAGCTTCTTCACATACTGTATGCAGATTTTTCTCACGCATCAGCTTTTTAAGCCCTTTATATTCGTCGTTCGTGTTTAGTTTTATTTTTAGCCAGTCTGGTTTTCTTACATGTTCTTCTTTACTTGTAGGTTTACAAGATGTCATACGAATATCGCCCCTATCAAAAATATGCATTTTTTAATATTAACTATCTTCACTGTTGTCAATGTAACATATTAAAGGAGCTCCAACAACTATCACAATAACATTTCTACTTATAAGGGACAGGTATTTCGATGGAGGGTTGCGGTGCATCACTACTATTTGTATAAATGTTTGGAACAGGACCTCTCGTTAAGCCCATTGCTACAGGGATATCTTGTGCAACGGTTGAAGATTTACTAGCGAACGGGACAATAATCTGTACATTGACTTCTAAATGAATACCTACCTCCACATAAGCACTGTTGATCCCAAATTCCTGAATGGAGGACGTCACATTGCTATGAACATTTCCAATCACGTGGAAGCGTATCGGAATCTTTGGCCCTAAATTTCCGAGCAAAGGTATATTGGCCGCTTGACCAAGAGGTACAAAGAAGACAATACCATCACCTTCCTGAATTCTGTTAATATCATATTCAACATTATCTAATTCAGGTAAATGCGATAATTCTCCTTGTTCAGCTTGCTCTAAATACATTTTAACAAGCTCTAATGTCTCTGCTCGAACACGATTAATAATTTCTGTATTAAACTTAGTCGTCATCATTTCAGATGTACCGGGAGGAATATCTTGAATGATATCATTGACATCTAATACATTTGAGGTACGTGAATTAATGGCTTTGCTCACAACGTATGACGCAATCTTAGTGGTTTGTACCTCGGCATACTGCAAATAGGTTGGCATGAGCCGTTCGTTTAAATAATAAATAAATAATATAAGGCAAATAACCGTACTTACAATTAAAATTGTTAATCGATTAAGACGTATTCCCCTTTGATTATATGAGCGTAATTTCATCCTTTTTCGAGGGAAAAACAAAAAAATCTCCTCCTGTTCCATAACGTATGAACAGGGGGAGCAATTTATTCTACTTTTGCGGAAGCCACGTAATCGGTCTCAACACTTTCAATTGAAACACTAGGATAATCCACTAAATTGATTTCATATGTAGCTGCGAGCAATTGATTTTGCTCTTCAAAAATACGAATCCACGGTAATGCTGCATCCAATGTATTTTGTCTGGATACAATACCGCGTCGTCCATCCGATAATTTTAAAATAACGCCATTTGGATAGTGGACCACTGCCCTTTTTAACGCTTTTACAACACGAGCATCATAAAGAGTACCAGAGCCTGCTTCAACAATTGCTAACCCTTGTGAGGGTAGCATCTTTTCACGGTAAACACGATTGGTTGTAACTGCGTCAAAAACATCTGCCACGCCAATAATCTTGGCAAAAGGATGAATTTCAAAATCAACAAGCCCTCTTGGATAGCCGCTTCCGTCAATTCGCTCATGATGCTGAAAAGCACAATGTGCCACAAGTAATGAGATAGAATGTAAATTGCGCAATAAATCGAAACCATAACGAGCATGCATTTTCATTGTTTCAAACTCATCATTAGTGAGACGATCAGGCTTTGTTAATATATCTTTAGGTACCATGAGTTTACCAACATCATGCAGTAAAGCACCAATACCGATTAAGCGTAAATCCTCAGCCGAATAACCAAGCTCTTTGGCAATCGCAATGGAGTACAAGGTCACTTGGAAGGAGTGTTGATATAAATATTCATCAAATAAATAAGCATCTGTTAAAATAGTTAAAATTTCATCATTTCCAGTAACTGCAGAAAGTAGTTCATCTACAATTGAGACAATTGTCTTTGATTGCTGATCTAATATATAAGAGGCATTTACGGGATTACAACCATCAATGGATTGGAATGAATCCTTTATAGTTGTAATCACTTTATTTCGCATAGCAGGTGGAACGGTCTCTTCTACTTCTATACCTTCAGAAATATCATCGTTAATATATAGATAATGCATATTTAACTGTTGAAGTCGTTGAATAATCCGGTCATTAATAACAACATCTTTCTTTAAAAGTGGATGACCTGCCTCATTCCAAATGGTTCTACCTAATACCATTCCTTCTTTTAATACATCGATTGAAATTAATCGCATGATTTCTTCCCCAATCCATTCTTTAAACTCTCTCTATTGTTTAAAGAATCTTTGACCATAATCTATCATAATGTTTCGTAAAAATTCAGGTAAAATATATTGTTTCTTCGCATATTTAAAGCTTGGATAAAAATAACCAAATGTAAATAAATCTAACGTCACAAGTTTATAAATATGATCGTGATCCGCTAGCTTGCCATTAATCAATAATTGGCGATTGTCATTCATTGAAAATCCGTATGTCAACATTTTCCCAAAAATAACGCCTCTAAACCCTAAACCTTTTAATTCGATATAGGGCCACTCTTCATTTTTGGATTGCATATAAATTTCTTTCATTTCTGCAACGGATAATTCAATTGTACATAAATTAATAGGATGTGGAAAAATTCGATGCAAATCTAGCGCAGTTACAGTGCCCTTCGGTAAACCATCTAAAAAGATACCTGCATTGAACAATGCACAGTCGGCACCGCTTTTTTCCAAAATGGCATGTGCAAATAAATCTGATAGCTGTGAGTAATGGAACCATTCCTTGTTATAGGATTTATTTGTTGTAAAGACTGGTGTATCCAGTATTCTGTTACCTTCATCCTCCCAAAACTGTACCATTTTCTGTTCATTATTAACAATTGGCAAATCCTTATTATGAATTAAAGTATCCTCTTTTTCAACAATTTTCCTCATTTTTTTATCATATTCTATGACAAGATGACCTGTATATTGGCCAAATTTCCCTCCACCTGTCAGTAAAACACCATTGATATGTTTGCCAGTTGGCAAAACATGATGTGTATGGGACCCGAATATCACATCAATTTCGGGACATTCTTCCGCTAAGAGCTCATCCTCTGTAATGCCTAAATGTGACAAGCACACAACAATGTCAACCTCTTTACGTAGTTGATGTGCTAGACGTAGCAATGTACTGCGGGCATCGTCCATATGCCAATTTAATTCTTGATAATACACTTCAAACATGGCTGTAGCAGCAATTACACCTATTTTTGTACCTGTTTCTGTTGTTAAAATAACATAGGGCTTCATCCAAGATGGCTTTTCCCCTTGAGAGGCATAGACATTCGCCACC
Source organism: Lysinibacillus sp. OF-1 (assembly GCF_028356935.1). NCBI lineage: Bacteria > Bacillati > Bacillota > Bacilli > Caryophanales > Bacillaceae > Lysinibacillus > Lysinibacillus sp. OF-1. The sequence goes on from NZ_CP102798.1 coordinate 3,691,727, forward strand.
ACAACTTCAAAATTGGCATCATCATATAAATGGAAGAGCTCTTCATGTGACAATGTAATGCCTTCGTTGTTACCGATTGTCACTACATCATAACCTGCCTCATTAAGTAATTGTACATTGCCTCTCCCAACCGTCGCCTCTGTATAAATATTAGAACGGTCTAAGTGATCTCCAACATCAAATAAATAGCTTGTTTCCCCTATTGCCGCTAGATTGTTACGCATCTCTTTCACATAGCTTTGCATACGTGGCCAATACTTAAAATGACTATGCAAATCATTTGTGTGAAAAATATGGATTTTTTCAAGCATTAAAGCCACCTCATTTCAAATTAAGCTAATATGCCTTCTATAATGGAACGAATTCCTAATAATAATAAAATAATCCTTAGGGCGAGTACAAGCGTATCTGATTTAATTCTTTTATTTAATGCCGCCCCCAATTTTGCCCCAATATAGGCCCCTGGAATAACAGGGATTGTATAGAGCCACGGCACATGTCCGAAGTAAATATGGCTTGAGGAATTTACAATGGACGTTAAAAACACCATAAACATCGATGTTGCCACTGCGACATGTGGTGGAAATAAAAACAAAATAATCATTGCTGGTACAATCATCGAGCCACCACCAATGCCGAACAGCCCAGAAGCAAAGCCAATACCAAATGTTAATATAAAGGCAAACCAAATAGGATAGCCATATATAAAGGTATTGCCCTCAGAGTCTGTAAATTCTTGTTGCGTACCATTTTTCACAAACCATTTTACTGGCTTCAACTTGTCACGGACAAGCAAAATGATTGATAAAATAATAAGCAGAATACCAAAATATAAATTGAAGGATGGTAAGTCTAATCCTTTATTGACCCAAGCTCCAAGAATCGTTCCTGGAATACTTCCAAGAAAAAATATAAAGCCACTTTTATAATCCACCGTTTTGGATTTCATATAGCTTAATGTGGAGGCTAGCCCTGTAAAGATCATCATAACAACTGATAAACCCACTACTTTTTGAGGCGTAATATCTGGAATCATTCCTAGATTTAAACCAATATATAAGGTTGCTGGTACTAAAACGATACCACCACCTAGCCCAACCAATGAGCCAATTAGACCCGCCAATAGTGCAATGATAACTAATAAAATAAATTCCATTATAGTTCCCCTTCAAACATGTTTAATTGTTTAGGCGCTAGTCCAACATCTTTAATATTCAACATGTCTTGTAGCTCCTTTGCATTTTTCGCTGCATGATTACCTGAATTATTATTAAATAATACGAAGAGTTCATTGACCTCTTTTTCAAGCTTTTGCATGCTATGCCCAAGCTGTTGTAATTCTTCTTTATTATAATCATATAAAAAGCGAACTTTACGCCAATTTTCAGCATTCCCTGTGTTGCGCCATCCATGGATATTGCGACCATGGATACGGATAAGTGCTTTACTCGCCGTCACTACAGGATAGAAGGGGACTGAACCTACACCAGCCTGTGGTTCATCACAAATCGTATGAATAAATTGATGTTCACGTAAAAAATCCATCGTCTGCTGTACGACATTTTCTGCATACCATGTTTGATTTCGAAACTCAATAGCTACTTCAAAATCCTTGAGCTGCTGCCGTATATACAATAAATATTGTACATTTTTTGCCTGGCAATCAAACCACGGTGGAAATTGTGCTAATACCATTGCTAGCTTTCCATAACGTTTAAATTCATTCGCACATTCGATAAAAGCATTGAACATATCATTTTTTGTTTCAAAAGGTATATCACCACGCAAATGGCCAGTCATACCTTGGTACGCCTTTACAACAAAACGAAAATTTTCGGGTGTATCCTCACACCATTTACGAACATGCTCCTTGGACGGGATGGCGTAAAAAGACGTATCGACTTCGACCGTTAAAAAATGACCTGTATAATCAAATAATTTATCTTTTGAGGTAGTCACTCCACTAGAAAGTGAAGGGTGATCGCCCCAACCGGTTAATCCAACTACAATCATGTGACACCCTCCTCTATGTACATAATCATAGCACACAGTATGATACTAGAAATAAACATCATGTAAAAAATATCGCATTCTTTTGTACATTCAAAATGAAGGTTTGTCTCTTATATGCAAAAGAAAAAGCATGAGTCCATATACCCTTGAACTCATGCTACTTAATTGGGCTACCTATTATTTCACAAGATTTTGTTGGATAGCCTCTAAAAACTTAATTCGGCTATAAGCTGGGCCACCTTCCATTAATGGATCAAGTACATTGACAAACACTTGGTCATTTTTAAAGGCATTAATATTTTGGATGATTGGATTGTTTTTAAAGTCTTCTAAAGCATTTGGTGCATCCGCATTTTCATCTGTTGAAAACTGTACAAATAAATAATCAGGGTTCATATCTGCCAGTTGTTCCACAGAAATGGCTTCTTGTGCTTTTGCTTTCGCAACTTCATCAGGCACTGCTAAACCGAGTTCTCCATAAAGAACAGCATTTAAAAATACTTCTTTTGGATAAACATAAGCCTGTCCACCACGAATACGAACAGCAGCTACTTTTTTATCTTGTAGTTTCTCAGTTAACGTCGTTTTAGCAGCTTCAATATCTGCCTTATATGTAGCTAAGATTTTCTCTGCATCTGCTTGCTTACCTGTTAATTCAGCTAATAAGTTTAAATTAGACTCCCAGTTTGTCGATATATGCGACACTAAAATAGTAGGAGCGATTTTCTCTAATTTACTTTGTACTTCTTCTGGGAACTTTGTTGAACCTAAAATGACATCAGGATCTAATTCTAATATTTTTTCAAAATTTGGTTTGATTTTCTCACCAATTGATTCTGCTTTGTCTGTTACAGAAGCATATAGCTCAGGGAACTTGCCACCAATAGCAATAGCTCCTACTGGATGAACATCAAGAACAACCATATCCTCCATCGCTTCCATAGCACCTGTTACAACAATTCTTTCGACCTTTTCTGGTACTTCATAGCTTTCACCAAGATATTCAATTGTTCTCGTACCATCTTCATTTGTAGATTCATCTTTTGTTTGCGTTGCTTCTTCTTTTGGCGTATCTGTGGATGTTTCCTCTTCCGTAGTCTTTTTCTCACTACATGCAGCTAGGATCAGCATAAATAATGCGATGACACTAATAAATAGAAACTTCTTTTTCATTGACAATAATCTCCTTTAAATTGTTATCGTTATGACAAACAGCTATGTCATCTGGCATATTGAAGCATTGAACATGAAATTATTTTATCAGCTCCTACTTTTCAATTGATATTGATTCTCATTATCATTTTAGTATGTATTCATCCAAAAATCCAGTATTATTTTAATATATTACAAAAATCCATTTATGATCTGATATATCAGATCATAAAAAAGCCCCTAGTCACAAGTTTTACTGTGACTAGGGGTGGTAAGTTAATTACCCGATAGACCCTTCCATCTCGAATTTAATCAGACGGTTCATTTCTACTGCGTATTCCATTGGTAGTTCTTTTGTGAATGGCTCGATGAAGCCCATTACAATCATTTCTGTCGCTTCTTCTTCAGAAATTCCGCGAGACATTAAGTAGAATAATTGCTCTTCAGATACTTTTGAAACTTTTGCTTCATGCTCTAAAGAAACATTATCATTTAAGATCTCGTTGTACGGAATTGTATCAGAAGTCGATTGATTGTCCATGATTAGTGTGTCACATTCGATGTTCGCACGTGCACCACTAGCTTTAGGACCAAAACGAACTTGTCCCATATAAGTTACCTTACCACCTTGTTTAGCAATCGATTTCGATACGATTGTTGAAGATGTGTTTGGTGCCATATGGATCATTTTTGCGCCAGCATGTTGGTGCTGTCCTTTACCTGCTAATGCAATGGATAATGTCATACCACGAGCACCTTCACCTTTAAGGATACATGCTGGGTATTTCATTGTTAACTTAGAACCGATGTTACCATCAATCCATTCCATTGTACCGTTTTCTTCAACAACTGTACGTTTCGTTACAAGATTGTAAACGTTATTCGCCCAGTTTTGAATCGTTGTATAACGGCAATAAGCATCTTTACGTACAACAATTTCTACAACTGCAGAGTGTAAAGAGTTTGTTGTATAAACAGGCGCTGTACAACCTTCAACATAATGTACGTGTGCACCCTCGTCCACGATAATTAATGTACGTTCGAATTGACCCATGTTTTCAGAGTTAATACGGAAGTAAGCTTGTAATGGTGTTTCTACTTTTACACCTGGTGGTACATAAATAAATGATCCACCTGACCATACAGCTGAGTTTAATGCAGCAAATTTATTGTCCGTGTAAGGAATCACTTTGCCCCAATATTGTTTGAAAATATCTTCGTTTTCACGTAAAGCTGAGTCAGTATCTTTGAACACAATACCAAGATCCTCAAGATCCTTTTTCATGTTATGATAAACTACCTCAGACTCATATTGTGCTGATACACCAGCAAGATATTTTTGTTCTGCTTCTGGAATACCTAATTTATCAAATGTAGCTTTGATTTCCTCAGGTACTTCATCCCATGATCGTTGTGTAGCTTCTGATGGTTTTACATAGTACGTAATTTCATCAAAATCTAAATCTCCAAGATCTCCACCCCATTGTGGCATTGGTTTTGTATAAAATGTTTCAAGTGCTTTTAAGCGGTACTCAAGCATCCACTCTGGCTCTTGTTTCATATTTGAAATTTCACGGACGATTTCTTCAGTTAAACCACGTTTTGAACGGAAAATTGATACGTCCTTGTCATGGAATCCGTATTTGTAATCGCCGATATCAGGCATTTTTTTAGCCATCGTTTCTCCTCCGTTCACTGAGATGTATTTTCTCCAGGTATTCAACCCTTGTCTTGGATGAAAGCCATGTCGCTTTCATCCAAGCAACAAGGATGTAAGATTTATTTCACGCCTTTTTCCATTGCTTTCCAAGCTAATGTCGCACATTTAATTCGTGCAGGAAATTGTGAAACACCTTGCAGTGCTTCTACATCCTCAAGGTCGTATTTATCGCTATACTCTTCCCCCATCATCATCTTAGAAAAAATATCTGAAAGCTCTATTGCTTCTTCAACCTTTTTCCCTTTGATGAGCTGTGTCATCATCGATGCAGAGGACATGGAAATAGAGCAGCCTTCGCCGTCAAATTTTGCATCCTCTACGATACCGTCAGTCACTTTTAATGTTAAGTGAATGCGGTCGCCACATGTTGGATTGTTCATATCAATCGTTACAGCATCCTCTTGTAAAGATCCTTTATTACGAGGATTTTTATAGTGATCCATAATGACCGAACGATATAGTTGATCTAAATTATTAAAAGACATCTCCAAAATACTCCTTCGCAGAACGTAACCCTGCAACTAAACGGTCAATATCCTCCTCTGTATTGTACAGATAGAAGCTTGCACGCGCTGTTGCTACTTGCTGAAGACATTTCATTAGTGGCTGTGCACAATGATGTCCTGCACGAACAGCAATCCCATTCATGTCAAGCACCGTTGCAACATCATGTGGATGTACATCATCTAAGTTAAATGTCACCAATCCACAACGCTTCATTGGATCACGTGGGCCGAAAATTTTCAAACCGTCAATTGTCTCAAGCTGATCCATTGCGTAGCCTACAAGCTTATGCTCATGTGCTGCAATATTATCTAGCCCAATGTCAGTTAAGAAATCAATAGCGGCACCTAAACCTATTGCACCTGCAATAATAGGCGTTCCACCTTCAAATTTCCACGGTAATTCCTTCCACGTTGAATCATAAAGCCCGACAAAATCAATCATTTCGCCACCAAACTCAATTGGCTCCATCTTTTCAAGGTGTTCCTTTTTACCATATAGTACACCTATTCCAGTTGGTCCGCACATTTTATGCCCTGAGAATCCGAGGAAATCCACATCCAAATCTTGCACATCGATTTTCATATGTGGGGCAGCTTGTGCACCATCGGCTACCATAACCGCACCATTAGCATGTGCAATTTGAGCAATTTCTTTAATTGGATTTATTGTTCCAAGGACGTTTGACGCCATAGATACGGAAACGATTTTTGTTTTAGGTGTGACTGTTGCACGAACTTTTTCCAGACTAATAGTACCATCCGCTTCTAGCTCAATGTATTTCAATGTTGCATTTTTCTCTTTAGCCAGCTGTTGCCAAGGAATAATATTGGAGTGGTGCTCCATATGGGTAATAACAATTTCATCACCCTCCACGACATTAGCACGCCCATAACTTGACGCCACCGTATTTAAAGCCGTTGTTGTGCCACGTGTAAATATAATTTCCTGCGTTGATTGTGCATTGATAAACTTACGAACTTTTTCACGTGCACCTTCATATTTATCTGTTGCACGATTTCCTAATGTATGCACGCCACGGTGAACATTAGAATTATCAAATTCATAATATGCTTTAATAGCTTCAATCACTTGAACAGGTTTTTGAGACGTTGCAGCACTATCAAGATAAACAAGTCTATGACCGTTGACATCCTGATTTAAAATTGGGAAATAGCTTTTAATGTCTTTATTCATCATTAGCGAACTTTCCTTTCAATAACCTCCGTCAGTTGCTTTTGAACGCCCTCAATTGGTAATTGCGTAACAACTGGCGCAAGGAATCCATGGATAACAAGGCGCTCTGCCTCTGCTTTTGAGATACCACGGCTCATTAAATAATAAAGCTGTAATGGATCTACTCGACCAACAGACGCTGCGTGTCCTGCTGTTACATCATCTTCATCAATTAATAAAATTGGGTTTGCATCCCCACGAGCTTTTTCTGACAGCATTAATACACGTGATTCCTGTTGTGCATCTGCTTTTGTCGCACCATGCTCGATATAGCCAATACCGTTAAAGATTGATTGAGCTGCATCTTTCATTACACCATGCTTTAAGATATGCCCGTTAGAGTTTTTACCCCAGTGACGAACCTCCGTAGTGAAGTTAAGTTTTTGTTCTCCACGACCAACTACTACTGTTTTTGTATCTGCATGAGAACCGTCACCAATTAAATGTGTAATGTTTTCAGAGATTGTATCTGAGTCATTCATCAAACCAAGAGCCCAGTCAACTTTTGCATCACGTGCTAAACGTGCACGACGATTTACGTATGTCGTAAAGCCTTTTGCAAGTACATCTACTGCACCATATGTTACTTGTGCATTATCTTGGACAACGACTTCTGCAATAATATTTGCTTGACCTTTTGCCTCTTCAATTGTTGAAATATATGTTTCTACATAAGTTACAGCAGAATTAGCTTCCGCTACTACTAAAACGTGGTTGTATAATGAAGCTTCTGCATTGTCGTTTAGGAAAACAACTTGAAGTGGTTGCTCAATGATTACGTTCTTTGGTACGTATACAAACACACCACCATTAACAAGCGCTGTATGAAGTGCTGTTAACTTATGCTCCTCCACTTTAACAGCTTCTGTCATAAAGTATTTTTGAACAAGTTCACCATGTTCACGGACTGCTGTGAAAATATCAGTAAAAATAACACCTTTATCAATAAGTTCTTGCGATGTCTTAATGTACGCTGGTGTATTATTACGTTGGATATATAGGTTTTCTTGTGATTCAAGGTCAATTAACCCTTTTGCTTCTTCAGGTAGAGCATCCAATGAAGAGAATGCCTCACTATGAACCGCCAATTGCGGGAATTCCATGAAATCCCATTTTGTAATATTAGTTCTATCTGGTTTTGGCAAATCTAAACCAGTTACTTTGTCTAGTGCTGCCGCGCGAAGTTCTGTAAACCAAGTTGGTTCACCATTTGCTTCTGAGAACGAGCGCACGTCCTGTACTGTTACAGGCAAGTTAAGTTCCACTGTCATGCTAGTTCGTCCTCCTTCTTATGCTTCTTGTTCTTCTGCTTCTTCTTCGATACCTAATTCTTTTTTAATCCAATCATAGCCTTCTGCTTCTAAGCGTTGTGCAAGCTCTGCACCACCAGATTTTACAACACGTCCTTGCATCATTACGTGTACATGATCTGGAGTAATGTAGTTTAATAGACGTTGATAGTGTGTGATCATTAAGCAGCCAAAGCCTTCACCGCGCATTGCGTTAATGCCTTTTGATACTACTTTTAATGCATCAATATCAAGTCCAGAGTCAATTTCGTCTAAAATTGCAAATGTTGGTTTAATCATCATTAATTGAAGAATCTCATTACGTTTTTTCTCACCGCCAGAGAAACCTTCATTTAAATAACGTTGAGCCATATCTTCATGCATTTCTAGGAAATCCATATTTTTATCTAATTCACGAATAAATTTCATTAATGAAATTTCATCGCCTTCTTCACGACGTGCATTAATCGCCGAACGTAAGAAATCAGCATTTGTTACACCAGCAATTTCTGATGGATATTGCATTGCTAGGAATAAACCAGCTTGAGCACGCTCGTCCACTTCCATTTCAAGTACATCTTCGCCATCAAGCTCTACAGTACCTGAAGTGACTTCATATTTAGGATGACCCATAATTGCAGAAGCTAGTGTCGATTTACCAGTTCCGTTTGGCCCCATGATTGCGTGAATTTCATTTGTATTAATTGTAAGATTTACGCCTTTTAAAATCTCTTTCCCGTCGATCGCAACGTGAAGATCTTTAATAACTAAAGTTGACATGAAAATACCTCCATAGTGTTCAGTGAATGGGTCAACCATTCCTTAATTATTATCATTCTAATCTTAACTGAAAATCGTTCTCTATGCAAACCATTTCAATTACTTTCCCATTTCTCAAATAAAATATTGAAAAACAAAGGATTTATAAGCATTTTCAGATTATTACTAGTTCAGCTAGACAATGAGAATAGACTTTCTTCATTTTCAATGAAATATCCCTAATTGAGAATAGATTTCATCTAGCTACATAGTGAAAACCCCTTGGAAAGTGTTAATTGTAGCGGTTTTATGACAAATTTGCATAAACAACCATAACTATACTATAACCTATTTCATTAAAATGGAATCAATTAAAAACAAGATATTTTAAGCAAAGTTTCTTCTAGACTTCAATAACCAAATCCATCTCTCAAGATAACATAATATTCTAATTATTATTTTGACATTTACAATCATTTTTCATCTTAAATAATATATAATTAAGGTAAAATCAATCTTATTTTTAGATTAATAGAGGTGAATGTTTGTGGAGTTACGTCAATTACGCTATTTTGTAAAGGTTGCTGAACGGGAGCATATTTCAGAGGCCGCGGAGCATCTTCATGTAGCCCAATCTGCCATCAGTCGGCAAATCGCAAACCTTGAAGATGAATTAGGCACGCCGTTGTTCGAGCGCGTTGGTCGAAATGTGAAATTAACTCCCATTGGGAAAACATTTCTTGAGCATACCATTACAGCCTTAAAGGCCATTGATTTTGCGGCAAAGCAAGTAGAAGAATATTTGGATCCTGCCAAAGGTTCTATTAAAATTGGCTTTCCAACAAGTTTGGCTAGCTATGTTCTGCCTACTGTTATATCCGCCTTTAAACGAGAATACCCCGATTTACAATTCCAACTACGTCAAGGATCTTATCGATTTTTAATTGATGCGGTCAAAAACCGGGAGTTAAACCTAGCCTTTTTGGGACCATTGCCCCCTAAGGACGAATCCATTCAGTCCATAATTCTGTTCACTGAGAACATCGCCGCACTACTACCCGCTAATCACCCATTAGCTAAAAGGGAAAGTATTCAGCTAGCAGAGTTGAAAAACGATTTATTTGTCTTATTTCCAGATGGCTATATATTACATAAAGTAGCTATGGATGCTTGCCGTGCTGCAGGCTTCTTACCAAATGTTATTTCAGAAGGTGAGGATTTGGATGCACTGAAAGGTTTAGTAGCTGCTGGTATAGGTGTTAGTCTATTACCTGAAAGCTCCTTATATGATTCAGCCGCTCGATTTACCGTCAAGGTTCCAATTGAATCACCCACAATACCTAGAACTGTTGGCATTATCTCACCCGTAAATCGAGAAATCGCACCATCTGAAGCAATCTTTTTAGATTTTGTGAAACATTTCTTTTCTCGTCTTTCCCAATTCCAATAAAAAGGCGATGTCAATAGCAGAGAAAGACTTTTTGACAAGGCGAGAGGTTGATTTCCGTTCCGCCAGCATCCTTTCCAAGGGGCATCCGATGAGCCGCTTCACTCACCGCGTTCGCTCCAGGTCTCCGCTGTGACGCTAATCCCTAGGAGTGACGCTGGCTCTACTCTAATCAACCATACTGCATTTTGTCTTTCTTACTAACTTAAGGAACATAGCCTATTATTAGAGAAAGGATAGGCTATTATTTTCAATGTGAAGAAGTATTGGTCCCAACAGCCATCGATTAAATGAGTAATGAACACCATCATTTTATTTGTGCAACCTTTATCACTTTGCAGATGAGAGTGGCAGACTACTTGACTCCCGTAGGATAGCGTGACAGGGGGCAACTGCTTTTATTCTGCACAACAAGCGGAAAGCAAGTTTCCTAAAACGAAAAGCCCTTTTCACCTTTCACTTTCAATACTATGAAAAAAATCGCCTGAAAAGGCGATTTTTTTGCATGAATGCTATTCAATTGATTGCTCACTGATCCATTGTAAAGTTCTTGCACCTAAGCCTCCAGCACGCCATAGCACCACGTCATGATAGCTTCTTTTTTGTATATAGTTTACCCATTTCTCAAGTGTTTCTTGATCTGCATACCAAACCTCATGACTGACATTGTCATGATCTACATACGTAAAATAAACGGCCCCACTCCCCTTATCACGCTGCTTCACTGCATTCGTTTCTGCTAATAGTTGTTCAGCCTCAAGCTCTGTTAAAGCAACAATTTGACCTTCGGCTACCCAATCAAAGCCTCCTGTAGCAAAGGCAATCGCTAAATCCTGATTGGACTTCTTCACTTTTCTCACTAAATCATTGAGAAAAGAGTAAGTGGCCTTCGCACCTGGACCACTATGATAGCCATGAACATTATAGGCCATGACAGTATAGATTGGTCCATTTGGCAATTTCATATTAAATGGAAAACTTGGCTCTAGAACGACATGTAATATCACATCCTTTTTTGAAAGAGCTTTGTACAGCTCTTTTAAAAAAAGAATGTAGTTTCGAAGGTCTTTCTGTGCTACCTTTTCATAATCAATCTCAATGCCACTCACTTGGTATTGATCGACTACTTGCAAAATATTATTGATATGCTTTTGCCTCGCAGAAGAATCCTGCACGAGTCTATGCAAAAGCGTACTGTCCTTTTGAACAGAAGGGGCATTATCTGTTACATAATCATTGATAAGCGTTAGGATTACAGGATGGGAATCATTAAATTGTTGCTGCGTTTGTTGTAGCATGTCAATCGCATTTTCAGTTAATAATAGTTCATCTTTGCTATTAAAATAAGCACCGAAAACCCGTATATCTTGTAATCCATCTAGAGAATTTTTCACATCCTCCATCGCAGATTTATTTTGCCATTCTGGTAACCAGATGGACAATCGAAGCTTCTCCTTGTCCTTTATTCCTACCTTTGCTTCAGCTGGTGGCTCTTTACTATTACTACAAGCAGTGATAAATAGTAGTGCTATACATATAAACAATACAAAGTTCTTCACTTGAATCAAATTTCACCCCGATTTAGAAGGTTTCAATAAAGAAATCCACAACATGATTAAACATGGTGATGGTTTTATGCTTCACCTTCTCAAAATTCGTATATTGGTTCGTAAATATGGTTTGATCTTTACTGTCTGTAATTAATATATCCTCTATCAATGTATCGTAAATATCATCTGCATACTGTTCATGTGAAGTATCCTTTTTACTGTACAATGCACCAAATCCAATTTGTGACCCTTGTAACAATGGATTTATTTGAACGGTCTCGGATAATACATTATCAACATCTATTTCTATTTTATCCTTATTCACGGTAATGTTAAATACTCTTTTTTTCGTTAAGTTTCTTGGGTATTCTTTGTCATTAATCCGTGACCCATTTTGTGTATCTTGATAGGAATAAACGGTCGCTTTGTTAAAGGCATATTCCTCTTCATTCCATTTTATTTCATTTAACTGAAAACGCTGCTTTTCAACAATTCCTGCTCCTGGTAATTTTTCGCTAATCACAATCTCATTATCTACTAATGCAACTCGCAAATAGCTATTCGTTTTTTCATCGTAATTAATATAGAAGGTTTGCTGACCCACAACATTTCCCTTAAAAGTAAAATGCGCCTGATAGTTTTCGGGTAAGGCTTCCTTAAAGAGAATTCTCCCTTCACTTGATGGTGCTGATGTTAACGTAACTTCATTATTTTCAAATTCAGCAGCACCGTTCATTACATCCCACTTCTGTGCTAATGAAAGATCCCCTATTTTGAATTCAACATTTTGTTTACTAGCTTGACGGATTTTCATCATGACATGATTGGTTGACCAATAGGGGGAGACTTGCAAGCGATTTAAATTATACAAATCTGCCTCTCGATCATTATAGGCACCTAACTCTAAATTGAAGTGCATACGAAACTTGTCTTTAATTTCCTTATCATTGACATGCTGAACAAGTGGGTCCATATTGTTATACAGTGAATTGGCATGCATAATTGCATAGGCTTTCGGCACTTCGCCAAACTCCTGTTGATAAATTTCCTCCATCAATGTGTAATCCTTGCGAATGCGTTTTTCCATCTCTAATCGTGTTTCACTTGGAATCATATATTGATTTCGAATAAAGTCCATTAAATAGTGGTTATAGTATTCTATCGTTGTTTTATTTGGTACATTATTTTCATCAATCACACCAAGAGACTGTCCCTTATCATTAAAAATATTAATATAGGTTAGCCTATATCCATTAGATCCTAGCTCCCAATAACCGCTTCGTTCCATTAGCTTTAAATCTTTAGGCTTTAAAAATTTATTGTCTCGCGTATCCATTTTATTAGCATACGTAAACATCGTCGCCTTATAATTTAATTTTTCCATAATATTTTGAGCAAAAATACTGGAGTCTGTTCGTCCATCCTCAAACGATAAATACAATGCTTTTTCTGGCAATGGTTTATCTTTTTGATAAAAATCTAAAATATCCTGTTGCGTAATGGTTTGATAACCTTGCTTTTCTAGCAATGTTAATTGTTCTTCTAAATTCTTTTTGGACACATATTTAGGTGAATCATTTCTACTCACACCGAAATAGGAAAGGGCAATAAAGCCCTCTTTATTGTTTAATGGTACCGTTTCAGCTGTTCGTTTCTCTGTTAAAAATACAGCTTTTATTAAAATAACAGCTAACAAAACTACAATGATTAATTGCACGATTGAACGGATGATTTTTCGACGATTTTTTTTTGCTGGCTGGAGTTCTATATTTCTCTCATTCATTCCTTCTCACCCATTTTTCTAATTTTTAACATCGAAAATCGGGATTTTCGTAATTTTTGCTTTTCCATTTTCTTTTCTTTCGCGAGAATGTCCTGAGGTGTCTCCCTTGTCCCCCATGTAGATTTCCAAAACGTCACCCAAGCAACTGGCATCTGCCAAAGCAAAATAAATTCATAATAGAGAACAAAGATAAAGCCAAATCCCCATAATTTACTTTTTCTAAAGAATAAATGAGCCAAACTCATTAGCATGGCCATTAGTAGTAAGCCAATTAAAAAAGTGGTTGGAAAAATACCATACATCAGTGGTACATAAATTAAGTTATAAACAACGACAATTGGTGCAGCAATCGGCACAATTAAACCAATAATGAAGAAAAGGAACATAAACGGTTCTTTTTTCCACATAAATAAAAATGCTCGTAATGATTCTCTTAGCCAAGAGCGTTTCCATCTCATTTGCTGTGATAAAAAAACTTTTGTGTCAGAGGGTACGATCGTTGAGCAAATGGCATTGTCCTGATAACCTGTTCGATGCGTTTTCAAAATATAGTTAGTCATACTGCGATCATCACCAAATGTCGCTGGCTGACCAAGAAATTTTTGATTGAGCCAGGCCTTTTCATTTTTTAAAATAAGCTCTTTTCGATAACATGCTAATGGCCCAGATAAGCAAGTAACCGTATCAAACCATGATTCAGCCGCTTTCATAATGCGGAAGGCGATATAATAACGGACCGTTTGTAATTTCGTTAGAGCATTCGTAAATTTATTTTCAACCTCAGTTCGGCCAGCTACACCACCCATTTTAGGATCTTGAAATGGCTGTACTAAATTGCGGATTGCATGTGGCTCTAAAAAGCTATCTGAATCCACAAAAACAACTAAATCATGCTTTGCTTGATGAACACCAGCTACTAACGCTTCCCGTTTCCCTCCATTTTGTGGCAGCTTATAAAACTGTAAGCGATCATTTGTCCTAAAACGCTCGCCCTCTTGATGAATAAGGTCAATCATGTCCTTTGCCTTTTCTTCTGTACGATCTGTTGAACAATCATCCACAACAATGACTTCTAATTTATCTACTGGATAATATTGATTGATACAGCTTGAAATTGTGCGATGAATCCATTCTTCCTCATTAAACACGGGGATAATAATCGATACACCTGGTTCAAACTTCGGATTGATTGGTACATTCTTATAGAAAATACCAAATATATATCTACTTAGTAGAAACGTAGCCGCAATAATACTATATAAATATAAAAATTTATTAAACCTAAAGTAAATCACACTTTCGGCTCGCATTAACATGACAATAAGTGATACAACCAATAAAAATAAACTGGCCATAAAAATAGAAATGCCCCAACGTTTTTTTGTCATATATTCATTCAAAGGCTGTAAAAATTCACAGGCAACGTAATACCGGATTTGTCCATCTATCTCTTTCGTAAAAAAACGTTTAACCTTAGCCTTTAACTTTACTTTAGCTTCATAGCCCTCAGGCATCGCTCCACCTGGTATTGTAAAATTCATTGTTAAAATTTCATCGATGAGTAAATGATGGGGCTGATTCGTGTAAACAAGGATACCTGTTACTGAAATATCCTCCGCATAGTATTTGTCTGAACTCACTTGACGTCGTGCTCGTTTAATTTGCACCTCAAAATGAGTTTCATAGCGCAAGCTTAGTTGTTGGAGCCGATAAATTTCATTCACATCGGCAGGATCAATTTTATCTTTCTGGTAGGATGCTCCACGCCGATTGACAAGGCTCCGTACATTTTCGGGATCAGGAATATTTGATAAAATCCGACGATCAGAGCGTGGTATGGTTAAAACCTCTTTTTTCGTTTTCATCATTCATTCACATCCCTATTTGAATCTTCTTCAATCCACGTCGACATTTTACTAAAGCTGTAACCATCTTGTTGCAGCTTTTCAATGATGAGTGGCAGTGCTTCTACCGTATTAGTTCCATCTAAAATGTGCATGACAATGACCTTTCCTGGCCCGACCCTAGACATCACTCGATCATAAATGTCTTGTGCTGTATACTCTAAATTCCAATCAAAAGAAGCTATATCATACATAGCAATCGTTTTAATGCCCGCAGCAGTGATGATTTTGGCTGTTCGCTCATCCATTATGCCTTGTGCTGGTCTAAAATAGAGTAGAGGTGGCTCTTGTAGCGCATAGGTCAAAGCCCTATGTGCTTTTACTAAATCGTCCTGTAAATCTTCGGGTGTCATTTTCGTAACATCTAGATGGTAATAGGAGTGACTAGCTACCTCATGACCTTCCTCTACAATCATCTTTGCTAATTGTGGATTTTTCTCCACGCCACTACCGATTAAGAAAAAGGTGCTTTTGATTTCATATTTACGTAAAATATCCAACACTTCTTTTACTCTTTTTTCATGTGCCCAGTCATCAAAAGTAATGGCAATCTCCTTTTTAGTCGTCTCTTTCCGATAATATAAATTCGGCTTGACCTGCTCATAATTTAAATTGGGGCTAACAGCATCATAACCAGCTATCTCTTCTACAGACTTTGTTAAATAGCGCTCATCTAATAAATCACTTAAAGTAGTAAAGGTATACTCCCGTTCGTTCGCTAATTGGGCTAATAAAGGAATGGCATCTATAATAGCAGGGTTAATGTATGTGTTGAGATGAATAATAGAGCCCCTATCAATATATTGGCCGATATAGTCGGTCAATTCCTGAGCACTTTGCATTTTTCGATCAAGTGGATTAATAGATAATCCAATAACGGCCTTCATATTTAGTGCTGCTGCTGCTAAGCGCATATTATCGGTAACATCACCTGAGCGACTGCGAACAAATTGTGGTGTATAACCTAAATGCTCTTTAAAAATTTGATTGGTTAAAACGATTTCTTCATACGTTTGGTCATAATCTAAAGTTGATACATCTGGAAATGTCAATGTACCATTTTGCACCTCATGTCCCCTTTTTAATATTTCTTTAACAAGCTCTGGCTCCTGAGCAACACGCATCCCCTCTAGAAAAAAGGTTGCTTTCATATTCGATTCATCTAATTTTGTCAGTAATAACTCCATCGTTTCATTATCTGCGAAGCCATTAAATGTTAAGGCAACCTTTGGCACAACTATATTGGCATGACTGATTAAGTCACTCATAGTACCATCAGATTTTTTGACGTCTATGGTAGAATCAACTGGGTGAATCGTTTCTTTAGGAGTAGATTGACAGCCTGCTAACAACAGTAGAATGAGCAGACCACATAGTTTAAGTTGTTTCATTTCCCATGAATTCTCCTTATAATTTGTAATAATTTTTATTTTTAAACAGAAAATGGGTATTTCGTGTATCAAAAATTAAAGAAGCCTGTTGGTCAATTAAAGAGTAATCAATATCTGAATGATTCGTTAAAATTAATACTGCGTCTGCCTGTTGGATTATTTCTACTGTTAGTAGGTCCGTCTTAACAAGAGCTTGCTCTACAGAAAAGGTTTCAATAAAAGGATCGATAATCTTTAACTGACACTGATTATCTAGTAGTTGTTGAATAACACGAAGTGCTGGAGATTCACGTGAATCATTTATATTGGGCTTATAAGTAACGCCAATGACAACAATGTTTGCCTTACACAGCTCTTTACTTTGTAGACGTAAGTAGTTTTCTAATCTGTTCACAACAAAATGAGGCATGGAATCATTGACTTTATCTGCCGCTTCAATTAGCGTTGCCGAGATCCCGTGTTGTTGTCCTGCCCACAATAAGTATTTAGGATCGACTGGAATACAATGCCCTCCTACTCCTGGTCCAGGTGTAAATGGCATAAAACCATATGGCTTTGTAGAAGCTGCATGAATGACTTCCCAAATATCGATATCCATTTTGTAGCAAATCTGACTTAACTCGTTGACAAGGGCAATATTAATTTGACGAAATGTATTTTCCAGCAATTTCTCCATCTCAGCCACTCTTGGGCTTGAAACAGGACAAACATTGGTATGAATGACTGTTTCATAAAAGATCTTTGATACTTCTAAGCATGCTGCGGTTATTCCACCAACCACTTTAGGCGTATTTGATACGGAAAAGTTGATATTTCCTGGATCCACACGTTCTGGTGAATAGGCTAAAAATAAATTTTGACCAATCACAAAACCATAGTTTTCTAAAATAGGCTGGACAATTTCTTCTGTTGTCCCAGGATACGTTGTGCTTTCAAGAATAACTAACCCATTCGTCTTGATATATTGTCCGATGGTATGTGTTGCTTCTTTTATATATGAAATATCGGGAGTTCCTTCTGCAGTAGTAGGTGTAGGCACACAAATCATAACGACATCCACTTGTGAAAGCTTAGAAAAATCATTCGTTGGCTCAAATTGATTACTCTTTAGCATTTGCTGTATATTTTCTTTAGGTAGATCAGCGATATAACTATGACCATTTTGTAACTGCATGATTTTATCTTGGTTTTTATCAAAGCCTATTACCTGAAACCCACTTTGAACCATTTCCACTGCAAATGGTAACCCTACATAGCCAAGCCCAATAACCCCAATTGTAGCTTTTTTTGTGTGGATTTTTTTTGATAAAGCTTTGCTTAATGATGTCGTTTCAATTGTCATAAAAAATTACTCCTTTATCTAATCTAGTAGTCCATTGTCATCGTTCTTTTCGTTACAGCTTCGTTTGACCATAGTTATTCATGGCAAGCATTCTGCAAAGTAATTTGTCACTTCTCATCATCGTACTGTACAGACTCCTTTCATCGCTACATACTTACGTATGATTTTTCTAGTCAAAATAGATTAAAAAAATAAATTTAACTCAAAAAAACTTCATCAACATTTATATAGTACTAATTATAACTAAACAATTTCTAAACAATCATAAAATATACTCATAAACACCTACATTTTATGTAATTTAATAATATTTGTGCAATAATGTTCATCCTATTTAACAAATAATTTCAGAATTACTTTCTAACTCTAAAAAAATCAACACTAAATTATGTTAATTATTGGTAAATCAACATTTTTTAATAATTGCAATAAAAATAGCCCCCTCAAGTATCATTAATGAGCGATACTTGAGGGGGCTAATAAAAAAGTAAGTGAGTTAGATCACTCACTTACCCTTTTAATTATTGTACTGGTACTACTGCACCTTTCCATTCTTCTAAAATGAAGTCTTGGATTTCTTTAGAAGTTAATACTTCTAATAATTTTTTAATTTCTGGTCTTGTTTCGTCGCCTGCACGTACTGCGATAATATTCACATATGGAGATTCTTTGTCTTCAAGAGAAATAGCATCTTCGATTGGATTTAAACCATTATCGATCGCAAAGTTAGAGTTGATAAGTACTGCATCGCCCTCATCATTTTCATACATTTGTACAAGCATTTCTGGTGCAGTATTCGCATCGAATTTAAAGTTTTTAGGATTTTCTTCAATATCCTTTATTTCTGCTGCCGTTTTATCAATACCTTCTTTTAATTTAATTAAGCCTTTAGCTTCCAGTAATGATAGCATACGACCGTGGTCTGATACTGAGTTAGAAAGTAAGATTGTTGCGCCTTCAGGCAGATCTTCTAAAGTTTTATATTTTTTTGAGTAAATACCGATTGGTTCAATATGAACGCCACCAGCATTCACGAAATCATAGCCATTATCTTTAATTTGCAGCTCTAAGTATGGAATATGTTGGAAATAGTTTGCATCAAGTATTTTTGAATCTAGATCTTGGTTTGGAAGAACATAATCTGTATAAGTTTCAATTTCAAGGTCGATGCCTTCTTTAGCTAAAATTGATTTTGCTTTATCTAGGATAACTGCGTGTGGTGTATTAGAAGCACCTACTTTTAATGTTACATTGTCTTTACTATCTGTTTGATCAGATGCTGAATTGGCATCTTCTTTTTTATCTGTACCACAAGCTGCTAATGCTAGTACAAGTATAGATAAAAATAATCCTGCTAATAACTTTTTCATTTATGACACTCCCTTTTATTTGTTTCAAATATGTTAGCGGTTAGAACCGGATTAACCTCTTTTAGTCTTACTAACGTTTATCGATCTTCACCGTTATGAGATCACCAATCCATTGAATGATAAATACAACTACTAAGATCAAAATAGTTGCCATTAATGTCACATCTTGGCGATTTCGTTGGAAGCCGTCTAGGAAAGCTAAGTTACCAAGACCACCTGCACCGATAATCCCTGCCATTGCAGTATAACCAACGAGGGCAACAGCCGTTACAGTAATTCCTGAAATTAGTGCTGGTAAAGATTCAGGGATCAGTACTTTCCAAATAATTGTGGATGTTTTTGCCCCCATTGAACGGGCTGCTTCAATGACACCTTTATCTATTTCACGTAACGCAATCAATACCATACGAGCGTAGAACGGGGCTGCACCGATAATTAGAGCAGGTAATGCCGCATTTGCTCCCCGAATCGTACCAAGTAAGAATTTCGTAAATGGAATTAATAAAATAATTAACACGATAAATGGGATGGAGCGGAAAATATTAACGATTGAACCCGTTAAAAAGTTAACCATTTTATTAGCCCATAGCTGATTAGGGCTTGTTAAAAATAGAACGATCCCAATGACTAACCCAAGAATAAATGTGACAACTGTAGAAATTGCCGTCATGTACAATGTTTCATACATAGCTTGCCACATATTTTCCCAGTCTACGTTTGGAAAAAGATTAGTTAGCATTTGCGATCACCTCCGTTTGTACTTCGACTGTATTTAAATAACGAAGGGCTTCAGCCACATTTGTTTTCGAGCCATCAATTTGCACAATCAGTGTACCGTATGCACCGTTTTTCGTTTGCGAAATATTACCATGAACAATGCTTACTTCTACATCAAATTGTTTCACAAGATGTGAGATAACCGGCTGCTCGGTCTTTTCACCAACAAAAATCAGTTTGACAAGTTGTCCAGTTGGATAATTTGTTTTGATTTGTGCCACCGTATCCTGTGTTTCCTTTGTATCCGTAATCTGAGATACGAATTTTTTAGTAATAGCCGCTTGTGGTGCTTGGAAAACTTGCAATACCTCACCACGTTCCACTATTTCGCCTGCCTCCATGACCGCTACACGATGACAAATTTTGCGGATGACATGCATTTCATGGGTAATCAAAACGATTGTTAAGCCTAAACGTTCATTGATATCAACGAGTAAATCAAGAATGGCATCCGTCGTTTCAGGATCGAGTGCGGAAGTCGCCTCATCACATAGTAAAACCTCTGGATTATTCGCTAATGCACGGGCAATCCCTACACGCTGCTTTTGTCCACCAGAAAGCTGGGATGGATATGCCCTGTCACGTCCCTCTAGACCAACAAGTGCAATTAATTCCTTCACTCGTGCTTCACGTTGAGCCTTTGAAACACCTGCTATTTCTAGAGGAAATGCAATATTTTCGGCAACTGTTCTAGACCAAAGTAAATTGAAATGTTGGAAAATCATACTTACCTTTTGTCTAGCTGCTCTAAGCTTTTGCCCTTTAATCGATGAAAATTCTTGACTGTTCACCGTTACTGTTCCTGTTGTCGGTTTCTCTAAACCGTTTAATAAACGAATCATGGTACTCTTACCAGCGCCACTATAGCCGATAATGCCAAAAATTTCACCTTTATTAATGGTAAGGTTGACGTCTTTGACTGCCGTTAATTCGCCATTTGCTGTTTTGTACTTCTTCGTAATATTTTGAAGCTGGATCATAGCGAATACTCCTTTTCTCATATAGAAAACCCCTTCACTCACAGACAAGTAGAAGGGGTCACGTATAATAACGTTAAACCGTTCTCTCATCTTTCAAAGAAAAATCTTTGAGTGATTTGGCACCTTTTCACTTTGTGATGGTTGCCGGGCTTCATAGGGCACTTCCCTCCGCCACTCTTTATAAGAGTTCGATATATTTAATGTTTTAGTAATATATTTGATACTTTACCACGCTAGTAAAGTTCAGTCAATTGATTTTTTTAACAATTCGTATAAAAATGGTACGGATTGAAAAGCATAAATCTTATCTGTCACTTTTCCGCCATCACTAACAAGTAAACACGGAACACTTTCAATTTGGTGCTCAACAGCAACATACTCTAAAAAATTTATATTCGCTTTACCTATTGGTAGCTGTGGCAGTAATTGTTCAATAATGGCCATCATTTTAGATGCCACTGCACACGTTCCACACATCGGTGTATATAAATAAAATGCAGCTTTCTGTCCAGACTGTTTAGCCGTTTCCCACTGCTCTTTTGACCATTCTTCCATTTCCTCACGCAACCTTACAAAATATATTCATTATGGATTGAAAAATGTGCACGCAGTAATATCATCGCTAACACTTTTCTTGGTGTCGTCTCTACTTCCTTATAGGTTGGCATTGTACGTAAATGCTCTGCCTCTGGATAATGTCTGTCCATTAATGCACGTAGCTTATCGCCTGAAGTATCTGCATCAAAAAAAGTAAATAGCTCACAGCTCTCATAGGGATCGAGCAGCTCTTCTAATTGATGCACACCAATTGTACCATTCGTACATAGTATTGTAACATTCTCATTTAAAATTGGCTCAATTTGTAGCTTATCTGAGCGTCCTTCTACTATTAAGCATTTTCCCTCGAACATTACGCCACCTCCATTTAGACATCCCCATTATAAGTCATTATATAACAAAAAACGCCGGTAGTTTCCGACGTTTTTCGATTATAGCTTGTCTTATTCAGCGATCATTTCTTCGTATTGCTCTGCTGTCATTAGTTTTTCAACTTCTGATGCATCAGCAGGCTCCACAACGATCATCCATGCTTTTTCATATGGTGATTCATTAACGAATTCTGGGCTATCTTCTAAATCTGCATTTACTTCAACTACAGTACCTGAGATTGGTGCATACAATTCAGAAACAGTTTTAACTGATTCTACGCTACCGAATGGATCATCTGTTTTGATTTCGTCGCCAACTTGTGGAAGCTCAACGAAAACGATATCTCCTAATTCAGATTGTGCGAAGTGAGTAATACCAATACGTACTTTTCCATCTTCTGTTTTTACCCATTCATGTTCTTCAGAATAACGTAAGTCTTTAGGTGTGCTCATGCAAAAAACCCCTCCATAAATATGTAATATATTCACTTTCAGTGTGCCATACTTCTCCTATAAAAACAAGATTCAATTACGTGCCAGCTTAATTGCAGTCCACAATTTTTTCAAGTTACTTGAAATACATCTCTGTTAAAAATTTGTGACATCTGCCGGTGACTTTATCTCGGTTAGAAGAGTCGTTCGATCCTGTTTAAATACGGCTATTTCCAAGTTTGCTCAAAATCTGATTCTTTAAACCCTAGCGTTACTTTTTGGCCATCCGTTACGATTGGACGTTTGATTAACATCCCATCAGAAGCAAGTAGCCCCAGCTGCTCATCTTCAGTCATTTCCGCTAGCTTGTCCTTTAAACCAAGCTCACGATATTTCATACCCGATGTATTAAAAAATTTCTTCAAAGGCAGTCCACTGGCTTGCCAAATGGCTTTTATTTCATCCTTTGTTGGCGATTGCTCTACAATGTGTACCTCTTCATAGGAAACCTCATGATCATTTAACCACTTTTGTGCTTTTTTACATGTCGTACATTTCGGATAATGGATAAATTGAATCGTCATTAAAATGCTCCTCTACTGTCTTTTTCTGTAGTATACCATCATAATTGTTTCGAATGGTGGAACTTCTCTCATTTTCGTAAGCCTAACCATCCGTTTTGCTGTTCTATTCATCACTTTCTCCATTTTATCCGTCAATCTAGCTGTTCTATCCGTCAGTTTCAAGCTTCTATCCATCTCTCATAAAAAAACCTAGCTATCCTCTTACAGATAGCTAAGTGAAAGTGTATGCTATTAAACAATATATTTTTCAGCTTCGATTAGTTTAACAGAAGCTTCACGTTTCTTCGCAATTAAGTTATAAGGATTATTGCGTGTTAATTTACGAAGTGCAGATAATGTCATACGTGCTGCATCGCCATCTGCTGAAGCAAGAATTGTGTCTTTTGCTTCCTTTTCGATTTCTGTGAATGCTTCTTGGCAGAAGATTTGCGTGTATAGCAATTTCTGCTGTGCTTTTTCAGCGCCATCACGAGCAATTGCCTTTTCTGTACGTAAGACAGCTGACTCCATTGCAAATAATTGGTTAGCGATATTGGCAATATTCACTAATACCTCTTGCTCCTGATCAAGCTTCGCACCAAAGCGTTGTGCTGCTAAGCCTGCAGCTAATACAGCAATCTTCTTAGCATTTTTCACTAAATATTTTTCTTGTGCTAGTGGCTCTGTACCGATGTCTTCTGGCATTAACATTAGCAGCTCTTGCTGTAAATTTTGAGCAACTTGTAATAAAGGAAGCTCGCCTTTTAGCGCCTTTTTCATAAATGTGCCAGGGACAATCATGCGGTTAATTTCATTTGTACCTTCAAAAATTCGATTAATACGAGAATCACGGTAAATACGCTCTACCTCATATTCAGCCATAAAGCCATAACCGCCATGTAATTGTACGGCTTCATCTGCAATATAATCTAATGTTTCCGACCCAAATACTTTCGCAATAGAGCATTCAATTGCATACTCAGCAATAGCACCTGCAATTACTTTTCCTTGCTTTTGCTCTTCAAGGCTTAACTGGCTTAAACGATCCTCAAATAGACCAACAGTACGATAGTTTAATGATTCGGACGCGTACAATTGAGAAGCCATTGTTGACAATTTCTCTTTTGTTAGATTGAAATCAGAAAGCTTTGTTTTAAATTGCTGACGTTGGTTTGTATACTGGATAGCTAACTCCAATGCACGTTTAGAGCCACCAATTGTGCCCACACCAAGCTTATAACGACCAATATTTAAAATGTTGAAGGCAATGACATGCCCACGACCAATTTCACCTAATAGATTTTCTACAGGTACTTCCGCATCTTCTAATACTAATGTACGAGTTGACGATGATTTAATCCCCATTTTCTTCTCTTCTGGGCCTACTGAAACGCCATTGTAGGCACGTTCTACGATAAAGGCAGAGAATTTATCACCATCAATTTTTGCATAAACAACAAATACGTCAGCAAAGCCTGCATTTGTAATCCATTGCTTCTCACCATTTAAAATATAATGTGTGCCTGCCTCATTTAATTTCGCAGTCGTTTTTGCCCCTAGAGCATCTGAACCTGAGCCTGGCTCTGTTAATGCATATGCTGCGATTAATTCACCTGAAGCAAGCTTAGGTAAATATTTTTTCTTTTGATCTTCATTACCAAATAGAACGATTGGTAGTGAACCAATCCCAACATGTGCACCATGTGTGATGGAAAAACCACCTGCAACAGACATTTTCTCAGCAATTAAAGCTGAAGAAACTTTGTCTAGTCCAAGCCCTTCATATTCTTCTGGCACATCTGCTCCAAGCAAACCTAATTCGCCTGCACTTTTTAGGAGACGCACTGAATGCTCAAATTCATGGTGCTCTAAATTTTCAACTACTGGTAAAACTTCATTTGCTACATATTCCTCTGTTGTTTTAGCAATCATCTTATGCTCGTCAGTGAAATCTTCTGGTGTAAATACACGATTTAATTCCACATCTTCAATTAGAAATCCGCCGCCTTTAATGAAATCAGTTGTTTTTTCAGTCATGATAAATTCCTCCCAATATATCTATTTTGATTGTTTAATCCCCAAATGAACATGTATAGAAAAGCTTGATGTGAACATGTTCGGAGGCAACCGTAAACCGTACACCTCAAGCTGATCTAGAAAATTTTATAAAATTTCAAATACACCAGCAGCACCCATGCCGCCGCCAATACACATTGTCACCACGCCATATTTCTTCCCTTGACGCTTCAATTCATGAATAAGCTTTAACGTTAAAATAGCTCCTGTAGCACCTAGAGGGTGACCTAATGCAATTGCTCCACCATTGACATTGACTTTTTCTTGGTCGATGCCTAAATGACGTACTACCTGTAATGATTGAGAAGCAAATGCTTCATTGATTTCCCATAAATCAATGTCATCTATGGATAAACCTGCAATTTCTAACGCTTTAGGTACTGCCACAATCGGACCAATTCCCATTACTTCAGGAGGCACACCACCAACTGCAAAGCCTAGGAATTTTGCCATTGGTGTCAGTCCTTGCTGTTCGGCCTCCTCACGATCCATCACTAGTACAGCTGCTGCACCATCAGAAGTTTGAGAGGCATTACCAGCCGTTACACTGCCCTTTACATGGAAAGCTGGACGCAATTTTGCTAAGCCTTCAACTGATGTACCTGGTCGTACACCTTCATCCATACTAAATGTAAATTTTTTTACTTGTGGTTTATTGTGATCGTCTACGTAATGCTGTTCCACTTCGATTGGTACAATTTCATCATTGAATTTGCCTTCTTTAATCGCCTTTTCAGCAAGAACATGCGAGCGAACTGCAAAAGCATCTTGATCTTCACGACTAACATTGTACTGGCGAGCCACTTCCTCAGCCGTATGTCCCATACCCATATAATATTGCGGAGCCGTTTCAGCTAATGTCGGATTTAAGCGTGGTGTATTCCCCACCATCGGCACCATACTCATAGACTCGACACCGCCAGCTAGAATCACCTTTGAATGACCTAGCATAATTCGCTCTGCTGCATACGCAATTGCCTGTAAACCTGATGAACAAAATCTATTAATCGTTAGCGCAGGAGTTGTATCTGGTAATCCTGCTAGTGCCCCAATACTACGTGCTACATTCATCCCTTGCTCTGCTTCAGGCATCGCACAGCCTAAAATTAAATCATCAATCGGTCCTTCATAGCCCGCTCTTTTCAATGTTTCTTTGACTACAACAGCACCAAAATCATCTGGTCTTACTGTTGCTAAAGAACCTTTTTTTGCTTTTCCAATTGGAGTTCGTGCTCCTGCTACAATAACGGCTTCACGCATCGTATTAATCCCCCTTTGTTTCATGTGCAAGATTGATCTATTTTGTCAATTAGTTACGAAGTGGTTTACCTTTTAACAGCATGTGTTGCATTCTTTGCTGAGAAAGTGGATCAGCAACAAGGCTAAGGAAAGCCTCACGCTCTAAGTTCAATAGATACTGTTCGTCAACTAATGTACCGTACGGAACCTTACCACCCGCAATGACATAAGCTAATTTTTTAGCAATTTTTAAATCATGTTCGCTAATAAAGCCTGACTCAAACATGCCTTGCGCACCGATGAGTAATGTTCCGTAGCCTGATGCACCGACCACTGGCACTTTTGTTGGAACAGGTGGTTGATAGCCCGCTTCGTAAAGCGCTAATGCAGCTTGCTTCGCATCATATAGTTGATGGTCTGGGTTAACAGAAATACCATCTGCAAAGTTTAAGAAGTTATTTTCACGTGCTTCCTCACCAGAAGTTGAAACCTTCGCCATTGCAATTGTTTCAAATACTTTATTAGCAATATGTTGATAGTCTACATCTACGCC
Organism: Lysinibacillus sp. OF-1; assembly: GCF_028356935.1. NCBI lineage: Bacteria > Bacillati > Bacillota > Bacilli > Caryophanales > Bacillaceae > Lysinibacillus > Lysinibacillus sp. OF-1. Next base: position 3,718,736 of record NZ_CP102798.1, read on the forward strand.
GTTCGGTAAGCCCTTTAGGAATTTTTGATAAAGCGCTTTATTACCACCACCGCCTGGAATTAAACCAACGCCAACTTCCACTAAGCCCATATACGTTTCCATCGTTGCTTGAATATGTGCAGCTGGTAAGCAAACCTCTGCTCCTCCACCCAATGTCATGGCAAAAGGTGCTGCCACAACAGGCTTACGTGAATATTTGATTTTTTGCATAGCATCTTGGAATGCCTTAATCACGAAATCTAGCTCAAAAATATTATCATCCTGTGCTTCTACTAAAATCATCCCTAGATTTGCACCTACACAGAAGTTTTTCCCTTGATTGCCGATTACTAAGCCCTTATAGTTAGCCTCTACTTCATCAACCGCAAAGTTAATCATTTGGATAATATCTAAACCGATTGCGTTCGATTGTGAATGGAACTCAAGCAGTGCAACTCCATCACCTAAATCTATTAAACTAGCACCTGTGTTTGATTTAATAACACCATGCTTTTTCTTATAGCGTTTTAAGTTAATCTCTTTTTCATTGACTGGAACTTTCACATATTGCGAACCATCATAGTAAGCTACATCGCCATCTAATTCAGAATAAAATGTCTCAAAGCCATTCGCTAACATCTCTTTGACAAATGCAGGGACTTCTCGACCTTCAGCCTCCATTTTTGCTACAGATTCTTGTACACCAATAGCATCCCAAATTTCAAATGGTCCTTGTTGCCAGCCGAAGCCCCATTTCATAGCATTATCAATGGCTACAACATCATCTGCAATTTCACCGTGTAGCTGTGCTGAGTAAATTAATGTTGGAGCAAAGATCCCCCACAATAACTCACCTGTACGATCCTTTGCATAGGTTAATGCCTTCACTTTATTAGCTAACCCACGTGTTTGTTTCGCCATTTCAATAGAAGCTGTTTTTAACTTTTTCGCTGGACTATACGATAATGTTGTTGGATCAATCTCAAGTATCTCTTTTCCTTGTTTTAAGAAGAAACCTTGACCCGATTTTGCACCTAACCAGCCGTTTTCAACCATTTTTTGTAAAAACTCAGGTACTGCAAATACTTGCTGTTCCTCACCTATTGTTTGGTCGTAAACATTTTTTGCTACATGAATAAATGTATCTAAACCAACAACGTCTAGTGTACGGAAAGTTGCAGATTTTGGACGACCAATAAGTGGACCTGTTACAGAGTCTACTTCACCAACTGAATAACCACCTTTTAACATTTCCTGTAATGTGATCAGTAAACCATATGTTCCAATGCGGTTTGCAATAAAGTTTGGTGTGTCCTTCGCCAGTACAACACCTTTACCAA